>CALBEV010000105.1 GCA_937891045.1 uncultured Burkholderiales bacterium | reverse complement strand
AACGCCCATTGCTCTATCGCGGCTTTTTGGGCGGCCATTGGTATGACGATGGATTGCGATTGAATTGGACAGCACCAACGCCGTTTTACCTGCGCTTGGGGGTTGAGACTTTCATGGGAGAGCAACTCATCAAGGAAGCCGAAACCAAGAAATCGCCAGGTGCCTACACCTTTTCAATGAAAACGGGGGCTGATCTCAACCCCAGCAACAGTTGGCAACTGGGCTTGTCCTACCTGAACAACAGACGCCAGGCCCATGCCCATGAGCACGGTGAGGAGGAGGAACACGATCATGCTCATGGCGCTCAATTCAGTGGTCAACATCTCTACATGACCGATCTGGTCTACAAATGGGCACCGGATGGCAACCCGAAAAACAACCAGGTGAAACTGTTCTGGGAAAACGCACGGATCACCGGCATCCATCCAGAATTGACATCGCAACGACACACCGCGTCATCCTTGGGTGCTGTGTGGCGGTTTCACCCCGCATGGGAATTGGGTCTGAGAAGTGACGAATTGGCCGTCAACAAACCCGAGGAGCATGAAGAAGGAATTGAAGCCGCTGCAGCCCGTTTGCGTGAAACAACTTTGATGCTGGCCTACAAGCCAAGCCACAACCAAACCTACCGCATTCAGTTCAGTCGTCAAAGCAGTGCCGGTGAAGCGGCCAGCGAGGTGTTTGCCCATACAGCGTCCAATGTGGTTCAACTGCAATTGGTGATTGGTTTTGGAGCCCACGGTGCGCACAGTTTTTAAGTTCGCCGTCTGCAGCGGACTCTTGCTGGCTGGCAATCTGGTGCAAGCTTTCACGGTGTTTGCCTGTGAACCAGAATGGGGCGCCCTCACCAAAGCTTTGTACCCCAAGGCTGAGGTGTTTGCAGCCACCAACCATTTGCAAGATCCGCATCATGTGGAAGCCAGACCCTCGTTGATTGCCAAACTTCGGCAAGCAGACCTTGCTGTTTGTACTGGTGCAGGTTTGGAATCTGGCTGGTTGCCGGTGTTGCAAGCCCGCGCTGGCAACCCCAAGGTGCAAGATGGTCAACCGACCATGTTCTACGCCTCCAAGTTCGTGACGCTGATCAACCCGTATGCGGGCGCCATCACCCCCTTTTCAGGGGATGTCCATCCCGAGGGCAATCCACACCTGCATGCAGACCCCAAGCGTTTGCTGCAAGTCGCGGCACCCCTGCATGAGCGATTGATCCAGCTCCATCCCCAAGATGGCAAACAAATTGCAGACAACTACAAGACGTTTGAAAAGTCCATGCAAGCGGGCATAGTTCGCTGGGAAAAACAAGCCCAGCATTTGCAAGGACGCACGGTGGTGATACAGCACAGCAGTTTTGGCTATCTCTGGCAGTGGTTAGGTATTCAGATGGGGGCTGATTTGGAGCCCAAACCTGGCATGGCACCCACCCCCGTTCACCTTGAACGCATTCGCAAACAGATCCAACAGTCACAGCCGTTTGCCATCGTGATTGCCCAACACCATGACAAACGACCTGCACAATGGTTGTCGCGTCAAGACAGCGCTCAAGGCATCCCCATGTTGGTTTTACCCGCAACAGTGACCAACATGTCTGGCACGGCATTGATCGACTGGTTTGATCAACTTCTTTCAACCCTGAGCCAGCGGCCAGATTGACACTGCATGACAGATGACTGGTTCATATTTCCCCTGATCACGCTTTTCGGTGGTGCGCTCGCTCTCTTGCCCTTGGGCAGGCAAGTGCTGCATCGTGGCGTGGTGTTCATTGATCTTGCGGTGGCACAAGCCGCTGCAGCGGCCACTTTGTGGCTGCAAGTGTTTCACCATACCCACGATGATGGCATTTTGCTGGGTGCATCGGTCGCCGGGGCACTTTGCAGCGCGGCCTTGGTGGCCAAGATTTGTCAATGGTGGCCCCAGCGGCGCGAAGCGCTCATCGGCTTGATCTATATCTTGGGCGCATCGCTGGCCTTGTTGGCCGCTCAATTCAGCCCCCATGGCAAAGATGATTTGCAACAACTCTTGGCAGCCGATCTGCTTTGGAGCGATGGCACGGATGCCCTGATTGCCGTTGTCAGCGGTGTGGTGGTTTCCATCTTGTTTTGGTTCAAACGAAGCGTATTGGCCGCGGACATGATCTTCTATGGCATGTTCGCCGTCGTGGCCAGCCTGATGGTTCAAACCTTGGGGGTGTTTTTGGTTTTTGTTTTGTTGATCGGTCCAGCCTTGTTGTTTGAGCGTTTTTCCGCCCTGCTTTCAAGTGCCGCATTGGGTTTGGCGGTTGGTGGTGGGCTGGGCTTGTCCTGGTATCTCGATTTGCCCAGTGGAATTTGCCTTTCCCTGACCATCTCTGCCGTCAGTTTGCTGGCTTTGCGACCGAACCCAGGCGCTTCAGTTAAGCTCTGAAACCCTCGATGGCCCCAAGGGCTTTCAACATTCAGGACAAGCCATGCGACTACTTGACAAACACATCCTCATCACAGCTGCCGGTCAAGGCATTGGTCAGGCCACCGCCATGGCCATGCTGGCCGAAGGTGCCACGGTCTGGGCCACCGACATCAACCCGGTTTTGTTAGAGCCTTACAAGGGCATGAAGCATGTCCACACAGCGGTGTTCGATGTGATGGACAAGGCAGCCATCGCGGCTCAAATCGCCCGCATGGAACGCATTGATGTGTTGTTCAATTGCGCAGGCTTTGTGCACAGTGGCACCGCCTTGACCGCCACCGACGAGGACTGGGACCTGGCCTTCAACTTGAATGTGCGCTCGCAGTTTTGGGCCATTCAAGCGGCTCTCCCCAAGATGATCGCCCAAGGCGGAGGCAGCATCATCAACATGGCCAGTGTGGCCTCGAGTGTCAAAGGCTTGCCAAACCGCTTTGTGTATGGCGCCAGCAAAGCTGCTGTGATTGGCCTGACCAAGGCGGTTGCGGCCGACCATGTGCGACAAGGTATTCGATGCAATGCCATTTGCCCAGGCACCGTGGACACACCCTCGTTGCAAGACCGCATCAACAGCCACGCCGATCCAGTGCAAGCTCGCAAAGACTTTGTGGCGCGTCAACCCATGGGGCGCTTGGCACAAGCCCATGAGATTGCGCCGATCGTGGTTTTTTTGGCCAGTGACGAGTCGCAATTCACCACCGGGCAAGCCTATTCGGTGGATGGTGGCATGACCATCTGAACCTGGTTCAGTAGCGGTTGTAAATTTCCAGCGCCTTAAGCATGGATTTTTCTTTTTCGATGATGGTCAGCATCTTGGATTCTTTGTCATCGTATTGCTTGAGCAATTCAATCACGCGCATGGCGGCAGCAGCTGGCACGACCACCACGCCATCGGTGTCACCCACGATGTAATCGCCGGGATGGACCATGATGTCCCCGCAGCGCACCGGCACTTGCTTTTCTGCACCAACCATGCGGCCAACCGAGGTTGCAGGGCTGACTCGGCGTGACCACACTGGAAAGCCCATGCGCTTCAATTCGGCGACATCACGCACCGCGCCATCGATCACAGCACCAGCCAGTTCTCTGACCTTGGCCGTGGTGCCCATCAAATTGCCCATGGCAGCGATGTCTGGGCCGTCTTGCATGACAAACACCAATATCGAACCTTTTGGGGCCTGATCCAGCAGCTCCAAAGCCAGATTGGGGTATTTGCGATCGTCATTTTTCAAAACAGGTCGCAACACCACGGTGGCGGCCCGACCGACTACTCGGGCATCAAAAATGGGTTTCATGTCTGACGACATCCAGCCACGGGCACCTGTGGCTTCTTCAACAGCATCGGCAATGTTGCCTGTGCTGTTTTGCGGCAAGCTCAAGGCTTGGATGATTTGTGCCTCGGTCAAGGCCCAGCTGAGCGGGGTCCACAAGAGGCTTGCCAGAGAGAACAACAGAGCCCGCAAGATGAACAGCGGCATGAAATGTGGCAATTGCATTGGCTTAACAGATCAAAAAAAGTTGACTTACTTTTTCAACTGCTTTTGGCGCTTGGCCAAGATGAATGCGGTGTTGATGCCCGTCAGCACCAAGATGGGCCAAAGCCATGTGGCGATCAAGACCCAAAAAGCGCGGCCCTCAAGCACCGAACTTGCATCTGCACTGATGGACTTAGTGGGCCCCTCGCTGAACAAGTGCCGATGAGAAAAAGTGACAAGCCCAAAACAAACGCCAGCAAAAAGATACACGCAGATCACAATGTATTCAGCAGTCATGAAGGTCCTTCAGTGTCTTGGGCCAGACCCATGATATTGGGCTTTGCGCACCAGCGTCAATGGGCAACTTGTCCATGACATGCGCTATAACTCCCGCATGAAAAATTTATTCGCATGGATCTGCCTGTTGGCCAGCCTGACCGCTCGGGCAGATGTGCCTGTTTATGGACCGCAATTGCAGGGCTTTGAATACCCAGCGCCCGTGCGGTATTTTGATTTCATTGCCGCCAACCAGCCAATCACAATGGCCTACTTGGACTACCCAGCAGCCAAGCCGAATGCACCAGTTGTGGTGTTGATGCATGGCAAAAATTTCTGTGCCGCCACCTGGCATGAAACAGCCATCAAGTTGCAACAAACTGGCTTGCGGGTGATTGCGCCCGATCAAGTCGGGTTTTGCAAATCCAGCAAACCCCTCAACTATGACTACAGCTTTGACGAACTGGCCAACAACACGCATGCCTTGTTGACATCCTTGAAGATCAGCCAAGCCACCGTGGTGGGGCATTCCATGGGTGGCATGTTGGCCACGCGTTATGCCTTGAAGTTTCCCAAGGAAGTGACCCAACTGGTGATGATCAATCCATTGGGCTTGGAAGATTGGAAAGCCATGGGCGTGCCCATGCCCACCTTGGATCAATGGCATGCACGTGAGTTGCAGCAAACCGATGAGCGCATGCGCAACTACCAGAAAAGCACGTACTACGCGAACGTTTGGAAACCCGAATACGAGCCTTGGATACAAATGATCGCAGGCATGTACCGCGGTCCCGGCAAAGAAACCGTGGCATGGCATTCCGCCTTGACCTTTGTCATGATTGTCAATCAACCGGTTTTGTACGAATTCCCCAATCTCAAGGTGCCCACCTTGTTGTTGATTGGTGAACAAGACACGACAGCCATTGGTCGCGATTTGGCACCTGAGCCTCTGAAATCCGCTTTGGGCAACTACCGCGAGATGTCACTCAAAACCGTGAAGATCATTCCCAATGCCAAGTTGGTCTTGTTTCCAGATTTGGGTCATGCACCGCATGTTCAAAACCCCCAACGCTTTCAGACCGCTTTGCTCAACAGTTTGGTGGCCTTGGAAAACGACTGAGCAAGGGCTGTCTGCTGGTTTGCTGATGCATTCAACCCAGCGCCTGCACCACGCACCGGGCCGCTGCCAAATCCCAGCCTGCCCAGCCACAACTTTTGAAAAACACCGGACCTGATGGGCCAGTGTCCAGGGCCGAGGGCCCACGCACCACATCTTGCAAGCTGAGATATTGCGCCACATCCAAGCCCGCTTGCAACAAGTCGCCAGCTTCATGGTCGGCGTCTCGGGAGTCCACCACCACCCGGCCATGTTCCGCCACATGCCTGCAAACCTCGGGTGCCCATTCCACCATGGCAGGTGTGAAGGCCCCGATGGCGCAAATGAATGCATCGTCACGGGGACGGGCACGCAGGGCCACTTGATGCGCAGTGGTGGCACTGACCACCAAACTGCAGTCAGCCAAAGCTTGGTCAGCGCTGTCAGCGATGGCGGCGCTCACGCCCAAGGACTGTGCTTCGTCCACCAAGGCTTGGGCACTTTCGCGTGTGCGCGAAGCCACCAACACCTCTTGCACACCAAGCCCTTGCACAAATGCATGCAAATGCGCTTTGGCCTGCACCCCAGCACCCACCAGCAACAAACGGCCCTGGGGATGAGGCGCAAGGTGTTGTGCAGCGAGCAAGGACACAGCCGCTGTTCGGTGCGCGGTCACCGTGGGGCCATCCAGCAGGTGCAACAACCTGCCATCACGGGCATCAAACACCATCACTTCACCTTGGATGGCGGGCATTCCCCGCGAGGGGTTGTCTGGGACCCAGGTGATCAGCTTGGTGATGGCCAGTTGGGTATCGCCTGCGGGCATGACAAACAAACTGCCCGCGTTCGACAAGCGCTGTACCAAACGCGGCGGCACCACAACCGACGTGTCCAGCAATAAAGCCGCAATGGTATGAGACAGCCGCAGGTAGGGCAAGGCCCGCGCTGTTTGGTGAGGATCAAGTTTCAAGCTTGGGGATGCTGCGCAGCAAGCAAAGCATCATCAAAAATTGCAACGGCACGGGTCCAGCCAGCAGAAGCACCACGGATTTTGTGGGGAAAACAGCTGATGTAAAAACCGCTGCTGGGCAAGGCTTCCAGGTTGTGCAGTTTTTCCAAGTGGCAATAGCCAATGTCTCGGCCCGCTTTGTGGCCTTCCCAAATCAACGCCGCGTTGCCGGTGTCTGCATATTTTTGCGCGGTGTGCACAAACGGCGCATCCCAACTCCAGGCATCCGTGCCGGTCAATCGCACACCCTGCTCCAGCAAATACATGGTGGCTTCGTAGCCCATGCCGCAGCCACAGGAGACATAGTCGGGTTGTCCGTATTGCATGCCTGCCCGCGTGTTGACCACCACAATTTCCAGCGGCGACAACGTGTGACTGATGCGCTTGAGTTCGGCATCCACTTCAGCTGCGGTGACCACATGACCATCGGGCAGATGACGGAAGTCGAGTTTCACCCCGGGTTGAAAGCACCACTCCAGCGGCACTTCATCAATGGTGATGGCGGGCTTTTTTTCGCCTGACGCCTGATCCATCGTGGAGTGGTAGTGGTAAGGCGCATCCAGATGCGTGCCGTTGTGGGTGCAGAGTTTGACAAACTCCACCGCCCAGCCTTCCCCGTCGGGCAAGTCTTCTTTTTTCAAGCCCGGGAAAAATGGCTCTATTTGTGACACCGTGTTTTGATGGGTCAGGTACTCGATGCGCGGGGCATACGCGGGTGGATCACTCACCACATCGTTTTCCAAATAAATGGATAAATCAACAAATCGACGTGGCATGTGGACCCCCCTTTTATCCAATAAGCTTAAGCGACTTCAAACAACCCAGCCGCACCCATGCCGCCACCAACGCACATGGTGACGACCACGTATTTCACGCCACGGCGTTTGCCTTCGATCAGCGCATGGCCCACCAACCTTGCACCTGTCATGCCATAGGGGTGACCGATGGAAATGCCACCACCGTTGACGTTGTAGATCTCGGGGTTGATGCCGAGTTGATCCCGGCAATAAATGGCTTGACAGGCAAAGGCTTCGTTCAACTCCCACAGACCAATGTCGTCCACTTTCAAACCGTGTTGTTTCAGCAATTTGGGCACGGCGTAGATGGGACCAATGCCCATTTCTTCAGGCGCACAACCAGCGACTGTCATGCCACGGTAAATGCCCAGGGCTTGCAAACCTCGACGCTCGGCCAAGCCTGTGTCCATCACCACGCAAGCACTGGCGCCATCGGACAACTGACTGGCGTTTCCTGCGGTGATGACGCCGCCTTCAATCACTGGCTTCAAGGAGGTCAAACCTTCGAGCACAGTGTCGGGGCGGTTGCTTTCGTCTTTGTCCAACACCACGTCTTTCAAACTGATAGCGCCCGTGGCTTTATCGGCCACCGCCATTTGCGTGGCATAGGACACGATTTCTTGGTTGAAGCGACCGGCTTGCTGGGCTTGCGCCGTGCGCTGCTGCGATTGCAATGCATACAAGTCTTGCGCTTCGCGGCTGATGCCGTATTTTTTCGCCACAAACTCGGCGGTCATCAGCATGGGCATGTAGACATGGGGAACGCGTTGTTCAAGATGTGCGTCTTTGCTGGCCATGGCGCTCTCGAAGTAGGCTTTTTGTTCAGCCGTGATGTTCTCTTGGCCACCAGCCACCACCACATCCATGCCGTCCACCATGACTTGCTTGGCAGCTGTGGCAATCGCCATCAAACCAGAAGCGCATTGCCGGTCCATGGTTTGACCAGGCGCGGTGACAGGCAAGCCCGCAGCCAAAGCCGCGTTGCGTGCCAAGTTCATGCCCGCCGTGCCGCTGGTGAGCACCGTGCCCATGACCACGTCTTCCACTTCTGCGCCTTCAATGCCTGCACGTTGAACTGCTTGCGCGATCACATGGCCCAACATGCTGGGGGATTTGCTGTGGTTCAAAGAACCTTTGAAGGCACGGCCAATGCCAGTGCGGGCGGTGGATACGATGACGGCTTCTCTCATGGGAACTGCTCCAATTAAATTGTAAAAATTTCAGTGCTCACTGCCTAAATAGGCGGCGATCACAGCGGGGTCGTTTTGAATCTCTTGCGGCAGTCCTTCAGCAATTTTTTGGCCGAAGTCGAGCACCACGATCTTGTCGGACAAGTCCATCACCACCGGGATGTCGTGCTCCACGATCAAAAAACTGACGCCCAAGGTGTGTCGCACTTTTTGAATCAAAGCCGACATGCTGTCTTTTTCGGCGCTGCTCATGCCAGCCATGGGTTCATCTAACAACACCAACTTGGACTGTTGCATCAGGGCACGGGCGAACTCGACTTGTTTTTGCCGGCCATAGCTCAACTCCGAAGGCAAGGCATCAGCCACGTCTTGCATGTCTAAGAAGGCCAGCATGTCCATGGCGGCAACTTTGGCAGCACGTTCTTCACGGCGGGCTTGCGGGCTGGTGAACACGCCTTGCAACAAGCCCGAAGAACCTTTCAAGTAGGCACCGGTCATCAGGTTTTCCAGCACACTCAGGCCGCCAAACAAGGCCAGGTTTTGAAAGGTGCGGGCCATGCCTTGTAGCGCGATTTGGTGCGCAGCCAAGCCCGTGATGTCTTGTTTGTTGAACTGCACCTGCCCCGAGGTGGGCGTGTACATGCCGGTAATGCAATTGAACAAGGTGGTTTTGCCCGCACCATTGGGGCCAATCAAGGACGTGATCTGGCCTTGCGCCAAGCTGAACGACACGTCGTTCAAGGCGGTGATGCCGCCAAAGCGCATCACCAGGTTGGAGATGGTCAACATCGGTGTGCTCATGCGCTTGCCTCCCCTGTCTGGCGGGCTTCACCCAAATAGGAGGTTTTCATTTCGGGACTGGCGGCCACCAGTTCGGCACTGCCCGACAACACCACACGGCCTTGTTGCAGCAAATAAGCCGACTGGGCAAACGCGAGCGCGAGCTTGGCGTTTTGTTCCACCACCAACATGGCGGTGCCCAAGGTTTCGCCAATCACGCGCAACTGTTTGTAAATGTCGGCCACGATCAGTGGTGCCAAACCCAAGGACAACTCATCCACCAACAGGAGTTTGGGTTTGGCGATCATGGCACGGCCCAAGGCCAGCATTTGTTGCTCGCCGCCCGACATCCAGCCTGCCGCCTGACTGCGACGCTCGAGCAAGCGCGGAAACAAATGGTAGACCGCATCCAAGCCGTCTTTCACTTGGGCACGCGGCAACACGGCAGCACCCACCAACAGGTTGTCTTCCACGCTCAAGTGTTTGAACACCAAGCGACCTTCGGGAACTTGCCCCATGCCCAAGCGCACCAAGCGGTGCGCTGGCAAACCAGACACCACCTGCCCCAGCATGTGCACTTGTCCGCCGGTGATCTGGCCATGGTGCAAATCGAGCAAGCCGGTGACTGCGCGGATGAGTGTGGATTTGCCCGCGCCATTGGCCCCCAGCAAGGCCACGATGCCGCCTTGAGGGACTTGCAGGCTGACATCTTCTAGCGCCAAGCCTTTGCGGTTGTAGGCCACGCTCAGGTGTTGAATGTCCAGCACGGTGCTCATGGTTTTGCCCTCCATGCCAGCCAACTGTTTTTCAATCGCGTGCCCAAACCCGCCACACCACCCGGTGCAAAAATGAGGAACACGATCACCAAGATGCTGAAAATCAATTGCACCAATTGGGCCCGGTGCTCCACCAACAATTTGCTGAAAAATGCGTTCCCATCACTCGTCTGAGGCGACAAGCCACCGATGATGGAAGGCAACAACAACCAAATGGCCGCGCCCACCAAGGAACCAGGCAACGAACCCATGCCGCCAATGATGATCATGGCTATGAACTGGATGGCGAAGTTGATGTTGAAAGCCTCAGAGGTGACGTTGGACAAGTAGTAGGCAAACAACGCACCGGCCACAGACGCAATGGCCGAACTCAGCCCAAAGGCTTTCAAACGCAAAATGCGCACATCCACGCCCACCGATGTGGCAGCCAATTCATGGTCTCGCATGGCCAACATGGCGCGGCCTTCGCGGCTTTTCAAGCTGGCTTGCAAGCCCAAGTACACCAATACCACCAGAGGCAACAACAAGGCATACCATCGCACAGGCGTGTTGAGCTCGAACCCGCCAATGCGCGGCGTGGCATAGGGAATGCCGACCACGTCAAAGTACTTGAATTGATATTCCAAAAACACATAGGCCACCACGTAATGCACAGCCAAGGTGGACAACACAAAATACAAACCGCGCACACGCAATGAAGGCAAACCCGCCAAGGTGCCTGCCACGGCCCCCGCCAGCGCTGCGGCCAACAACACCAAGGGAAACGGTAAACCGAGTTGGTTGTCAAACACAGCTGCGGCCATCGCGCCTGTGGCGAAGAAGGCGGCATGGCCAATGGAAATGAGCCCTGCGCATCCAGTGAGGTAATTCAGGGACAGTGCGCCCAGCATGGAAATCAGCATCAAATTGATTTGCGTGAGGCCCAAGTTCAGCAGTTGGGTGTTGGACAAGGGAATGCCAAAGAAGGCACGTTCGGTCAGCAGTGTGGGCAGGTAGGCCAGGGCAGCGGCGCACAACAACAGCCACAGCCAGGTACCTGCGCTGTGTGTGGGTTTGGAAGTGGAGTTCATACGGCTCAGACCCGGCCCAATTCGCGTTGACCAAACAAGCCCCAGGGACGCACCATGAGAATGAGCAACAACAGCACATAAATGACGATGTCACTCGACTTGGGCGAGATGTAGGTAGAGGCCATTTGCTCGATGATGCCCACCAACAGGCCGCCAATGATGGCGCCAGGAATGCTTTGCATCCCGCCAATCACCACCGCTGGCAAGGCCAGCAAACCAATGCCTTCCAACTCGGTGGAAGCGATTTGCAACTGGCCCAAAAACAAACCACCCACAGCGGCCAGGGTGGAACCAATCGCCCAAGCCAAGCGGTTCATGTTGTTGACGTTGACACCCGACACGACGGCAGCTTCATGGCTGTCGGCCGAGGCTCGCATGAGCAAGCCCACCGAGGTGAAGCGGAAAAACAAACCAAACACCGCCATGCATCCCCAGCTCACCAAGGCAGCGGTCAGGTGCAAGTAGGAAATGCGCACCTCGCCCAACATCAGAACGCCGGTGGGTAACGGTGTGGTGAGCGAGCGACCTTGCGGGCCAAACACGATTTCGATGAAGGCGCGAAGTGCAATCGATAAAGCAATGGTCAGCATGATGACCGACAACATGGGGCGTCCGGCCAGGGGTTGAATCAACACCATGTGGATCAAGACACCCATCAAGGCCGCCGCACCAACGATGAACAGAATCGCCAAAGGAAACGGCAGTTGCAAGATGGACATGGCCGTGACGGCGAAGTAAGCGCCGCAGACCACGAACATGCCCTGCGCAAAATTGAACACATCCGTGGCTTTGAAAATCACGGCAAAGCCCAAAGCCACCAGGCCATAGATGCTGCCCAAGGCCAGGCCGCTGAAGAAGACTTGTTCAAACATGGTGTTGTCTCTGGGTTGCGTGCTGGGTCAGCGGGTGTATTTTTCGTAGTCGGCGAAGTCGCCGTAGGCCTTGAACTTGTTCACCGCAAAGTCATAGCCAATCAACTTGAACACCACCGGACCAGTGTTGTTGGTGGGCGTGTAGGTGATGGGTGCGGTCAGGCCTTGGGTGTTCACCGTGAAGCCTTTGGACAAAGTTTCAATCAAACGTGCGCGTGTGGGGTTTTGGCCCAATTTGGTCAAGGCTTCAGCCGCCATTTGACCGGTTGTCCACCCCGCCACGTAGTTGATGTCTTGCTTCATGTCGCCACGACCAATCGTGTCGGCATACTGCGACAAGGCCTTGTTGCCTGGGGTTTGATCGGCGCCACCTGGTGTGAAGCAGCTGATGAAATTGTAGTTGGCCGCAGCCGCACTGCCCATGCTTTGGAACATTTGCGGTGCACCCAAGTAGGTGATGCCAAAGGTGGGGATGTTCAAGCCGTATTGGGCCAAGCCTTTCATCGTCAGGATGGCGGTGTTGGACACACCATACACGGTGATGAAGTCGGGCTTGATCTTCATGATTTCCAAAATTTGCGGGGTCACATCGACTGCTGTGACTTTCACGGTGAGGTGGGTGGCTGTGCCGCCCAACTTGCCCACGGCTTCGGCCACATAGTCGTGGTACTCCTTGCCACCAGCCGTTTCTATCGCCAAGGTCACCACCTTGGCGGCTTTGAGTTTGAGTTTGTCCACGTGGTAACCCACACCTGCTTGCGCCATTTGTTTGTAGCCACAAAAGCCGTTGTAGACCTTGGGGGTCACGGGTTCTGACAGCGCTTTGGTGGCGGTGTAGGTGCCGACAATCGGCACCTTGCCCGCTTTGATGCTGGGCGCCAAGGCCACTTGCGATACCGAAGTGCCCATGCCCGAGATGGCGATCACCGGTGTTTGGCTCACCAGTTTTTCAAACGCGATTTTGTCTGTGGCGGGGTTGAACCGGTTGTCTTCGGCCAGCACATTGATCTTGCGACCGTTGATGCCACCGGCTTCGTTGATCTTGCGCATGTAATCGCGAAAACCATTCACCCAAATGCCTTGCGAGGCCGAAGTGGGTCCACTCATGTCCATCAGCACACCCCAGTCGATGCGGTCTTTGTAAACGCCGTCCTGCGGTGCATCCTGTCCCCAAGCACTGATGCTGCAAACAGTGACCGACAGCAGCAGACCCCACGTACGGGCCTGGTTTGAAAAAGAGAATCTTGAAGCGGTCATGTCGTCTCCTGGTGGGGTTGTTTGTAGGGTATTGAATAAATTCTGCGCATCACTTGCCCGTCCACACCGGTGGGCGTTTTTCTGCAAAGGCCAAAGCACCTTCGCGGGCATCACTCGAATGGATGATGGTTTCCAGCAAGGCGTTTTGCCGTTGAAAGCGTTCATCAGCAGGCCAATGCAAAGATTCGGCCACCACTTGTTTGCTGACCTGCACGGCCAAGGGTGCATTGGCGGCAATTTTGTGGGCCAATGTTTTGGCAGCAGCCAAGGCTTCACCGGGTGCGCTGAGTTGGTTCACCAAGCCCCATTGACGCGCTTCCACTGCGGACATCATGTCGCCGGTGAGTGCATAGTGCATGGCGATTTGACGTGGAATGCGTTGTGGCAAACGCATCAGGCCACCCGAGCCCGCCATCAAACCGCGCTTGACTTCAGGCAAGCCAAACTGCGCGTTGTCAGCAGCCACCATCAGGTCACAGGCTAAAGCCACTTCAAAGCCTCCCGCCAATGCATAGCCCTCCACAGCTGCAATCACAGGTTTGCGTGGAGGCGTCTCGATGATGCCGGCCAAGCCACGGCCTGGCAGCTCCACCCGTTCGCCGCGCAAGAAGGCTTTCAAATCCATGCCGGAACAAAAATGCGCACCGGCCCCAGTGAGGATGCCGACACGCAAATCGGGGTCACTGTCGAGTTCGTCCATCGCCCGGGCTATCGCTTGCGAGGTGGCGCGGTCGATGGCGTTGCGCATCTCAGGGCGACAAATGGTGATGACCCACACAGGGCCATCGCGCTCGGTGGTGACGGTGTGGCTCATGGCTTCAAGTCCTTTTGCAAACGCGCTTTCAGGCCGCTGCGGTCTCGGATGATGCGACCCGATACCACTTGGCCATCTTGCACACGCAAGATACCGTTGACATTGAGCAGCATGCTGCTTGTGGTGGATGCGATACCTGCAAAACCACTTTGGTAGCAGCCTGTTTGTCTCGCATGAAACGCCACGTCATCGCCCGACGAAAACAACTCGGTGAACTCCACCGACTGCACCTCAAACACCAAGGGCACACCAGTGATGTGTTCATCATCACAACGCACGGTGTTCAAGGAGGGTGGCCATGATTGCGACAACCCATTGCGCACCACGGCTTCGGCCATGGGGTTGGCCGCTAAGGGCTGCGTGTCCCAAGGGCTGACAGCAGGCGCTTCTACCGTATCAGCGACGCCGCTTTTGAGTTGGCGTTGCCGGGTCATGTAGTCTTCTTGCGCAATGCAACCGCTGAGTTGTTTGCCGTTCGAGCGATAGATGCCCACACCCGACCACACCGCCATGCGACCGTTGGATGCGCCGTGTTCGCTGAAATACACCGCCACCCTGTCTTCAGCACTGACCACGTGGTGCACGGTCATGCCCATGCCCGGGAAGGCTTGCATTTGCTGTTCTACCGCAGGCAACCATTGCTCGTCGCGCCCTGCAAACACATGGTCACCAATTTCCAGTGCATAGTTGGGCACGATGAATTCTGCGGCCACGCTGCTGTCGTGGGTGTTGAAATAGTCCACCACCCAACGGCGCAACAACTGCACTGGTGTTTGATTGGGCAAAACAGCGTTGGTCATGCCGCAGGCCCTGCATGGGTGAGGCGCAATTCACGCTTGAGCAACTTGCCTGATGCGTTGCGCGGCAAGACCTCGGCAAACACCACCGAGCTGGAGCATTTGTAATGCGCCAAACGTTCACGGATGAAGGCGATGAGTTCGGCCGGGCTGGCGCTCATGCCGGGTCGCAACACCACCACCGCACGCGGTGTCTCACCCCATTTTTCATGCGGCACACCCAGCACCGCCACTTCTTTCACGGCCGCATGGCCATTCAAGACGTTTTCCACTTCGGCGGGGTAAATGTTTTCGCCGCCCGAAATGATCAGGTCTTTGTAACGGTCGAACAAATAAATGTAGCCTTCGTCATCCAAATACGCCGCGTCGCCGGTGCGCAACCATCCGCCGGCTTGGATCGTTTCGGCGGTTTCAGCAGGCTTGCGCCAGTAGCCGCTCATCAGCATCTCAGACTGGATCCAAATTTCACCCACTTCGCCGGTGGGCACATCTTGTTGTGTCGTGGGGTTCACCACGCGCAACTGCACCCATTCGACAGCGCGTCCGACCGATTGCAACAACTTGGCACGTGGGCCTTCCGGTTCGTGGTCTGAAGGCGGCAACAGCACCACCGAGCCCGAGGTTTCGGTCATGCCATAGGCTTGAATGAATTCGCAACGCAGCATGTCCATGGCGCGGCGCAACAGCACATCCCCCATCGGGGCTGCGCCATACATCAACCATTTGAAGCTGGACAAATCGGCTTGCTTCACACCAGGCACATCCAACAAGGACTGCACCACGGTGGGGACCAAGAAGGTGTGCGTGACCCGGTGCTGTGCAATCAGTTCCACCATTTTGGAGGTGTTGACTTCGCGCATCAGGATGGTGTGGCCGCCCACGGTCATGGCGCTGGTGCCATAGCCACAGCCACCGATATGAAACATCGGCATGGCCACCAAATTGACGCAATCTGGGCCCATGCCCCACAGGGCACCCAAGCGTTGTGTGAACGACATGCCTTGGTTGGTCAGCATCACGCCTTTGGGCAAACCGGTGGTGCCGGATGTGTACAACAGCAAGGCCACTTCATCTGGCGCACCTGCGTGGCCAGGGTCGGCAAGGCCCGCTGAACCACGCCAGGCTTGGTATTCATCGCCCAGTGTCAATACCTTCTGTACACCGGGCAACTGCTTGGCCGCGCCGGTAAGCAAGTGCGCTTCACCTGGGGATGTGATGATCACCATGGGTTGTGCATCAGCCACGATGGCTTGTATTTCCAATGGGGCCAATCGCCAATTCAAACCGGTGAGGATGGCGCCGATTTTGTTGCACGCAAACATGAGCTCGAAACACTCGGCGCAGTTTTTTGTCAGCAAGGCCACGCGGTCGCCCACACCCACACCTGCTGCTTGCAAAGCATTCGCCGTTTGCGAACTGCGTTCGTGCAATTGTGCAAACGTCCAGGTCTCGCCCTCGAACGTCAGGGCAGGCGCGGACGGCCGGTCTTGGGCGAGCTGGCGAAGCATCTGAGCGTAGCTGGGGTACATGGTGTGGCTCAATAGCTTTTGGGCAAGCCCAGGCTGTGTGTTGACACGAAGTTCAAAATCATTTCGCGGCTCACTGGGGCGGTTTTGTGCAATCGCGCAATGAACCACAAATCAGCCAAACCGTATTCGATGGCCAAACCATTGCCGCCGTGAATTTGAATCGCTTGGTCCAAGGCTTCAAGTGAGGCATCAGCGGCTGCGAATTTGGCCATGTTGGCCACTTCACCCGCATCGGGCGAACCGGCATCCGACAAGGCTGCAGCACGGGCGGTCATCAAGCGGGCTTGTTGAACAGCGACATAGGCTTTGGCCAAAGGATGGGCAATGCCTTGGTGCGCACCAATCGGTACGCTCCACACCGAGCGGTCTTTGGCTTGTTGGGCACCCTTTTCAATCGCGAAACGCGAAATGCCATTGTTGATGGCTGCTGCACAAACACGCTCGGGGTTCAGACCAGCAAACACCTGGCGCAAGCCCTGCCCTTCTTGACCCACCAGACACTTCGGGCCGAGTTGCACATTGTCAAAAAACATGGTGAAGGATGTTTCAGGCACGTGCAGCGCAGTTTCAATCGGCGTGCGGGTGATGCCGGGTGCATTGGCGGGAATGATGAACAACGACAGTTGATGACGGCCTTGTGCATCCACCATGTCGCTGCGGCAGACCACCATGATGGCGTCGGCTTCATCCACGCCCGAGGTCCAGTACTTGGTGCCATTGAGCAACCAACCGTCGCCGTTTTGGCGGGCGGTGGTGGTCACCTTGTGGGTGTTGGTACCGGCATTCGGTTCGGTGATGGCAAAGGACATGCGCTTCTTGCCCGAGGCCAATCCTGGCAACCATTCATTCTTCAAAGCCTCGCTGCAATGCGCCTCAATGATGGGCGCACAAATGGAGCCAATCACCAAAGACAGCATGGGGCAACCTTGCGCAGCAGACTCTTCCACGATGACGTTGTAGTCGGCCAAGCCGCTGCCGCCACCGCCGTATTGCTCTGAAATGTGCACGCCCAAAAAACCGGCCTCGCCCATGGCGTTCCACAACTCGGTGGGTTTGGCATCACGCTTGACGACGTCTTGAAAATACTTTCGGCCAAAACTGCCGACCAACTTGGCCACGCTGTCGCGCAACATCGGGTGGTGCTCAGCGGTGTCAACCAACGAGGAATTGAAAATAGTGGACATGTTGTACTTTGTAAAAAAATCAATCAAGTCTTGTGAGGCCACTCAAAAAAACCGCGGCCTGACTTCTGCCCCAAGTGCCCTTGGGCCACCATCTCTTCCAAGATGCGCGGTGGCGCGTAACGCGGCCCCAAGGCTTGGCTCAGGTGGCGGGCAATGTCCAAACGCACATCCAAGCCCACGATGTCGCTCAATCGCAGCGGGCCCATGGGATGGCGGTACGCCGTGACCAAAGCGTGGTCGATGTCTTCGGCGCTGGCCACGCCGTCTTCCAACATGCGCATGGCTTCCAAGGAAGCAATCAGATCGAGTCGGCTGGTGGCAAAGCCCGGCACATCGCGCACCGTGATGGTGGTTTTGCCGGTGCTTTGCGCAAACTCACGGGCCATGGCCAACGCAGCTTCGCTGGTGTGCTCGCCCCGAATGATTTCCACCATCGGCAAGGACCACACCGGGTTGAAGAAATGCATGCCCAAGAAATGCGTGGGGTCGGAAACAGCCAGCGCCAATTGGCTGATGGACAAGGCACTGGTGTTGGTTGCGATCAACCTGGGTTGGCGTTGATCCACGTCGGCCAAGACCTTGAGCTTCAAGTCCAAGCGCTCGGGGATGGACTCGATCACCAGGTCCAAAAATCGCGGCAAGTCGGCCACAGCGGCAACACGTTGCACACCCTCAGACGCATGCCCGGCTTGTTCGGGTGTCAGCTTGCCGCGCTTCAAACCACCCGCAGCCGCGTCTTTCAGGGTTTGATACATGCCCAGGCTGCGTTGCGCATCGGGCTCGACCACATAGACCTGCCAGCCGGCCACCGCAAACACATAGGCGATGCCCACACCCATGGTGCCGCCACCAATGACAGCCATGCTTTGAGATGTGGTTTGGTTCATGGGTTGCTCTTTGCTTTGCGAGTTTTCTTGGCTCGCACCATGGCCAACACCATGCTTGCCATGTAGGCCACGACTTCTTCCAAACTCAAGCGGCCATTGGCCCGGTACCACACCGGTGCCCAACCCACAATGCCGCCAATCGCGAGTGCCGTCAGATTCACATCCTCGACTTGAAATTCACCGGCCGTGACGCCCTGCTTCACCAGATCCACCAAGCGGTGATCAAACTCGCGGCGCAAACGGTTGATGGCGTCGCGGTCGGCTTGGGCCAACTCTTTTTCTTCGCGGCTGTAAATCATGGCGTGCGGTTGGTGGGTCAAGACCGCTTTCAAAAAATCAGTGACCACGATTTCAAAACGTTCGGTGACCGAAGCGTCTTGCGCCATCACACGGTTCAAGGATTCGTGCGCCAAGTTGATGGCGCGAGAGCAAATTTCAGCCAGCAATGCATTCTTTGAATCAAAGTGCCCATAGATGAACGGCTTGGTCACTTGCAGTTCGCTGGCCACTTGGTCCAAGGTGGTCTTGCCATAGCCTTGTTTGTAAAACAAGTCGACGGCAGCGGCCACAATCCGCTCGCGTTTCAAGTTGGAAATGGCTTCGCGCATATCTTCAGTGTTCGTCATTGTGTGCGTTGGAGATTCAAACTTGTTCAAGTGTCGCCGCTTGCTTGTAAAAGCTGAAGCCGGTGTAACCCTCGGCCGCACACTTGTGCAGGATGCGGCGGTAGCCGCGCACCCCCCCCGAGTACGGCATGAAGACACGCGGCTTGCCCTTGACTTCGGCGCCGTTGTAGTACGAATCGGTGCTCAGGTACAGGGTTTCTTTCACCCGGTCGTTCACATGCTGGCCCCATTCTTTTTCGGCGGCGGGCTGCACTTCAAAAGCCACCTGGCCTTGCGCTTTCATGTGTTCCACAAAAGCGGCCATCCAATCGATTTGCTCTTCGGTGGACACCATCACATTGCTCAACAGCGATGGGCTGCCGGGGCCGACCACGATGAATAAATTGGGGAAATCCGACACGCCCACACCCAGGTGGGTGACCGGACCATCGGCCCATTTTGTCTTCAAGCTCATGCCGTTGCGACCAGTGATGTTGGGCTTGAACAAGGACCCGGTGAACACGTCAAAGCCGGTGGCAAAAATGATCATGTCGAGTTCGTGCAACTTGGCCTCGGTGCGTATGCCTTGGGGTGTGAATTCGACAATGGGAAATTCACGCACATCGGCCAGTTCGACGTTGTCGCGGTTGAAGGCTTGGAAGTAACCGCTGTCCACCGAGGGACGACGCGCCGCGAAAGCATGATTCTTGGGCAGCAATTTTTCTCGCACCACAGAATCGTTCACCGCAGACGCAATCTTTTTGCGAATGAAGTCTGCGGCCGTGTCGTTGGCTTGCTTGTTCAACAAAATGTCGTAGTAGGTGAGCGCAAAACCAAAACCCAAACGGTTCCAAGAAGCTTCATAGGCTTTCTCTCGCTCTTCGGGCGACACATCCAAGGCCGAGGTTTTGTTGGGCATGAAGCCCAAGCCCGTGGCCGAGTTCCATGCGCGGTCCCGGCGCTCGCGGTAATGCGCTTTCACTTGGGCGTCTTCTTCGTCTGTCACCGGCGCATTCGCGGCAGGAATGCTGTAGTTGGCGGTGCGCTGAAACACGGTCAGGTGCTTGGCTTCTTTGGCAATGACGGGCGTCATTTGCATGCCCGAGGAACCAGTGCCAATGATGGCCACGCGCTTGCCCGCATAGCTCACTTCATGTTTGGGCCAGACACCACTGTGGATCACCTCGCCTTTGAAGCTCTGTAAGCCAGGGTAGCTGGGCGACTTGGTGGTGGACAACTGGCCCACGCACATCAGCAAAAACTGCGACTGGATGGTTTGGCCGTCTTCGGTGTCGATGGTCCAACGCGCCGCCTGTTCGTCGTAGGTCGCGTTTGTCATGCGGGTGTTGAACTGAATGTCTTTGCGCAAGTCAAAACGTTCGACCACATGGTTGATATAGCGCAGGATTTCGGGCTGTGTGGCGTAGCGCTCGGTCCAGCGCCACTCTTGCTCCAATTCGGGCGAAAAGCTGTAGGAATAGTCGTAGCTTTCCACGTCACAACGTGCGCCAGGGTAGCCGTTGTGGTACCAAACACCGCCCACATCGGCGCTGGCTTCCAATACAGCGACCTTGTAGCCCAAACCACGGAAACGGTACAACGCCCGCAAGCCAGCAAAGCCAGCACCAATCACGATCACATCTACTGTTTGCATCACTGACCTTTAAAGCGACAAAATATCTCTGGTTTCACGCATGTAGAGCAAACCAGAATCAACATCCTCAACCTTCACCTCATGTCGAACATAGCGGCGCTCGCGTTTGATGTATTTATCAATCGCTTGGGCACTGATTCGAACCTTGGCACCGACCGGTATGGGGTGAAGAATGTCGGTGTCATGGAATGTATGGATTGAGCCAATCGCAAAAGGTTTGGTGTGGTCGAATTGAACTGACAACACAAAGTGCGACACCATCAATGGGGGGACGATTGCACCGCCAAAAGGGGATTCCCCGGGGATATACCAGGTGTTCATGCGCCAACCTTCATACCAAGGGTTGTAATCTTCAACGGCATCTGCGTACAAGATGACCAACTCGGGCGTGATGTGCAACTCCCGCGATAGAACATTTCCAACTTCCACCATGTCCCAGTAGGTTTGGCAAACTTCATCCAAACTTTTCACAAACGAACGCGTCTGCTGAATTTGAATGCTGGTCATGGGGCGCAAACTGTCTGTTTGTATCGCTTGTGTCATGGCGTTCCTTGTTGTCATGTTGTGATCTGATGTCATTTGCTAGACGCCTACATCCACTTCGGTCCATCCCACGGTTTTCGTTTCACCTTTTTCGTTGGAAGCCCAGAATTCAACTTTGAAGCGAAAGCCGTTGCCTTTTGGCGTTTTTTCTTTCACCACGCCATAGGTGGTGATGATTTCATTGGCCAACGTGGACGCCACATATTTGCAAACGATTCGGGCATTTTGAAAAAAGTGGGCGCCAAAATAATTCACACACATTTCGGATAGGTAGGCAGAAGACATTTCGCCGGTTTGAATGGGTGCAGCCAAACCTGTTTGGTTGGCATACACCGGATCCCAGTGATTCGGATTAAAGCGTCCCCACAAACGAGAGCCCATGAGTTGAATCGCAGCTTTCTTTTTGACCCCTACGAGTTCGAAACCAACGGGGGTGTCTTTGGAGATCAGGCCATGGTTGGTGGTCGCGTTGTGAATGGACATTGGATAACCTTTGTTTTGGAGACATTGCGTTGTTAAAGAGGGGTTATCAAACCCAATGATTCGAGCGCCATTTGAGAAAGCAAAAATTTACGCGCACGCCCTGAAGGCGTTGTTGGAATATCACTGGCGCTGAGAAACAGAACATGCCGAGGCTGCTTGAAACGGGCCAAGCGCTCTTTGCACAAAGCTTCAAGTGCAATCGTTTCGCAGCTCATCTTGTCCCGAAGCACCACAAATGCCACACCCACCTCACCCATTCTTTCGTCCGGAATGGGCGCCACATGCGCTTGAAGCACAGCAGGATGACTCATCAGCACATCTTCCACTTCGGATGGCAAAACTTGTTCGCCACCGCACCGGTAGGACTCTTTCAGTCTGCCAACCAAGGTCAGATAGTCCTCTGCATCCAAATAACCCAAATCACCTGTATGCAACCAGCCATCTGCGGTGAAAGCAGCCGCTGTTTCATTGGGCTTGTTGTAATAGGCCTTCATCACCCCCGGGCCCTTGGCTTGCAACTCGCCCACTTGTCCTGGTGGCATTTCTTGTCCTGAAACGGGATCCACGACACGGTAGACCACCAGTCGCTGGTTCAAAGCAGGTTCGCCTGCGGGCCCCACATCCCGCAATCGACCATTGGTCGTCAGCCACCGGGTCATGCCATCGCTTGGACGCGTGACGGTGCTAGAGGCCGTCACTTCTGTCATCCCATAACCTGTTGTGATCTCTTGCGGATGCAAATAGTCCAAGATGTCTTGCCAAAGGGAAGCTGGGGCCCGCCCGCCTGAGGAAATGACTGAATGCAGTGAGTGCAATGGAGAAGGTTGTACCTTTTGTGCATCTATCAGGGCCATGGTCATGGCGGGGATCAACAACACATCCGTGGCTTGATGCTGTTCAATGGCACTCAAGGTGGCAGTAGCATCAAATTTGAGTTGAGGAACAACCGATCCCCCCACGAACATACAGGCGAGCAGCCCTTCCACATAACCATAAACATGGTAGAGCGGCAGAGAAAAAACAATCCGCCTGCCATCTTCAAATCCGCGAGCCCAGGCACTGCCAAACGCTGTGCGAAGCAGCATGTCGTGACTCAGCATCACGCCCTTTGGAAAACCCGTGGTGCCAGAGGTGTAGATGATGTCGCAGAGGGCGTTTGGTGCAGGTGCAAATCCGGGTGGCAAGACCAAGCCTTCACCAAATGAGGCGTTCAGCAAGAGATGCTTGCTGATGTTGTCGCTGCCGTTTTCACCTGTCGCAAAGACCAGGACATTTTTCAATTTAGGGAATTCATCCCCGCCGCCTTGGACTTGCCAACCTGGGACCAACTCATCAAGATAGCGGCAATAAGGCATGTTTCTGAAAGAGTCCATGGTGATCAGCATGACCGCGTCCGACTGCTTCAGCACATAGCCCAATTCATCACGTTTGTTCAAAAAATTGATTGGAACTGCAACGGCGCCCACCATGGCAATGGCAAATTTGATGGCGATGAATTCCGGAAAATTAGCCATCAACAACGCCACGTGGTCTCCCGGCTTCACACCAAGGTGACACAAGCCAGCTGCCAATTGTGTCGACCATGCATGCATTTGGGCATAGGTCCAACTTTGACGATCCGTCAGCACAAAAACCCGGTTGGGGTAATCTTGGGCGTTCTTTGCAAGCAAGCCATCCAGAGTGAGCGTTGACCAGACCGGAAATCTGTCGCGCAGCAACCCCTGCCTGTCGCTGAGCGAAGGCCAGTTCGGATGGTTGTTGCTTGTTGTCAAAAAACTTCCCTGCCAAAGTTACTTATGAGTATGATTATCTACCTTCAAGAATTTTTCAGTACTAGGGTTATCCCTTGGTCGCGTTTCGGGAACTCTTCCTGCTTGCTTTTTCAACATTTCAAGGTCACACATGAAAATTGATTTTTCTGGTCAAGTCGCCGTGGTCACGGGCGCAGGCGGTGGCATCGGCCGCGCAGTGGCTTTGGCATTGGGTGAGGTTGGTGCAAAGGTTTTGCTGGTTGATCTGGCCCCTGAGGCAGGACGCACAACCGAATCCCTGCTGCACAGCAAGGGCGCAGAGGCCGTGTTTGTCCAAGCCGATGTCAGCGATCCCGAGCAAGTGCAACACTATGTTCAAACCGCCATGAAAAACTGGGGCCGCATCGACATCTTCATGAACAATGCAGCATGGCAAGGTGAGATTCATTCTTTGGTCGACTATCCCGTCGATGTGTTCGACAAAGTCATGAACATCAATGTGCGCGGCGTGTTCTTGGGATTGAAATATGTGCTCCCCATCATGCAAGCACAAGGCAAAGGCGCAGTGGTCAATACCGCCTCCTTGGGATCCTTTGTTGCAACACGCAAACTCGGTCCCTACACCGCCAGCAAACATGCCGTCATGGGATTGACCAAAACGGCGGCCTTGGAAGTTGCTCGCAAAGGTATTCGCGTCAATGCGGTCTGTCCCGGGCCAGTAGATACAGACATGCTGCGCGACATCGAAGCATCACAGGCCAGCGGATCTGCCGAACAACTGCGAGCGCAACGCACGGCCTCCATACCCGATGGACGCTATGCAGAACCTGCAGAGGTGGCGAACTTGATGATCTACCTCGCCTCGGATTTGGCCAGCCACATCACCGGACAAGGTGTGCAGATCAATGGCGGCAGTCATTATTAGAAGGTGATTGATGGGTTTGGGACAGCGACAAAATGTGCGAACCCCAGCGCGAGGAACCGACCGAATCAAAGTCCTTTGAAATCAGCGCTTATTCGCTCCCTGAATGAAGCCAGGCCTTCTTTCAAATCCTCGGTGAAAGCCACATCCCTGAATGAGCGTGACTCCCAACTCAAGGCCTCGGCCATGTGCATGCCCACCGATCGACGCATCACTTCTTTTGCAAACCGATGCGACAAAGGCGCACGGGTGGCCAGCATCTGTGCATAGTCCATCGATTTGGCAAGCAGTTCGTGCTGCTCAAACACGCGGTTGACCAAACCAATGCGGTACGCGTGGTCTGCATTCACGCGCTCGCCTGACAACACAATTTCCATGGCATGTCCCATGCCCACAATCTGGGGCAAGCGAATCAAGCCACCATCGCAGGCATGAAAACCCCACTTGGCGTCTTGCAAAGCGAATTCAGCATTCACAGAGCAAAAGCGCATATCGCATGCCAAAGACAATTCAAAGCCGCCAGAAATGGCAAACCCATTCACCGCAGCGAGGATGGGTTTGTCAATGTCCAAGTTGCGGGTGATGCCACCAAAGCCAGGGCCATTGGTGTATTTGGCTCGAAACTCCGGAGCCGATGCTTGTGCAAATGCCAAGGTGTAGGTTTTCAAATCGGCACCTGCGCAAAAAGCCTTGTCACCGGCGCCGGTGATGACCGCCACCCGGGCTTGATCATCGCGGTCGAATTCGCGCCACACCTCAATCAACTCATCATTGGCGGCAAAGTCCAAGGAATTCATTTTGTCGGCGCGGTTGATCGTGATCAAACGAACTGCACCGTGCTTGTCATAGGAAATTTCAGCCATCGTGTGACACCTTGAAAGTGGGGGTTTGTGTTTGCAGCAAGTCATCAGTGACCAAGATCACCCGGTCACCCAATTTGTCTGCAGGCGTGTGTAACAAGCGACCGGAAATACGCATGCCATTGTCCAGGTCGAAAACGCCTACGTGGTAACTGCCTTCCGACTTGAAGCGCATGGGCGGCTTGCGAACTGTGGTCCAACTGGCCAACACGCCTACGGCACCGACCTCTTTTGCATGGACTTGACGCGATAAACAATGAGCACAGATGACGGGCTGGCGTTGAGTCAAGGTTTGACACTGGCTGCACTGATAAACCTTCAAACGCGGTACGTCATCGGTCTTCATGCGTCACGTCCCAAGATGTGCACGGTACAGGCCACGCCAGTACCGCCGAGGTTGTGCGTCATGCCGATGCCCGCTTGGTCAACTTGATTGGGGTGAACACCGCGCAACTGCAAAGCCACTTCCACAATTTGTCCGACACCGGTGGCGCCCACGGGATGGCCTTTGGCCAACAAACCGCCACTCGGATTGATGACCACATCGCCTTGCATACCGGTGCGGCCTTGCGCGGCCCAACGACCGCCCTCGCCTCTGGGCACCAAGCCCAGGTCTTCGCTGTCGATGATTTCAGCGATTGAAAAACAGTCGTGCAGTTCAACCAGATCGATATCGGCTGGCTGCAGACCCGATAGCCGATAAGCCTGTTGCGCAGCCAGCACAGTGGCATCGAATGAGCATAAATCTGGGTGCTGAGCGATGCGGGCAGAGCCACTGGTTTGAACGATGGCCATGACGCGAATGCGTGTTTGACTTGGCAAGTCAGACAGCAAGTCTTTGGTGCAGACCACCACGGCAGCTGCGCCATCACTGGGTGGACAACAGTCAAAAAGTTGCAACGGATCGGCAATCATGGCGGATGCTGCAATTTGATCGATCGTCAATGCTGCACCCATTTGGGCCAAGGGGTTGTTCAAGCCAAACGCTTTGTTTTTGATGACCACGGCCGCCACGTCTTCTCGGCTGGTGCCATAGCGTTGCGCATGGGCACGCCAAGCCAAGCCAAACAGTCCGGGGAAGGTCAAGCCACTCAGACCATCGTATTCATTGTCCATGGCGCAGTTGAGCGCGGAGGTGACTTCGGGTGTGCTGGCATGGGTCATGGTTTCCACACCCACCACCAACACAGCGTCATGAATCCCAGCGGCCACCATCAAGCAGGCATGACGCAAGGCAATGCCACCGGATGCACAAGCGCCTTCCACCTTGGTGCAGGGGATACCCTGCAAACCGAGTTGCTCTGCCACCAATCCAGCCAAGACTTCCTTGCCATTCAAAGGGCCACTGATGAAGTTGCCAAAATACACCGCACCGATACGTGTGCGGTCGATACCGGCATCGACAATGGCTTGCGCAGAAGCATCAACAGCCAAGGCCTCGATGCTGGTTCCCCCATGCTTGCCAAAGGCCGTGGACCCAATGCCTGCCACATAGACGCTGCGGTTCATGCTTGCCCTTCTTTCAATTGCTGACGCAATGTTTTTTTCAAAATCTTGCCGTAATTATTTTTAGGCAAATCCGCAGCGAAAAATAATCGCGCGGTCGTTTGAAGCGGGCCAGGTTGTCCAAACACAAGCTGTCCAGTTCGTGGGGCGTGACAGTCATGCCGGGTTTGACCACCACAAAAGCCACCGGCTCTTCGCCCAAATCGGTACTGGGCGCACCAATCACCGAGACCTCGGCCACCGCTGGGTGGTGCAGCAATACTTCTTCAATTTCGCGGGGGTAAATATTGCTGCCGCCTCGGATGATCAAATCCTTGGAGCGGTCGAGCAAGGTCAGGTAGCCCAACGCATCCAGGGCTCCAATGTCCCCCGTCCACAGCCAACCGTCTCGAATGGCCGAGGCCGTGGCCGCCGGGTTGTTCCAATAGCCCAGCATGCGGGTGGCACTGCGGGTCACCACTTCACCCGGTTCACCGGGGGGCATGTCACGCCCGGATTCATCCACAACGCGCACCTCGACACCGGTGCGAGCAACACCACAAGAGGCCAATCGCGCCAAATGGGCGGCATCCTGGGGTCCTTCGTGGTCTTGTTTGGACAAGGCCGTGATGGTCATCGGACTTTCACCTTGGCCATAAATTTGCACCATGCGGGGGCCCAAGAGGTCGATGGACTCCAGCAAGTCAGACACATACATGGGCCCACCGCCATAGGCCATGGTGTGCAAGTGGCCCGCTGGATGTGCAATGCCCGTGCTGGCCCGAAGCATGCGCGTGAGCATCGTGGGGGCCGCAAACATGGACACACGCGGATAACGTTGCAGCGCTTCAAAGACCCGCTCAGGCGCAAAGGCGGGCTCAATGACTTGATGCCCTCCATTGAACAAATGCGGCAAGCTGTACAAGCCTGACCCATGTGACAAAGGAGCCACGTGCAACATGGTGTCACCGGCTTGCACACTGTCAATGTCCGCGCCGTATTGCAGGCACATGTTGAGCAAATTCAGGTGCGACAGCATGGCACCCTTGGGCACGCCTGTGGTGCCACTGGTGTAAAAAATCCAAGCGATGTCGTCGGCTTGCAGGGCCGCACAGTCTGTGGGGGCATGCCGCAACAAGTCCTGGTAGGCGCTGTCATCTGCACACACCCACGCCATGGTCTGTTGCGCATCCGCCCATGCTGTTTGCAAACCGTCGTGCAAGGCTTGGCTGCAAAACAAGGCGCTGGCCTGCGCATCCGTGGCGATCTGTCGAACTTCCTTGGGGTGCAGCTTGGCGTTCACAGGCACCGGACACAGGCCAGCGATCCAGCAGGCCAACAAGGTTTCAAAAAACGCTGCGCGGTTTTCCATGCACAGGATGACCCGCTGACCGCGCTGCAAACCCAGCTGGTGCAACATGCCTGCCGCCAAAGCGTGGCTGCGTTCGGCCAGTTGGCCATAGCTGAGTGTTTCCCCGCTGCAGCTGAGGGCCTGCAAATGCGGATGGCTGCGGGCTCGGTTCAGTAGGGGTTGAACAACATTCATCGTTGGATGCCGTGTGCGTGGCAGGCTGTGCGCAAACTGGTCATCGCAAGCGATGTCAAAGACGCGGTGGTAGCCGCGTGTGCCAATCGGTGACACGTTGAAACGCACTGCCCGCCCGAATCAAAGTGGCTTCATCCAGGTGCGCAGAAACGAGTTGAATGGCCACGGGTGTGCGCTTAGGCGTGAAGCCTGCAGGCAAGGTGATGGTCGGGTTGCCACTCATGTCAAACGGCGCGGTGAACTTGATCAGCCGAGCAAGTTCGGAGGGCACGGTGCCAATGACGGACATCTCTTGGGTGGTCGGCGATGCCATGGGCTGAGATGGGATCAGCAGCAAATCGCAGCTTTGAAAAAATCCGCGCACCGCGCCGGTGAAAGCACGCCGACGCAACCAGATTTTTTGCATCTCCACCGCTTTGATGGATCGACCAAATTCAATCAAACCGCCCAAGCCCGGGCCGTAGAGGTGTTTGTTTTGGGGGTGCCATGGCTCGTGGGCCACAGCGGTTTCCGCGGCGCAGGCGGTGCCCCAATCGGCAACTGCATCTGAGACGTCGGGAAAACGCACGGAGCGAATGTCTGCGCCCAAGGATTGCAACACTTGAAAAGCAGACTGCACGGCGGCTTGCATGTCTGCATCCAAACCAGCACAGTAATTCTCGTCAAAGCCGATGCGCAAGCCTCGCAACTGTGTGTTGTCGCCGCAAACGTAATCGGGCACAGGGGCATGCAAGGCCACGCTGTCGTTGGCATCCGCGCCTGCAATCAAGCCCAGCATGTGGCCGCAGTCCATGGCGGTTCTTGCCATCGGTCCGATGTGGTCCAGCGAGGCGGCCAATTCAAACGCACCATGCACTGGCACACGGGCCCAGGTGGGCTTGAGGCCGGTCACCCCATTGGCGGCGGAAGGAAAACGAATGGATCCACCGGTGTCGGTGCCAATGGCCGCAAAGCACAAACCGGCTGCCACTGCCACACCCGAGCCGCTGGATGAAGCGCCAGACCAATGGTCGTCGTGCCAGGGGTTGATGGGCGGCGGCACATCCGGGTGGTGATCGGCAAAAGCCGCTTCGGTCATGGTGAGCTTGCCCAGCAACACGGTACCCGCTTCGCGCAAGCGCTTGACCACGGTACCGTCGTAGCTGGGTTTGAAATCGCGCATCATCGGCATGCCCGCGGCCGTGACGATGTCTTTGGTGTAGCAAAGGTCTTTCAAGGCAATCGGCACACCATGCAGCGGACTGAGTATTTGTCGGCGCATGATCATGGCGTCCGCATCACGCGCTTGCTGCAAGGCGGTGTCGTGTGTGATGGTGGCGTAGGACAGCAAGCGCTTGTCCAATCGTTCAATGCGGTTGAGCATCATCTGCGTGAGTTCCACACACGACAGTTTTTTGCTGTGCAACAAGCCTGCCAGTGCGTACGCGTCTAAAAAGGCCAGTTGGTCGTCAGTCACAGTGAGCTTCCTGCGGATGCCACTCAGGTGGCCTGGGTGGTATGCGAACCAGGTGCCGCCGCCCCGCCCAGCCGACCCAAGATGCTGCAATAGCCTTGGGCATCGATGGTGGCCAAGTCGCCAGTGTGGAACCAACCAGCCTGGTCGATCGCTTCAGCCGTTTGCGCTGCGTCTTCCCAATAAGAGCGCATCACCAGGTAGCCGCGCAGACACAATTCGCCGGGCGTGCCCACGGGCACCATGCGTCCCTGTGGATCCACCACCTTGGCTTGCACATGGGGATGGATTCGCCCCACGCTGCTCACGCGTCGCTCGAGCGGGTCCGAGACATGGGACTGAAACGACAGCGGTGAGGTTTCTGTTTTGCCCAAGCCCACGGTGAGTTGCTTCAGGTGGAGTTGGCGCACCACGGCTTGCATGGTGTCAGCGGAACAAGGCGCCCCCGCCATGATGCCGGTGCGCATCAGGCTGAAGTCCTTGTTAGTAAATGCTGGGTCTGCCAGCAAGGCCTCGAAATGGGTGGGCTCGCCATGCAGTGCGGTGCATTTTTGCTGGACCAGCGCTTGGAGGGTCTGCGCCGCATCGAACCCAGCGCTGGGAAACACCATGGCCGCCCCCAAAGCGGTGCAGCTGAGTGCGCCCAACACCATGCCGAAGGAACGGTAAAGCGGCACCGGGATGCAGACACGGTCTTCGTGCGTCAATGCCATGGCCTTGGCCGCAAAACGCGCGTTGTTGACCATGCTGAAATGCGACAGCGTGACCCCTTTGGCCAAACCTTGGCGGTTGTTGGTGAACTGGATGCCGATCGCGTCATCGGGATCCAACGCAGCCGACAAACTCTTGAGCCGTGCATGTTGTGCCGGACCGGCTTGCTTTAAAAAATCTTTGAACCGCAAAGCCCGAAGCGGCACGGCTTGTTTGGTGGCATCGTGGGTGGGCAATGACAAATCGTCCAACACCACCACGTGCTTCAAATGCTCAAGTTTGAGAGACGCCAACTCACCGGCTGGCCCGGGCCGGTCCATTTCAGGTGCCAGTTGTCGCAGGGTTTCCAGCTGGTCATGGTCATGGACTCCACGCGACATCACCAACAGCCGACAACGGACTTTGTTCAGGGCATGCTCAAGCTCGTCGCTGTTGCAGGCCGGGTTGATGTTGACCAATACCGCGCCAATACGTGCTGTGGCAAACAGGGTCAACAACCACTCGAGGCGGTTGGGTGCCCAGATGCCCACGCGGTTGCCACGGCGGATACCCACGGCCAACAAGGCGGCGGCCAGGTTGTCGGACTGTTGTTGCAAGTCGTACCAACTCAGGCGCTGTTGTTGCGCCACAAACACGGCTGCATCCCGAGAACCATGGCGCATCACCGCGCGGTCTAGCAACTGGGGGATCGTCATGAAATGCAGGGATGCACTGGTGGGACCCGCCACATACGACAGCGCACCCGGGGGGCTCAGACCTGTGTCTGCCCCGCCTTGAACCCAATCAGAGAGAAAAGGATTTTTAGACACGCTGGTTTCGTTTCGATGAGGCAACCACGGCGCGGCGATTTAGAAGTTGCGCCAATCACCGGCCTGCTCGAAGGCATGGGCTGCGCGGTAAATGGTGGATTCATCCCAGTGCTTGCCCATCAGTTGCATGCCAATCGGCAGGCCATTGGACATGCCACAGGGCACGCTCATGGCCGGGTGGCCGGTCACGTCCATGGGGCAGGTGTTGCCCAACATTTCCAAAGCGCGTTGCACATAGAGTTTCAAAGAGGCATTGGCAGGCGGAAGGGGTGTGGCCTTCATGGGCAAGGTTGGCAACAACAACAAGTCGTAGCGCGACAAAGCATCGTCATAGGCCTTGGCCAACACCCTGCTCAGGTTTTGGGCTTTGGCGTAGAAATGGCCACGGTAATTTTTGATGAAGTACTCACCGGCCATCATCGACACCTTCAAAGAGGGTGACAGCTCGTCGGCACGTGAACGCCACGCGGAGTGGGCATCGAGCAAACTGGTGGTGTACAAACCTTTCCAGTTGAAGCCCATGCCGTTGCCGTTCATCATTTGCGCTTGCAAACCTTCCACTGCAATGGCGGTCCAAATGGCCGGTCCATCCATGTGCATGGGCACCGACACGTCTTCCACAATCGCGCCCATGGAACGCAAGCGATCGGCTGCTTGACGCACTTTGTGGTCGACATCGGGCTCGCTGTCTGCACGGTTGAAACCTTCGAGCAAGACGCCGATGCGCAAACCAGAAACGCCACGGCCCAAAGCGGCTGTGTAGCGGTCGACGCGGGGGCTGTATTGGCGCGGGTCCAAACCATCGGCACCGGCAATCACTTCCAACAACAAAGCGTTGTCAGCCACGGTGGCCGTCATGGGTCCGGCATGGTCGATGGTGGCTTCGATGGGCATGACACCGGTGTAAGGCACCAAGCCGTGCGTGGGTTTCATGCCGTAAATGCCACACCACGAGGCGGGCATGCGAATCGAACCGCCTTGGTCACCGCCTATGGCCAAGTCAAGTTCGCCCGCGCCCACCAAGGCGGCTGAGCCAGAAGAAGAGCCGCCAGCTGAATAGCCATAACGGTAGGGGTTGTGCACCGGGCCAGCAGCATTTGTGTGGCTGCCACCGGACAAGCAAAAATACTCGCAATGGGCTTTGCCCGCGATGGTGCCGCCCGCATCCAAAATGCGCGTGACCAAGGTGGCATCCACATCGGGCACATACCCTTCCAGTGAAGACGCACCGTTCATCATGGGCACACCGGCCAAACACACGTTGTCTTTGAGGACGATGCGTTTACCGGCCAAAGGACCATGCACCGCGCCGCGCACTTCGCTTTTCACCGCCCAGGCATTCAAGGGGTTGTCGGCTTGGCTGGGCTTGATGCCAGGGGTGCGTGGATAGCGCACTGGTGGCAAGTTGTCGGGCAACTGGGTCAAGCGGTCGTAGGACTGGAAAGTGCCTTCCATGATTTCAAGCTATTCGGCCACTTCACGCGAAGACATGTTCATGTGCAGCGATTCGACGATGGCATGCATCTGATCGACAGTTGGACGTTTGACAGTAGACATGATTCCCCCGGGGCCCGTGGCCATTGATGCAGTGGCGCTTGAATGCGAGCGCTTGTTGACAGATGATTTTGAAGATGGTTGACCGTGTGCACGGCTGTGTTCGGTGTTGTCTTGGTAAGCTACCGATGCCGCTGCTGGTGTTGACCTGGCAGGTGTGGGCGAGGCCATTGCGCCAGGCTGTTCAGTGGATTTTTTCGTGTGCGAATGGGGAGAATGCGTCATGCGGGCAGAACCCATGCCCAGCAACTCGCTCAAACCGCCGCCACTCAATTGATTGGCGTGCAATTCTTTCAAGATGGTGCCGCGTTCAAACACGGCCACGCGGTGGGCCACATCCAACACCAAATCCAGGTTTTGTTCCACGATGATGAGGGCCAAGCCAAATTCATCCCGAAGTTTGGCCAAGGTGGTGCCAATCTCTTGCACGATCGATGGCTGGATGCCTTCACTGGGCTCATCCAACAACAACAGCCAGGGCTTGGGCATCAAGGCCCGGGCCAAGGCCAAAATTTGTTGTTCACCGCCCGACAAGGAACCACCTTTGCGGTCGAGCAGCACCCGCAAGCGCGGAAATTGATCCGCCACGCGCTCGACCGATTGTTCTTTGGTTTCACCAATGTCTTCGCGCCAAGCCATGCGCAGGTTTTCCAGGGCGGTCAGGCCGGGCAAGATGCCGCGCCCTTGCGGCACATAACCAATCCCCATTTGGGACCGCTGGTGGGCGGCCGAGCCGGTGGCATCCGTTCCGTCGAGTTCGATGCGCCCACCGGTGGACGGCATCAGGCCCATGATGACTTTGAGCAAGGTGGTTTTGCCCATGCCGTTGTGGCCGACGATGCCAACCGCTTCGCCTTCGTGGATTTGCAAATTGACGCCATGCAACACCGGCACACGCCCGTAGCCAGCGCGTAAATCGGCCACTTGCAGCACCACGTCGGCGCGTTCAAATTTGTCTGTGGTGGAGTTCAACTCAGCCATGCTTATTTCGCCCGGTTGCCAATGTAGACCTCGCGCACTTTGGCGTTGTTCATCACCGCGTCAGTGGCCCCTTCCATGAGCACGGCACCTTGGTGCAACACCGTGACCGTGCCACCAAGCATGCGCACAAAATTCATGTCGTGGTCCACCACCACCACAGCGGCTTGCTGGTTGATGTCATGGATCAATTCCACCAAACGATCGGCTTCAGCACCGGTGATGCCCGCTGCAGGTTCGTCCAGCAAGACCAATTTGGGCCGTTGGCACAAGACCAAACCGATCTCCACAATTTGTCGCTGGCCATGGGCCAGTTCGCCCACACTGCGTCGCAAGTTGGTTTGTAAACCAAGTTCGGTGACCACGCGATCGACTTCAGCCGAAGCGCCTTTTTTACCGTGAATGCGGCGTGCCGACAGCCACAGGTTTTCCCAGACCGTCAAGCCATTCATGACCGACGGCACTTGGGTTTTGATGCCCACACCGAGTTGCACAATTTCATGAGGCCGCCAACCGGTGACATCGTGGCCGCGAATGAAAACGCGTCCGTTGCTGTGGTTGATTTGATGCAAGCCCGTGATGCACTTGAACAAAGTGCTTTTGCCAGCACCATTGGGGCCAATCAGGCAACGCAATTCGCGCTCGCGCAAATTGAAGTTGACGTTATTGACGGCCAGGACGCCGCCAAAACGCATGGACAAATCTCGTGTTTCAACAATCATTTCACTCATGATTGGCTGCCATTTTTGTCTTGGGCGCCAGGGGGATGAGGCTGACGACGCTCACCCGCGCGACGTCGCATGCTGTTGTTGCGGGCGCGACTGACGTTGCGTTGGTCTTGTTGTCGGCGCCAACCCATGATGGTGGGAAGCAGACCTCGCGGCAACAACAACACCACCAGCACCAAGATGGCACCAATCACCAAGGAGTTGTCGATGAAGGTTTGCGCCCCCAACTGGAGCTTGAGCATTCCCAACAAAATGGCGCCAACGACCGGCCCGATCAGGGTGCCCAAGCCACCAGCAATCACCCAGATGATGACTTCCACCGATTGACCCAACCCAAACAGAGCAGGCGTGACGATTTCGGCCCAGCTTGCAAACAAACAACCCGCCAAGCCAGCCATGGCCGCAGACAAAGAAAAAATGGCGGTCTTGTAGGCCGGTGCGTTGTAGCCCAGTAATTCAATGCGCGATTCGTTTTCACGAATACCGAGCAAGATGCGGCCAAAAGCGCTTGACATGACCCAGCGAGAAATCAAATAACAAAACACCAGACAAAACAGCACCACGTAATACAAATCGATGCCGTAAATAGGCATGCTGGGGTCACCGGGCACATTCAAAATTGGAAATGCAGGAATGCCGTTGAAGCCGCCCAACCGCGCATTGCCAATGCTGTAGGCATCGCCGGCTGTCGCCCCCATGAATTTGGCCATGATGAGTGAGAACACAAAGGTGATGACGCCCATGTAAACATCGCTGATGCGGCCATAAAACATCATCGCACCGATCAGGGCCGCCACGAATGCAGGCAACAAAATAGCCAGCATCCAAGCAGCCGTGCTTTCACCAAGGTTCATCGCTGTGATGGCATAGGTGTAGGCACCCAGACCAAAATAAGCGGCATGACCAAAGCTCAGAATGCCTGCATAGCCCCACATCAAACCCAAGGACAAAGCAAACAAGGCCCAAATACCCAACAACGTAGGCGTATGGGTGTCAAAACCTGCCGGTAAAAACACCAAAAGCAAGGTCACTGCGATGATCCATCCCCAGTGGGTGCGACCGGCACTGGAGAAATTGGCGGCGTCTCCAATCATGGTGCGTTACGGAAAAACCGACCTGTGATGCCTTGGGGCATGAGGCGCAGCAACACAACGGCAAAGGCCAGCATGACAATCTCTCCGATGACAGGGGTGGACCCAAAAGACACAATCTGATTGATGGTGCCAAAAATGACAGAACTCGACAAAGTACCTGTGATGACAGCCGCACCACCGGTGATGACCGTGATGAAGGCTTTGGCAATGTAGGCCCCGCCTGAGGAAGGCAGCAAGCCCGTGAGGGGCGCCAGCACGCCACCGGCCAAGCCAGACAAAGCCGCACCCACGGTGAAGGTCCACATGTAAACGCGTTTGGGGTCGTAGCCCAAAGACGAGGCGACATCAGCGCTTTGCATGGCACCACGTGCCACCAAACCAAATCGGGTGAAACGCATGACCAACCACATGCTCAACATGAGCAAGGTGGCAATGCCAATGATGAACCGGTTGTAGCCACCCATTTGGAATTCACCCAGCTCGTAGCCGGGAATAGGCGCGGGCACACTCACCGCCGTGTTGCCAAAAATAAAGGTCACGATGCCGACCATGAGCAGGGACAACCCCCAGGTGGCGAGCATGGTGTCGATCATGCGGCCGTACAACTGGCGCACCACCAAGCGCTCGACCACCAAGCCCAAAATACCCACAACCAGCGGTGAAACGATCAACATGGCGAAATAAATATTGACGCCAGCCTTGGCACAGGCGATGGTGGTGTAGCCGCCAATCATGACGAACTCACCATGGGCGAGGTTGATGACGCGCATCATGCCAAACACCACCGCCAGTCCAGCGCTGGTAAGCGCCAGAAAAGCAATCATGTAGATGATTTCAAGAAGAACAACCGCCGCGTAATCCATGCTTACTCTCTAAAAAAGTCGGCATCCCAATTCACATGAACCGGAATGCCCTCTGTCAAGGATCAAATCTTCACTTCGTATTGCTTGTTGTCTTTCGGATTTTTTTGCAAATCACAGAATTGCAAGGTGTCAGATGGAGGACGTGCCTTGAACTGCTGCTTGATGGTGAGTTTTTGGTTCTTCACTTCCATCACATTGATGTCCAAAATGGCGTGGTGCGTTTTGGGGTCCAAAGTGACGGTGCCGCAAGGACCTTGAATGCTGATGCCAGACTCGATGGCGGCCAGCATTTTTTCGCGGTCCAGCGAACCAGCTTTCTTGACGCAAGCCGCCCACAACATGATGCCTTGGTACTGAGAAACGGCAATTTCATGGACCAACTTGGTGTCACCAAAACGCTTGGCCCACTTGGCCAAGAAATCTTTGTTGGCAGCGTTGGTGTTTTCTTGGCTGTAGTTGCCTGCGATCAAGATGCCATCGCCTTCAGCGGCAGACAAAGCCAGGTGCTCGTTGCCCACGCCGAAGGTGGTGGAGCACAAGGGGATCTTTTTGTTCATGCCAGACGCGGCCCATTGGCGGAAGAAGGACATGTGCGCACCACCAACCAAAGCGGCCACCACGAACTTGGGTTTTTCTTGCTGGATTTTGGCAATGGTGGAACCGAAGTCGGACACATCCAATGTGAAGAAGCTGCTTTGAAGCACTTTGCCACCACCCTTGGTGATGTAGTGGGTCAACCACAG
>CALBEV010000104.1 GCA_937891045.1 uncultured Burkholderiales bacterium | reverse complement strand
GCAAGCTGTCAGCTTAAACCCTGGCGGCCAGCAACTGCTTGCGCCGATTGGCTGACTTATCCCGGCAATTGAAAGCCTGTCACCAATGGGTTAGTCCGCATGGAAGGGTGCACGCTATCGGCTAGCATCCGTGTCACCATGAGCCCAAACCAACACCCCCGCCGCCAACTCCTCAAAGCCGCCGCAGGTGCTTGCGCTTGGCCGCTGGTCAACCACGCTTGGGCGCAAAACGCCGAGTTCAAACTCAAGCTGGCCAACAACTTCCCCATCACCCACCCCACCAACATCCGCATGAAGGAAGCGGCGGACGCGATCCGCGCCGAGTCCAAGGGCCGGGTGGACATTCAGCTGTTCCCCAACAACCAACTCGGCGGCGACACCGACATGTTGTCGCAGGTGCGCTCGGGCGCGATCGACTTTTTCATGCTGTCCGGCCTCATCTTGCAAACCCTGGTGCCGGTGGCCGGTATCAATGGCTTGGCCTTTGTGTTCAAAGACTACGCCACGGTGTGGGCGGCGATGGACGGCGACTTGGGTGCGCATGTGCGCGGAGCCATCGCCAAAGTGAATTTGCACGCCTTCGATTTCTGCTTTGACAACGGCTTTCGCAACATCACCAGTTCCACCAAACCGATTCAAACCCCGGCCGATTTGCAGGGCTTCAAAATCCGTGTGCCGGTCAGCCCTTTGTGGACCTCGATGTTCAAAGCCTTTGGCGCCTCACCTGCGTCCATCAATTTCAGCGAGGTGTATTCCTCCTTGCAAACCAAGATCGTCGAAGGCCAAGAGAACCCGCTGCCGCTCATTGAATCAGCCAAGTTGTTTGAAGTGCAAAAGTACTGCTCCATGACCGGACACATGTGGGACGGCCAATGGGTGTTGGCCAATGCCAAACGCTGGACCAGCTTGCCGCCCGATGTGCAAGCGCTGATTGCGCAGCACTTCAAAAAAGCCGCCTTGGTGCAACGCGACGACATCCGCCGCTTGAACAATGTGCTGGAAGCGCAGCTCAAAACCAAAGGCATGGTCTTCAATTACCCTGACATCAAACCCTTCCGCGAGGTCTTGTCCAAGGCTGGTTTCTACCAAGAATGGAAAACCAAGTACGGCCCCGAAGCCATCGGCAAGCTTGAGAAATACACCGGTAAATTGGCATGACCCTGTCTTGGCCTGAGCGGGTGTTGCGGGCCTTGGCCGAGTGGCCAGCGGCTTTGTTGGTGCTGGCCGAAATCGTCGTGCTGTCCTTGGGCGTGGTTTACCGCTATGTGCTGCAAACGCCGCTCACCTGGTCGGACGAACTCGCCTCGGTGTTGTTCTTGTGGCTGGCCATGCTCGGTGCGGTGGTCGCCATGCAGCACGGCGAGCACATGCGCCTGACCGTGTTTGTCGCCAAGCTGGCGGAGCCCAAGCGCCGCAAAGTGGAGAGCTTGGTGGCCTGCCTCACGGTTTTGTTTTGTGCGACTTTGCTGTGGCCAGCCATCGAGCACTTGAACGAGCAATGGGTCATCCTGACACCCGCCTTGGAAATCCCGGATGCGCTGCGCGTGGCGGCGGTGGTGGTGGGTTTGGGGCTCATGCTGCTGCAGTCTTTGTTGCAACTGTCTCGCGCTGCGCGTGGTGCCGACTTGGCTTGGGCACTGGGCTGCTTGCTGGTGTTGGGCGCTGCGCTTCACTGGGCCAGCCCGTTCTTGATGAATTTTGGCCACGGAAATTTGCTGCTGTTTTTCGTGCTGATGGTGGGCGTGTGCGTGGTCATGGGTTTGCCGATTGCATTTGCGTTCGGGCTGTGCACCTTGGCCTATTTGCAGTTTTCCACCAGCACACCACTCACCATCGTGGTCAGCCGCATCGATGAAGGCATGTCCCACCTGATCTTGCTCTCGGTGCCCTTGTTTGTGTTCTTGGGCGCGTTCATCGCGGTCACCGGTTTGGCCAAAGCCATGGTGCAATTTCTGGCCTCGCTCTTGGGCCATTTCCGAGGTGGTTTGCAATACGTGTTGTTGGCCGCCATGTACTTGGTGTCGGGCATTTCGGGCTCCAAAGCCGCCGACATGGCAGCGGTGGCCCCGGCCTTGTTCCCCGAAATGAAACAACGCGGCGCCGACCCGGGCCGCTTGGTGGCCTTGTTGGCTGCCTCGGGCGCCATGAGCGAAACCATCCCACCCAGCTTGGTCTTGATCACCATTGGCGCGGTCACCGGCGTGTCGATTGCCGCCTTGTTCATTGGCGGCTTGATGCCTGCCTTGGTGGGCATGCTGGCGCTGTGTGTGGTGGTGTATTGGCAAGCAAGACGAGAAAACACCTTGCGGGTGGCTCGCACCCCGCTGCCCGAAGTGATGCGCTATTTTTGGCTGGCACTGCCCGCCTTGGCCCTGCCTTTCGTCATCCGTTCGGCGGTGGTGGAGGGCGTGGCCACGGCCACTGAAGTGTCGACGATTGGCATTTTGTACACCTTGATCGTCGGCATGTTGTTCTACCGGCAAATGGACTGGCGACGCATCTACCCGATGCTGGTGGAAACCGCGTCTTTGTCCGGGGCCATTTTGCTCATCATCGGTTGCGCCACCGCCATGGCTTGGGCGCTCACGCAGTCGGGGTTCTCACGCGATTTGGTGGAACTCATGACGCAAGTGCCGGGCGGGGCCATAGGCTTCATGATCGTGTCCATGCTGGCATTCATCATTCTGGGCAGCATGTTGGAGGGCATTCCAGCCATTGTGTTGTTCGGTCCTTTGCTGTTCCCAGTGGCCAGGGCTTTGGGCATCCATGAGGTGCACTACGCGATGGTGGTGGTGTTCGCCATGGGCTTGGGCCTGTTTGCGCCGCCCGTGGGCGTGGGTTTTTACGCGGCCTGCGCGATTGGCAAGGTCGAGGCCGACTTGGCCTTGAACAAAATTTGGCCTTATCTGGGCGCGTTGATGGTGGCCCTGTTGGTCATCGCTTTTGTGCCCTGGGTGTCCATCGGTTTCCTCTGAAGCGGCGCGGCGTGGGCGCACAACCCCGCCGCCTATAATTTGGGCACTCCCATGCGCCCTCTGAAATTCATCCGTCCCGACCTGCAAGTGATGCAGGCCTACCACGTGCAATCTGCCACGGGCATGGTCAAGCTGGACGCGATGGAGAACCCCTACACCCTGTCCCCCGAACTGCAAGCGCAGTTGGGTGCGCGTTTGGGCGCGGTCGCCATCAACCGCTACCCCGGCGACCGCATCGACGATTTGAAACACGCCTTGTCTGAATTTGTCGGTCTGCCCGAGGGCTGGCAGCTGATGTTGGGCAACGGTTCGGACGAATTGATTTCGCTCTTGTCCACGGCTTGTCATCTGCCCGGTGCCAGTGCCTTGGCCCCCGAGCCTGGCTTTGTCATGTACGCGCTGAGTGCCAAATTCCAGGGTTTGACCTATGTGCCCGTGGCCTTGCGTGACGACTTCGAGCTTGATGAATCCGCCATGAGCGCGGCCATCGACCAGCACCAACCGGCCATCGTGTATTTGGCCTACCCGAACAACCCGACCGCCAATTTGTGGGATGCGGCGGTGATGCGCCGCCTGATTGCGCAGGTGTCGGCCTATGGTGGTTGGGTGGCTTTGGACGAGGCCTACCAGCCGTTTTCCAGCGCCACCTGGTTGGATGAAATCCAACGCGACCCCGCTGCCAACGCCCAGGTGCTGCTGATGCGCACCTTGTCCAAGTTTGGTTTGGCCGGTGTGCGCATTGGCTACATGCTGGGCCGCGCCGATGTGGTGGGGCACTTGGACAAACTGCGCCCGCCCTACAACGTGAGCGTGTTGAACGCCGAATGCGCTTTGTTTGCGCTGGAACACCGCGCCGAATTTGAACGCCAAGCCCAAGCCATTTGCACCGAGCGCGATCGGGTGTTTGCTGCTTTGAAAGCCTTGCCCGGCGTGACGCCTTACGCCAGCCAAGCCAATATGTTGTTGGCCCGTTTCAGTGGCGACGAGCAAGTGGCCACTCGCGTGTTCGAAGCCTTGCGCGACCGCCGTGTGCTGGTGAAGAACGTTTCTAAAATGCACCCGGTGCTGCACCACTGCTTGCGGCTCACCGTGGGCACCCCCTCAGAGAACGATCAATTGCTCAAGGCTTTGCAAGACGTGCTGGCCTCGCTTTAACAAACCAAACCCACACCATGACACAACGCACCGCTGAAGTTCGCCGCGACACCAAAGAAACCCAAATCTTTGTGCGCATCAATTTGGACGGCACCGGCCAGTCCGAGCTGTCCACCGGCATCGGTTTCTTCGACCACATGCTGGACCAAATCGCGCGTCATGGCCTCATCGACCTGCACATCCAAGCCACTGGCGACCTGCACATTGACGGCCACCACACCGTGGAAGACGTCGGGATCGCGCTGGGCCAAGCCGTGGCCATCGCCGTGGGTGACAAAAAAGGCCTGCGCCGTTATGGCCACGCGTTTGTGCCGCTGGACGAAGCCCTGAGCCGCGTGGTGGTGGACTTCTCCGGCCGCCCCGGTTTGGAAATGCACGTGCCCTTCAAGAGCGGCATGATTGGCCACTTTGATTCGCAACTGGCCTTCGAGTTTTTCCAAGGCTTTGTGAACCACGCGTTTGTCACGCTGCACATTGACAACCTGCGCGGAGAGAACGCACACCACCAAGCCGAGACCGTGTTCAAAGCCTTTGGCCGCGCCTTGCGCGACGCCCTCGAGCTGGACCCACGCGCACTGGGTGTGATTCCATCCACCAAAGGCACGCTCTAAGCCCTTCATGCGAACCGTTGCAGTCATTGATTACGGCATGGGCAATTTGCGCTCGGTGGCGCAAGCCGTCATGGCCGCTGCGCACGACAGTAACATCCAGGTCGTCATCACCGCCAAACCCGAAGAAGTGCAGGCCGCCGAACGCGTGGTGCTGCCCGGCCAAGGCGCGATGCGCGACTGTATGCGCGAACTGCACGACAGCGGTTTGATGCCTGCCGTGTTGGATGCGGCGGCCAACAAACCGCTGTTTGGCGTGTGCGTCGGTATGCAAATGCTGCTCGACCACAGTGCTGAAGGCGGCGCAGACGGCACGGCTTGTTTGGGTTTGATCCCCGGCGAAGTGGTGAAATTTGATTTGGCCGGTCAACACCAAGCCGATGGCAGCCGCTTCAAGGTGCCGCAAATGGGCTGGAACCAAGTGCGGCAAACCCAGGCGCACCCGCTGTGGGCCGGGGTGCCCGACAACAGTTATTTCTACTTTGTGCATAGTTTTTACGCCCGCCCGTTAGATGCACGCCACACAGCGGGGGTAAGCGATTACGGCCAAAGCTTTACCTCGGTGGTTTCTAGGGATAATATTTTTGCCACCCAGTTCCATCCTGAAAAAAGCGCCGACATGGGTTTGATGCTCTACCGCAATTTCCTCTCCTGGTCACCTTGACCGCTTTCACTCTTACTTCAATTTATGCTGCTCATCCCCGCGATTGACCTCAAAGATGGCCATTGCGTTCGCCTGGTTCAAGGCGACATGGACCAATCCACCGTCTTCAGCGAAGACCCGGCCCAAATGGCTTTGCAATGGGTGAACAAAGGCGCACGGCGTTTGCACCTGGTGGACTTGAACGGCGCGTTTGCCGGTAAGCCGCAAAACTACAGCGCCATCCGCAGCATCTTGAAAGCCGTGGGCGACGATATTCCGGTGCAACTGGGTGGCGGCATCCGCGACTTGGACACGATTGAAAAATACATCGACGGCGGCATCCGCTACATCATCATCGGCACCGCCGCCGTGAAAAACCCCGGCTTTTTGCAAGACGCTTGCAGCGCCTTTGGCGGCCACATCATCGTGGGGCTGGACGCCAAAGACGGCAAAGTGGCCACCGACGGCTGGAGCAAACTCACCGGCCACGAAGTGGTGGACTTGGCGAAGAAGTTTGAAGACTACGGTGTCGAGTCCATCATCTACACCGACATTGGCCGCGACGGCATGCTGAGCGGCATCAACATCGACGCCACCGTCAAACTGGCGCAAGCCCTGTCGATTCCCGTCATCGCCTCCGGCGGCTTGGCAGGCATGAAAGACATCGAAGGCCTGTGCGCCGTGGAAGACGAAGGCATTGAAGGTGTGATTTGCGGCCGCGCCATTTACAGCGGCGACCTGGATTTCGAACAAGCCCAAGCCCGCGCCGACGAGTTGAACGGCTGACATGCTGGCCAAACGCATCATTCCCTGTCTGGACGTGACGGCAGGACGGGTCGTCAAGGGCATCAATTTTGTGGAACTGCGTGACGCCGGAGACCCGGTGGAAATTGCGGCCCGTTACAACGAGCAAGGCGCGGACGAACTCACCTTCCTCGACATCACCGCCACCAGCGACGGGCGCGACGTGATTCTGCACATCATCGAAGCCGTGGCCTCTCAAGTGTTCATCCCCTTGACTGTGGGCGGCGGTGTGCGCACCGTGGACGATGTGCGGCGTTTGTTGAATGCGGGTGCTGACAAAACCAGCTTCAACTCGGCAGCGATTGCCAACCCCCAAGTGATTCGCGACGCCTCTGAAAAATATGGTGCGCAGTGCATCGTGGTGGCCATCGACGCCAAGCGCCGATCAGCACAAGATGAGCAACGCGTGGGCGCAAACGGCTTGCCCATGGGCCCGGGCTGGGACGTGTTCAGCCACGGCGGGCGCAAAAACGTGGGGCTGGACGCCGTGGCTTGGGCCACGCAAATGGCCGAGTACGGTGCGGGCGAAATTTTGCTGACCAGCATGGACCGCGACGGCACCAAAAGCGGCTTTGATTTGGAACTGACCCGCGCCGTGAGCGACGCCGTGCCTGTGCCCGTGATTGCATCCGGTGGTGTGGGCAACCTCGACCACTTGGCCGACGGCATCCAAACTGGCGGCGCAGATGCGGTGCTGGCCGCGAGCATTTTTCACTATGGTGAATACACGGTGCAGCAGGCTAAGCAGAGGATGCGGGAGCGTGGGATACCTGTGAGGTTGTGAGGTGGTTGGATTGAGCTGAAAGCTTTTCTTCATGCGCAGGGTGCTTGCGTTTGACGCTATTGATTGGCTCCAAAAGGTACGGATAGGGTGCATATATTTAGTAAATATTGCATCAAATAAGATAAATAATTACATATTAGAGTTAAAAAATACACATTTTTGAAGCTATAGTGCCAACAACGTAGACACTCGCACAGCTAATCAAGCAACTGGGTGGATTGCAAGGAAGGGGCGCTGAGTTTCATGCCAAATTTTTATCTTTATGAATTCACAGTAGATGTGCATTTGAGCCATGGCGAGCGCGGCTTGCAGGTGTTTCATCGAAATGATGTGTCGACTGTGCCTAGATGTATCCACCGGGTTATGCGGTCTACATTACGTTAGCCATGAAGGAGGGTGTTTCGTGGCAGCGAGAAATCTAAAGAATCACGCACTTTCAGCTTCGCTCAGCAGGTTGCAGCACCTGCTGAATAACAAGTACTTGCAAGATCCTAAAGTCGCCTCAGATGAAGCAGCGAGCTTCAATAGAGAGAAGCTGGTAAACGTTGCGCGCACCCTTAGGACTTTGCTGAACCAAAGCTCGGCCAGTACGGTTTCAGAGGCTGGGCTGAGTCAGATAAATGCAAACTTGCAGCAGCCTATCGCCGAGCTAACGGCCTTTGTATCAAATCTCAATGTTGGTCATCTCGCCAACGCGGTGTCATACATTGACCAAAACGTGCTCAGCTATACATGGGCGTTCTTTCCGAAGCTCACACCTTCCACCAAAGCGGAGGTCACGGAGGCTTTTGATTCCATTCAGTCACGATCGCGGGAGACTTTCGCGATACTGGATGAGAAAAACGATGAGCTGCGCAACCGTGTATCCGAGCTGGTTGCGCAAATAAATGCTCAGGAGACGAGATTAAGCGAGGCGCAAGACGCTTCTGCAAAGTCAAAAGCGGATATGGCGGCTGCGCTTGCAAGCCTTCAAGAAATCTTTAGCAAAGACCAAACTCAGCGCAATTCCGACCATGCCGAACTGCTGCAGCAGTTGAAGACTGAGTTTGCTACATCAAAGAGTGATTACCTTAATGCTGCGCAGCAAGCAATTTCTGCTTTAGATGGCCATAGGAATGATGCAGCCAGAATTGTTGAGGTTGTCGGTGATATCGGCGTTACTGGGAACTACCAGACGATCGCGAACAAAGAGAGCAAGCAGGCAAACATCTGGCGCTGGATCACGGTTGGACTGTTTGCGTGCGGATTGACGATGGCGGCGCTTACGTTTTACAAGTTTTATCATGAGCCCGTGACGCCAGATAACACCCTCGCAATAGCGGTTCGACTGCTGTACGCGCTGGCGATTGCTGCACCCGCTTTTTACACCGCGCGAGAATCAGCGCGCCATAGAACAAATGCTGATCGGGCTCGCCAGACTGAGCTTGAGTTGGCGTCCTTAGGGCCGTTCATTGAGTTGCTGGACGAAAAGGATAAGCACGAGATCAGGAAGTCCCTGATTTCGACCTATTTCGGTCGTCCTGTGGATCCTCATGAGGTGCGCACGGTCCTCGATCCGAGTAACCAGAACTGATGGCCGCTTAGCTCCAGCGCTAGGCTTTTTAAAAACGGAGAAAGGTATATGAAGAAAATTATTCTTGGCTCGGTAATTTGTTCGGCTCTAGTCAGCGGATGCGGAGAACCCCGCAACCCTCAGAATGGCGGACAGGAAACCTCGGCGTTTGTCATGTGTCAGGATCCGGTGAGAAGTCGGCTTCGTGCCCCATCTTCTGCGGAATTCCCTAGTAGCACAGAACCTGGAGTTTCCGTAGTACACCTCGGTAATGGGGTTTATAGAGTGCGTGGGTTCGTTGATGCTCAGAACGGATTCGGAGCCATGTTGCGTACTTCGTGGATGTGCGAAATTGCCGAGAATGCTGACCGAACGTGGTCCCTGGAAAATCTTAAGGTCGATAAATGAGAGAGCTATCGCGCTCAATGCCAGTGGCAGCGATTCTCCACCTAGGTTGCGTGGTGGGCCTAACCGTGCAATCGAGCGGGACAGCGCCAAAGCGCGCAGCCCCTCAATTTGAACGTTAGGCCGCAAGACACCTACCCCGTCAACAAACATGTGGTTCTCACCATACCAACCCACCTTCGCACAACGCGTCTACGCTAACCTACTAATCATGGTTTGCTGCGCATTCGTAGTTCTTGGTGTGTCGAACTTCGAAGCGAAAAGTCTCGAGGACTCGATGTTCACAACCAAGTCATTCGCCACCCTCGTTGCACTCTTGGATTACAGGCAAGTAGTTCTTCCTATCGTAGGTTGTCTTGTCTTGTACCTTGTCGTCACGGTGATCGCACATCAATCCCAATGGTTCTCTGTCCATGCACGTGCGCAGCACTGGCGTGAACTCATCCATGCAGAGGTTTCGTCAATTCTTCTAACCTCAAGTTCGCTGGCTTTCACGGTTGGAGCGCTGCTCGTGTCCGCATCAGCTTGGTCGGAAGGCCTGAAGACAATCGCATGGTGGCCGGCAGGCCTGCTCCTTGCGTACGTTCTACGTCCGAAGTCTCAAGAGCGGCCGTAAATGTTCTTGCAGACTCGCACGTTGCGGCCTAACCCCTCGCTCAAGCTGCATGCCGTAGCGGGTCAGCTTAGCTCGAACGTTATGCCTCGCAGAACTCCCTCTACGCTTTCTTAACGTACGTTCATTTTTCAAAAGGAAAACTCACATGAGAATACAAATCGCACTTGTACTGTTTTCTACAGCCCTCCTCTGGGGGTGCGCCTCATCAAAGGTGTCAACTTTGCCGGTCAGCAGTCAGACGAAACACACAGTAAAGGTCATCGCATTTGCCCCTGGGGGTGGTCTGCTTGCAGATGCCGTTGGGGTTGAGTTGTTAAATCGAGGATTCACCGTCATCGACTCAACGACGACATCAAGCATGATGATCCGGCTCAACCTAAATGAAGTTGAAATTACGCGCCCTGAGGGATTAGCCAAACTTAAAGACCAAGGAATTGATGCATTTCTTGTTGTTCGTGGCGGCGGCGGATACGATCAACAGCCCCAAAGCGCGAGCGCCCGGATGAATAGCACGCACGACGGTCAAGTCTTGGCCGGTGTTACTTGGCAAAACGGGTTCGGTGGAGCTGCCGGTTCGCCAGCAGACAGAGTAATGCGCAAAGGTCTTTCCGAAGCAGCCGCAGAAATCGCAACTGCACTCGCCGAGCGCGTTAGATGAAGAGGCATAACCCGGCAGTCCAAACGGATGCTGCGCGATAAAGCCGCGCAGCGCCTGTAACTTCTACGTTAACCCTTGTCTGAAAGGTCTCCGATGGAATCTAAGGTCGAAGAACAATTTTTCCATTACCTTTCCGAGTTGGGATTCCCCAAATCGTCGGTAATTTATGAGCCGGTGTTCCAGGCAATCGGTGACGGCCGGAGGTATCGACCGGATTTTGCTCTCCTTGATCCAAAGACAAATGAGCTTCTGGCGATCATCGAGATTAAGGGGCTTAACGATCCAAATACGCTATCCCGCGCCACAGAACAGGTACGGCGCTACATAGCAGCCTTGAGAGATAAAGCGGTTCGCGGATTTGTCGTTACCCCCGCCCAATCGGGTGTGGGGTTTGACTTCTATACACCGGGGGAAGATGGAGAACCAAAGCAAGTTCCATCTTCTTCGTTCTTGCAGTTCGAGTCACTCTCGTCAGCTCGGATCGCCGAGAAAAAGGAAATGCTGGCTGAAGAGAAAAAGGGAACGACAGACCGATTCTTTGTCGTCTGCTTTTCCGCCTCTGCGTTCGCTGTTGCCGTTGCAACCGCCGATTTAGTATGCTCGCGTTACGGTATCACCCTTCTCACCACGGAGCGCATAACGTTGGTAGGTGCTGCCATCGCACTTGTTGTTATCCCCTACGTTCAGAAATTTAAGGGGCTGGGCATTGAAATTGATCGTGCTCCCAAGCAAGTCAAGGGCTAAAACCCTGCGGTCAACACGTACCTTGCGTATAAAGCCACGCAAGGCCGGCTACCTTCATGTTATGCCGCTGCATTCACTTCCGTAGGAGATTGCAATGTCTAGTTTCAAGGTAATTTCAGACAAGAACGTCGCCCCAAAAGAGGTTGCTAATTTGATGGCCTCTGTGGGATGGGGTAAAGAGACTAATTACGACGCAGCAGAGATCGAAAGATCATTGTCGGCCTATCCGATCATTGCCTATTGCCGAGACTCTGAGGGCGTACTCGTTGGTTACGTCAGTGCCTTCACGGATGGCGCATTCTCAACCTTTGTCGGTGAGCTTGTCGTACGTCCGAGTCATCAACACCGGGGCATTGGTTCATCATTGTTGGCGCATGTGGTCGAGAAGTGCCGTGGTGTTCCCATTTACGCCACCCCATTTCAGGAGACCGAGGCGTTCTTTCTCGAAAGAGGCTTCCGTATGCCAAAACGTCTGATGTCAGTGGTATCAATGCGCAATGCCGCATAAGCTCGTGGTCAACCGGACCCATTGCGGCGTGCGGCCAAAATCTCGCTATTTCATTCTGGGCCTTTAGCCTCACACCGCAACGGCCCGGTTACCTCCAACGTTATTCTGTATTTTGGAGTTGCCAGTGCATGTAAATGAACCCAATTACCGCGCCATCATTGCCACTTCATGGGGCAGCATGCTGGCGCTTTTGCTAGCCATGCTGATGCTAAGCCCTTTGCAGTACGCCATGAATGGTCAATATGAAGCACTGACTAAGGTGCTTCGCGAAGACCCTGGCCCTCTTGGCCTGCAAGTTCTCATCGTGATGTTTTGCCTTAATGCGCTTGTTCAGGTCACGGTGCATGCCCGTTCATGTCGCACAGCCAAGGTCAGTATATTTATTCTCAGTGTCCTTTATGGACTGTTCTTTTTGGCGCACAACATCGTCCACATGGTTTGCGGTGAGCCCTTGGGTCTCCAATCGGTTTTGGACTTCACTCACCACGCACTGGCTGGGTTTGCCATCTGGGGTGCGTGGCATTGGCAAACAGCGGATTAGTCATGCCAAACCAGCCACCCCCCGTCGCCCTTGTCGCCATTGAAGCCCCCAAGCGCGTCAAACTTTCCAACTATCAATTCAAATGTTAGACCGGATGAAACACACTCCCCGCGAAACCGAAGTGCCGCTGAACAGCCGAGTGGCCGAGTTGTTGGAGGGCGCCAGCTTCTATGACGCTTGGCGCATCAACTCCGCAAGAGTGGATCGGTCTGCGCTTGAGCACTTCTTGGCAGCAGCGGCGACGACTCCGCGGTGGGTCAACACAGCCATGAGCGCTCGAAATCGTGTCGTCCAACTGTTCGGCTTGAAGAACCTGGGTGCGCTCGACAACCTGGAACGAACGAGAGAGACGAAAACCTACAAGCCTGGCGATCGCATCGGAATCTTTACTCTCTTTGAGAACTCCTTCGACGAGGTGCTGCTTGGTGATCGAGACAAACATCTAAATGTTGTCCTCAGCGTCCACAGGAGGCTCTTGCCGGGTTGCAAGACCGTCGAGGTCACGCTCACCACTGTTGTTCACGTCAAGAACCTTTTAGGTCGCTTGTATATGTTGCCGGTCACCCCAGCTCATCGCATCATTGCGCCTGCAATGCTTGCTGGAATTGCTGAGCACCCGGATGCGGACTAGCCGCTCGCTTAACCGGATCGAATCGCCGATATCGACGCTGGTACGGCGAAGATCAGTCCACAACTCGGTGAGCAATTTGCAACAGTCGTTGAGCGGGCGATCGAGAAATCCGGACCGCAGCGCTTCAAGCGCTAAACTCTTTTCCCTGGAGGTGCATATGGACTCTGCAATCGTCACGCGAGACCCTGAAATCATGAGTGGTGCCCTGTGCTTCGCGGGAACGCGCGTCCCCGTGAAGAACTTGTTCGACTACTTGGAAGGCTCCTCCTCGCTAGAGGACTTCCTTGAGGACTTTCCCTCTGTGTCCCGCGAGCGCGCAGTAGCTGTACTAGAGGCTGCGCGTCAGAGCTTGGCTGCAGATGCGCCTGCTGCTTGATGAGTGCGTGCCCGCACGCTTGCGGAGGGCACTTCCATCGCACCAGGTATCCACGTTTACTCAGGAAGGCTGGTCCGGCGTAAAGAATGGGAAGCTGTTGGCGCTCGCAGCAGCAAGATTTGATGCCTTCATAACAGTCGACAAGAATCTCCCTTATCAACAGAACACATCAACTCTGCCGGTTTCGGTCTTCGTCCTGGACGCGCTTTCAAATGAGCTGCCATACCTGCTGCCTCTTGTTCCGGAACTTGAAGCCGCTTTATCGAGCCACAAGCAAGGCAGCTATGTGCTGTTGCGCACTGAGGCCTAACCCCTCGCTCAAGCGGACCGATGCCCCCAAGCGCACCAAGCCTTCCAATTACCCACGAACCTCCCCAAAACCACCCCGGCGGGTAAACCAGCTCAGCTGAAATGCTGACGGAGCCTCCCCATGACCAGCAACCTCATCACTGTTGATCCCGATATTAAAAGCGGAGCCCCCGTTTTTGCGGGGACACGAGTGCCAATCCAAAACCTTTTCGATTACTTGGAAGATGGCGATTCGTTGGATGTGTTTTTAAAGCAGTTCCCGTCTGTCACACGGGGGCAGGCCGTAGGCGTTCTTGAGAAGGCCAGGGTGTCCCTGGTGGCCGATGCGCATTCTGCTTGATGAGTGCGTGCCCGCACGCTTAGCCGCAAGATTTGATGCCTTCAGGATGAAGGCATTTACCCTGACGACAACATCAAGGCAGTATTGGTGTATGGCAAGTGGGTTTTTAGCAATTAAAGCCGATGACAAGCTCTTTTTGCTGGAGTAGCATTACTCCATGAATTCATTAACCCTCGAACAAACTGTGCTTGGCCTGCCCAAAACTGAGCGTGCCCACTTGCTGCATTTATTGCTCGATAGTCTGGATATCGCCTCGGAAAGTGATACCCAAGAGGCTTGGCTTGCGGAGGCTAGTCGCCGGGCTGCTGAGATTGACTCAGGCCAATCCACCTTGGTCAGTAGCGAGCAGCTTGAGAGGGAAGTTCAGGCGCTTTTGAAGTAAGGTATTGGCTCCACCCCGCGGCCGCAGAAGAACACAAAAAACAGGTCGCTCACTACGAAGAAATTCAAGTGGGATTGGGTAGGCGTTACCACACCGAATTTCGGCATACCCTGGAAGGGGTTTGTGCCTCGCCAGCTCGATCGCGCATCGTTGTTGCACCAAACATTCGACGCGCCATATTCAAGGTCTTTCACTTTGACCTTATTTACCGAGAAGTCGATGGGTTGGTGCAAGTATTGGCCGTTTCCCACCATCGCCGCCAACCTGCTTATTGGATGGAAAGGGTTTGAATCTTTGCAAGTTTTCCAAGAGATCCGCCCAGAAAAGGCATTGAGCCCAAGCGAAATTTTTCAGGCAAATGAAGAAGTGTGCCGCCAGGGCAATGCCTTACTCAAGTGAACTACTTCTTGAAGGAAGCTGCGGTAGTTGAAGTATTGGTGGTTGCTTCGCACAAGCGCAGACCTGGTTACTGGTCCGGGCTGGTTTAAGTCCCCACGGCCTCTCGCATCCAAGCCGGAATATCCCGCTGCCCATGCAGCACCCGCCAAACATCCATGTGGTCGGGTCGTTCAACGTAAAACACCAAATACGGGTAGCGCGTCAAAGGCCAAGATTTCAGGCTGGGCAAATTCAATTCATGCGCATAGCGGTTGGAGCCCGTGCCGGGATTGCGGCTGATGTGAAACAACGAACGCTCCAAGTCATCAATCAATCCCAGCGCCGCCGCCGTAGAAGCATCCACATCTAAATAGTGCTCGATGGCCTCATCCATATCTTGTTGAGCCAAGCGGCGAGGAACAACGGGTTTGGCTTTCACGCAGGGCCACTGGGTTTGGCGGCCTTGGTCATGCGCTTGCGCAACTCTTCGAAATATTCTGACGTCACCGCTTGTGTGGCTTCTGAGCCTGCGCCATCCAACAGCAAGCTTCTCAGTTGCCGCCGTTCCTGGTCATTGCGAATCAACTCGCGCACGTATTCGCTGCTGGTGCCGTAGCCTCGTTCGCTGACTTGTTCATCGACAAACGTCTTGAGTGATTCTGGAAGGGAGATGTTCATGGTGCTCATGACTTGAGTTTAGATTTCATGGCAAAAATTGGCAAGAGCCATGGGTATCAACAATCGAATAATTCAATTCTGATCAAAATTTCACAAATATCAATAGCCAAGGGACAGTTATTGACGACACTACAATATGTATATACATTGAGTCAATGAAATTCTCATGGTCATCAACAAAATGTGAAGCCAACATCAAAGTAAATCATCTCTTTCAGAAAAGCCACCAAGCGCGAGTCGCAAATCTACTTCCATGAAATCAAAAACTAATTTGGTCCAACTCCAAAAAGGCAAGGTCAAGTCAACGACTGAACATCCGGAGGCTGATGTCAAGCACATTGTGCGCGGCATGGTTCGCAAAGGTTTGAAACTGCAACCAGCCAAGGCCTCGATTTCATTGCGGGTCGATCAAGATGTATTGGAATGGTTCAAAGCTCAAGGTGCAGGCTATCAAACCCGCATCAATGCCGTCTTGAAAGCCTACAAAGACGCCTCGATCTGAGCCCCGGCCCACTCAGGGCGATGCCCTTAACATCTCCCCCTATGAATTGGTTAGACGCTATCAAATGGGACGCCCAAGGCCTGGTGCCGGTCATCGCCCAAGAACAAAGCAGCAAAGACGTGCTGATGTTCGCCTGGATGAACCGAGAGGCGCTGGAACAAACCGCCTTGCTGGGCCGCGCTGTGTATTTCAGCCGCTCGCGCAACAAGCTGTGGTTCAAGGGCGAGGAGTCGGGCCATGTGCAAACCGTGCACGACATCCGCCTCGATTGCGACAACGACGTCATCTTGCTGAGCGTCACCCAAACCGGCCACGACCCCAGCATCGCTTGCCACACCGGCCGCCACAGCTGCTTTTATCAACGCTGGCAAACCAGCCCTGACGGCGGCCAATGGCTCAGCGTCGAGCCGGTGCTGCAAGACCCCGCCACCATTTACAAAGCCCATCCATGACTTCCAACGACACCCTGAGCCGCTTGGCCGCTGTGATTGAAAGCCGCAAAGCGGCCAACGGTGGCGACCCCGACACCAGCTACGTGGCGCGTTTGCTGCACAAAGGCCCGGACGCGTTTTTGAAAAAAATCGGCGAAGAGGCCACCGAAACCGTGATGGCCGCGAAAGACCTGGACCATGGCGGCCAACCGCAGCATCTGGTGAACGAAATAGCCGACCTTTGGTTCCATTGCCTGGTGGCGCTGTCGCACTACAACTTGCACCCCGAAGATGTGCTGCAAGAGTTGTCGCGCCGCGAGGGCTTGAGCGGGTTGGAAGAAAAGGCCCTACGCAAAGCACAAGCTCGCGAGTCGGGCGAAGATTAACCACCAGCTTTTTTCAGCAGAGTTCACCATGCACACCGATCCAAATTGCATCTTTTGCAAAATTGTTGCGGGGAAAATTCCCAGCAAAAAAGTCTATGAAGACGACGAGTTGTTCGCGTTCCACGACATCAACCCGTGGGCGCCGGTGCATTTCCTCATCATTCCCAAAGCCCACATTCCCTCTTTGGCCCAAGCCAAGCCGGAGCACGCCGCCATGCTGGGCCGCATGATGGTGCTGGTGCCCGAGCTGGCACTGCAAGAGGGCGTGAACCCCTATCCCAAGGGTGGTTTTCGGCTGGTGACCAACACCGGCGAAGAGGGCGGCCAAGAGGTTCACCACATGCATTGGCATGTCATGGGCGGCCCACGCCCCTGGTTGCGTGGCTAAGACTAGAATTCCTGAAGTTTATTGAGGAGCATCCCATGGGGACTTTTTCTGTTTGGCATTGGTTGATTGTTTTATTGATTGTTGTTTTGGTCTTTGGTACCAAAAAGCTCAAAAGTTTGGGCGGGGATTTGGGTGGTGCCGTTAAAGGATTCAAAGACGGCATGAAGGACGGCTCCGCTGGTCCTGATGCCAACGCTGGCGCTGCGGCTCAGCAAGTCGCTGGCACGCCTGTTCAAACCGCAGACAAAGCGCCCATCGACGTTGAAGCCAAATCCAAGTCTTGATCGATGTTTGATTTAGAGGTATCGAAGCTGGCCATGATTGGCGCGGTGGCACTGGTGGTCATCGGACCAGAGAAGATGCCTCGCGTGGCCCGCACCATCGGCACCTTGCTGGGCAAAGCCCAGCGCTACGTCTCAGATGTCAAAGCCGAGGTCAACCGCTCCATGGAAATGGAAGACCTCAAAAAGATGAAGGAAACCATGGACACCGCCATGAGCGATGTCCAGTCGAGCGTGCTGAACGCCACCACCAAGCTCAACCAAGGTGTGTCGGGCTTGGGCTTAGACAGCAGCGACAACGAAACCGATGCCTGGCAAGCCCCACTGCCTGAGTACAAACACCCGCAAAAAAATTGGCGTTTAAAGCGCTCCGCCATGCCACACTGGTATAAAGCTCGTCAAGGTGTGCGCACCCGCGCTTTATCGGGCGCCGCCCGCGTCGCGCGTTACCGTCCGCCGGGCAACGGCAGCAACAGCTTTTAAGGCCACATGTCCGATTCCAGCACCCCAGAAAAAGATGAAATGGCGGGCTCAGAACAGCCGTTCATCCAGCACTTGAAAGAATTGCGCGACCGTTTGGTCAAGGGGGCCATCGCCGTGGCCGTGGTCTGTGTCGTGCTGAGCGTGTTTCCCGGGCCAGCCCAGCTCTACGACTTCTTAGCCGCACCTTTGATTGCCAATTTGCCCGATGGCACCAAGTTGATCGCCACCTCGGTCATCTCGCCATTCATGGTGCCCTTGAAGATTTTGCTGATGACTGGTTTTTTGATCGCCTTGCCCGTGGTGCTCTACCAAGCTTGGGCATTTGTGGCGCCGGGTCTTTACACGCACGAGAAAAAGCTGGTGATGCCGCTGGTCATCTCCAGCACGTTGCTGTTTTTCATCGGCGTGGCCTTTTGCTATTACTTCGTGTTTGGCCAGGTCTTCAAATTCATTCAAAGTTTTGCGCCCAAAAGCATCACGGCAGCACCTGATATCGAGGCTTATTTGAGCTTTGTGCTCACCATGTTCGTTGCATTTGGTTTGTCTTTCGAAGTGCCCATTGTGGTCATCGTCCTGACGCGGATGAACTTGGTCACGATTCAAAAACTCAAGGACTTTCGTTCTTATTTCATTGTGTTGGCATTCATCATCGCCGCCATCGTCACGCCACCCGATGTGGTGTCGCAGTTGGCCTTGGCCATCCCCATGGTGTTGCTCTATGAGTTGGGCATCTGGGCGGCACAGTTGTTCATCAAACACACCCGCGCCCCAGAAGATGCGGGTGCAGAAGCTTCCTGACCATGAAACGCTTGTGGCTTGTGTTTTCCCAAGCAGTCACCGTGTTGCTTGCGATATGGTTTGTGGTCATCACCCTCAAGCCGGAGTGGCTGCAATCGGGCGGTGGTTGGGACGGCAGCTTGCAAGTGTTGGAGGCACCGGCCTCAGTTGCCAGCTCCACCAGTGTGGGCAGCCTGAGCGGTGCGGCCAAAAAAGCGTCTGCCTCCGTGGTCAGCATCAACACCACCCGCAACACAGATTTGCCTGACCGGGCCAAAGACCCTTGGTTTCGTTATTTCTTTGGCGACCAAGACGAGTCTTCCGCGCAAATGGGCTTGGGCAGTGGCGTCATCGTCAGCCCTGACGGTTTCATTCTCACCAACAACCATGTGGTGGAGTCGGCTGATGAAATCAATGTCGTGCTCAACGATGGTCGACGCACCCAAGCCAAGTTGGTCGGCACCGATCCAGAAACCGATTTGGCGGTGCTGAAAATCAAGCTCGACAAACTGCCCGTGATGGTCATGAACAGCTCGGAGCTCACCCAAGTGGGCGACATTGTGCTGGCCATTGGCAACCCGTTTGGCGTTGGTCAAACCGTCACCAGTGGCATCGTGTCGGCTTTGGGCCGCAACCAGTTGGGCATCAACACCTTTGAGAATTTCATCCAAACCGATGCCGCCATCAACCCGGGCAACTCGGGCGGGGCCTTGGTGGATGTGCAAGGCAATTTGCTTGGCATCAACACGGCCATTTACTCGCGCTCTGGCGGCAGTTTGGGAATAGGTTTTGCCATACCCGTTAGCACTGCCAAGCAAGTGCTAGAAGGCATTGTCAAAGAGGGCCAAGTGGTGCGCGGCTGGATTGGTGTCGAGCCCACCGACATGACCGCCGACCTGGCCAAAACTTTCAACGTGCAGCGTGACAGCGGCGTCATCATCACGGGTGTCTTGCAGTCTGGACCGGCCTTCAAAGCGGGCGTTCGCCCCGGCGATCTGATGCTGGCGGTGCAAGGCCATCCGGTACAAACCGTGTCTGAATTGTTGGCACAGGTGGCCGCCTTGAAGCCTGGCGCCCAAGCTGATTTACTTGTTTTGCGCAAGAGCGAAGAACTGGTTCTGAGTGTCACACCAGCTCAGCGCCCCAAAGTCAAAACGGCACCGCGCTGACATGGCCAGCCGCGACCAACTGCTGACGCTTTGCAACGACATGTTGCAGCCAGCCAAATTCAAAGACTATTGCCCGAACGGCTTGCAAGTCGAAGGCCGCGCAGAGGTGCAAAAAATTGTTTCGGGGGTGACCGCCAGCAGGGCCTTCATTGAAGCGGCCATCGATGCGGGGGCCGACACCTTGCTGGTGCACCACGGTCTGTTTTGGCGCGGCCATGATGGCGCGGTGACTGGCTGGCTCAAGCAACGTTTGGCCTTGCTGCTGGCGCACGACATCAACCTGCTGGCCTACCACTTGCCTTTGGACGCCCACCCCGCTTTGGGCAACAACGCACAGTTGGGGTTGCTGATGGGCTGGGAAACCTTGTCGCGTTTTGGCGAGCAAGACTTGGCCTGTTTGGGCACGCCCTCTGCGGGTTGCGAGACACTGGAGGCACTGGTTCACAACCTGCACACCACCTTGGGCCGTGCACCAGTGGCGGTCTTGCCCGACCCCAAGCGACCTTTGAAACGGATTGCCTGGTGCACAGGTGGGGCGCAGTCATGGTTTGAAGCTGCCATCACTGCTGGCGCAGATGCGTTCATCACGGGTGAAATTTCCGAACCGCAAGCCCATTTGGCGCAGGAAACCGGCGTGGCGTTTTTGGCCTGCGGCCACCATGCCACCGAACGTTATGGCGCACCGGCTTTGGCCGCGCATGTGGCGTCTCAGCTGAGCTTGGAGCACGCCTTCATCGACATCGGCAACCCAGCTTGAGGCGGCCCGCTTGAACGCCCCCGTATCGTCACTGCCCTTGGCCCTGACCATGGGCGACCCGGCCGGTATTGGCCCCGAAATCATGTTGAAAGCCTTCGCGCTGCACCCCGAGCAGATGCGTGGTGTCTGTGTCGTGGGCGACTTGGCCGCCATGCAGCAGCATCTGAACAGCTTGTCAGAGGTGTTGCCAGTGCAGTTGCAATGTATTGCTGTGCAAGACCTGCCGCAGGTTTGGCGCATGGGCAACTTTCAAGTGCCCGTGTTGCAAGCGGGCGCGAGCTTGCCCTTCAAGCCTGGGCAGGCCAGCGCCGAGGGCGGACGCATGGCGGCAGCTGCGGTGAGTTGGGCGGCACAAGCCGCTCTGTGCGGCGAGGTGGCCGCTGTGGTGACCGCACCGCTGCACAAAAAAGCCTTGTCTTTGGCGGGCGTGGATCACCCCGGCCACACTGAAATGCTGCAGGCTTTGGCGGCTGCACACCTTGGCGTGTCAGTGGCCGACTTGCCGGTGCGCATGATGTTGCGCAGCCCCGGCCTGAGCACCGTGTTGGTCAGCATCCATGTGTCCTTGCGACAAGCTATCGAGGCCGTCACCGTGGCCAATGTGCTGCAAACCCTGCGCATCACCCACACAGCTTGGCTGCAATTGCATGGCCGCGCACCGCGCATGGTGGTGGCGGGCTTGAACCCGCATGCTGGTGAGGATGGTTTGTTTGGCACGGAAGAGTTGACCGAGATTGCCCCGGCCATTGCGCAAGCCCAACAACTGGGCTTGCAGGTGAGTGGCCCCTACCCACCCGACACCGTGTTCATGAATGCGCACAGCGCGGCTGGCCAAGCCAGTACCGATGTGGTGGTGGCCATGTACCACGACCAAGGTTTGATTCCGGTGAAATATTTGGGCTTGGACCATGGCGTGAACCAAACACTGGGTTTGCCGTTCGTGCGCACCAGCCCCGACCACGGCACCGCCTTTGACATCGTGGGGCAGGGGGTGGCCGACCCCAGCAGCTTGCTGGCCGCAGTGCGGGTGGCACGCGGCCAGGCCGTTTAACAACAAAGCGCTTGGGTATGCAGTTTGGTCAGCGTTTGAGTTGATCGCGGATTTCGCGCAGCAACAAAATATCTTCCGGCGTGACCACCTAAGCTGCTGCTGGTGCCGCCGCCTCACTGCGTTTCAAACGGTTGATTTGCTTGACCATGATGAAAATCACAAAAGCCAAAATAAAGAAGTTGACCGCCACAGTGATGAAGTTGCCATAAGCAAACACCGGAATGCCCGCCTTTTTCAGGGCGTCCAAAGTAGGAGGCACTTGCTCAGGTACATGGGCCAATGCGATGAAGTAATTGGAAAAATCGAGGTGGCCAATCAACATGGACACCAGCGGCATGATCAGATCACCCACCATGGCATCAACAATTTTTCCAAAGGCCGCACCCACAATCACGCCAATGGCCAAATCAATCACATTGCCTTTGAGGGCGAACTCTTTGAACTCTTTGAGCATGGTCAAACTCCCAAATTAGTTGAACTAAAGAATGCTCTCATATTTTTTTGTGATTTATTCCGTATTCAATTAAGTAGAAACCATTGTGCGGGTTCGACCTGAGAGGCTCGGTTAGAATGTCTGGCTAACTCAAATTCGCATAGAAACATAGAGGTCTTTCATGAGTGACACCACTGTGGACACCGACAAGCGCACATGGCTGATTGCCTCCGGTTGCGCAGGTGCAGTAGGCGGCGCAGCCGTCGCGGTTCCTTTCATCAGCGCATTCAGCCCCTCAGAGCGAGCTAAAGCAGCTGGTGCCGCCGTTGAAGTTGACATTTCAGCCATCAAGCCTGGTGAAAAACTCACCGTTGAATGGCGCGGTAAGCCAGTTTGGATCATGCGCCGAACGCCAGAACAAATTGAAGCCTTGAAGAAAGTCGAGTCCCAACTCGCAGACCCCGAGTCCAAGCGCAATCCCGCCGAGTTGACCCCTGAATATGCCCGCAACCAGGCCCGCTCTATCAAGCCTGAAATCTTTGTTGGTGTGGGTATTTGCTCGCATTTGGGCTGTTCCCCCAGCGACAAATTTCAAACCGGCCCACAGCCATCATTGCCTGACGACTGGCAAGGCGGCTTTTTCTGTCCGTGCCATGGATCCACCTTCGACATGGCTGGTCGGGTTTACAAAAACAAGCCTGCACCAGACAACCTCGAAGTGCCACCCCACATGTACCTCTCCGAGACACGCCTGTTGATTGGCGAAGATAAAAAAGCTTAAAGGCGCACACCTACCATGGCTGAATTCAAAGACGTTCCACCCAATGCGCCAGCGGCTGAAAAAGCCCTGAACTGGATTGACAACAGATTCCCGCTCTCCAAGCTCTTCAAAGAGCACATGAGCGAGTACTACGCGCCCAAGAATTTCAACTTCTTTTACTTTTTTGGCGTGCTGTCACTGCTGGTCTTGGTGATTCAAATCCTGACTGGTATTTTCTTGGTGATGCACTACAAACCAGACGCCGATGAAGCCTTCGCTTCAGTGGAGTACATCATGCGAGATGTCCCCTGGGGTTGGCTGATTCGCTACATGCACTCCACGGGCGCCTCAGCCTTTTTTGTGGTGGTCTATCTGCACATGTTCCGCGGTCTCATTTACGGGTCTTACCGCAAGCCCCGTGAATTGGTCTGGGTGTTTGGTTGTGCCATTTTCTTGGCGCTGATGGGTGAAGCTTTCATGGGCTATTTGTTGCCATGGGGCCAAATGTCCTACTGGGGCGCCCAAGTGATTGTGAATTTGTTCTCTGCGATTCCTTTCATCGGCCCCGATTTGGCCTTGCTGATCCGCGGTGACTATGTGGTGGGCGACGCCACCTTGAACCGCTTCTTCAGCTTCCACGTCATCGCCGTGCCTTTGGTTTTGTTGGGCTTGGTGGTGGCGCACATCATCGCTTTGCACGAAGTCGGCTCCAACAACCCTGACGGTGTGGAAATCAAAGACAAGAAAGACGCCAACGGAAAACCGTTGGACGGCATTCCGTTCCACCCCTACTACTCTGTGCACGACCTGATGGGCGTGATTGGTTTTCTTTTGGTGTTTTGCGCCATCATTTTCTTTGCGCCAGAGTTTGGTGGTTATTTCCTGGAATACAACAACTTCATTCCTGCGGACCCACTGAAGACACCTTTGCACATTGCCCCTGTGTGGTATTTCACCCCCTACTACTCCATGTTGCGTGCGATCACCAGCGAGATGATGTATGGACTCATCCTTTGTGTGTTGGTGGCCGCTTATTTGGGTGCCACCCGCGCCAACATCAGCAACTTCCTGAAAGTGGTTGTGGTTGGGAGTGCCGTTGCATTGGTGCTCATGATGCTGAGCATTGACGCTAAATTCTGGGGCGTGGTGGTCATGGGCGGCGCTGTGGTTATCTTGTTTTTCTTGCCATGGCTTGACAACTGTGCGGTCAAATCCATCCGCTACCGCCCTGATTGGCATGTCTACCTCTATGCCATTTTCGTGATCAACTTCTTTGTCTTGGGTTACTTGGGCATTCAACCACCATCGGCGATTGGCGAACGCGTGTCGCAAATTGGCACCTTGTTCTATTTCGGTTTCTTCCTGCTGATGCCTTGGTGGAGCCGAATGGGTGAGACCAAGCCTGTGCCAGACCGCGTGAACTTCGTCGCACACTGAACCGCTTGGAGCCAATAACCATGAAAAAATTCATTCTCAGTGTGATCTTGGTCCTGACATCCGCTTTGTCTGCCGTGCCTTCTTTTGCCGCAGGTGCCAGCATTCCGTGGGACAAGGCGCCAGACCGTTTGAACGATTTGGGCGCTTTGCAAAACGGCGCCAAGTTGTTTGTCAATTACTGCCTGAACTGTCACGCGGCCTCTTACATGCGCTTTAACCGCCTGACCGACATCGGTCTGACCGAGCAGCAAATCAAGGACAACCTGCTGTTCACCACCGACAAGGTGGGCGAAACCATGAAAATAGCGATGGACCCTAAGCAGGGCAAGGACTGGTTTGGCGGCAACCCCCCTGATCTGACCGTGATTGCACGTTCACGCTCCGGTTCTGGCGGCTCTGGCGCAGACTATCTCTACACCTACTTGCGCACTTACTACCGTGATGACAGCAAAGCCACTGGCTGGAACAACTTGGCTTTCCCCAATGTGGGCATGCCTCATGTTTTGTGGGAATTGCAAGGTCAGCGCAAACCAGTGTTTGAAGAAATTCAATCCAAGGGACACACCACCCAAGTGCTCAAAGGCTGGGAGCAAATCACCCCTGGCAAGATGAGCCCCATTGCATACGATTCGGCGGTGGGCGATTTGGTAAATTACATGCAATGGATGGCCGATCCCACACAATCGACCCGCATTCGCGTCGGCGTGTGGGTCATGCTCTACTTGTTGGTGTTCTTCGTCATTGCTTGGCGCTTGAATGCCGCCTATTGGAAAGACATTCGCTAAATTGCTTTGCCGTAACCCGTCTCTGACGGGTTCTTACAATGGGCATTCGGCTTGCCCATTAAATCGTTCGTTTTTCAGGAGCCACTCTCATGATGGTCTTGTATTCAGGGACAGTATGTCCTTTTTCGCATCGTTGCCGCTTTGTCTTGTTTGAAAAAGGCATGGATTTTGAAATCCGCGATGTCGATCTTTACAACAAGCCCGAGGACATCAATGTGATGAACCCCTATGGGCAGGTGCCCATTTTGGTTGAACGTGATTTGATTTTGTACGAATCCAACATCATCAACGAGTACATCGACGAACGCTTTCCTCATCCCCAGCTGATGCCCGGAGACCCCGTTGACCGGGCTCGCGTTCGCTTGTTCTTGCTGAATTTCGAAAAAGAACTGTTCACCCACGTCATCACGCTGGAGTCTCGTTCACAAAAAGCCAACGAAAAAGTGTTGGAAAAAGCCCGAGCACATATCCGCGACCGGTTGACTCAACTGGCTCCTGTGTTCTTGAAAAACAAGTTCATGCTGGGCGATAACTTCTCCATGCTCGACGTGGCCATTGCCCCTTTGCTCTGGCGCTTGGACCATTACGGCATCGAGTTGTCCAAAAATGCAGCCCCTTTGTTGAAATACGCGGAACGTATTTTTTCACGCCCCGCCTACATAGAAGCACTGACCCCGTCTGAAAAGGTCATGCGCAAGTAATTGGCCATTGCATGATCAACATCACGCAGTCCTCTTCCACGCGACCCTATTTGGTTCGCGCTTTGCACGAATGGTGCACTGACAACGGCTTCACACCTTATGTGGCTGTGTCAGTGGACGATTCAGTGCAGGTGCCCCGCGAGTACGTCAGCAATGGCGAGATCGTGCTCAACATCAGTTTTGACGCCACCAGCAACCTGCAACTGAGCAACGAATTCATTGTTTTCAAGGCGCGATTCGGCGGTGTGGCACGAGAAATCTCCGTGCCCATGGGGCGGGTGATTGCCATTTACGCCAAAGAAAATGGACAAGGCATGGCGTTTCCAGCGCCAGTTGACATGGATGCATCCGCGGATGCCAAACCCCCAACTGATCTTGAACCAACACCAACGCCGCCCGCAGGCAGTGTGCGCCCTCAACTCAAACGCATCAAATAGTTGAAGGCCTGCCTCAAGCTTCGTTAGAATCTCAACCATGCCGCTTTAGCTCAGTTGGTAGAGCAACCGCCTTGTAAGCGGTAGGTCGTCAGTTCGAATCCGACAAGCGGCACCAATCCAAAAGCCAGTACCCTTCAAACGTACTGGCTTTTTTTTCGACCAAGGGGACTGTCATGAAAAAATCAATTCAGTGGATGACTGGCTTGTTGCTAGTGCTGGCATTCATTCTGCAACTCTCAGGCCATGGTTATATTTGGAAAGCGCTCTACAGCACCTATTTGCAAGGGCATCGAACCGCCCATATCGACGATGCCCACAACTTCGATCAGCGCGTGATTGCCAAAGGCGCTGAGCAAGCATGGCCCAGAGCCACCAACTACAACCAACAAACCTTGTCCGACCCGATTCAACAACACCACCAACAACACGAGACTGCTGCTTTCTTGGTGGCGCAACATGGGCAATTGGTGCATGAGCAGTATTTCGCACCCTACACAGCGCAAAGCCGCACCAACTCTTTTTCTGTCGCCAAAACCATCACCACCATGCAAGTGGGCATGGCGGTGCAACAAGGTTTCATCAGCAGCTTTGATGCGCCCATCACCGAGCAAATCAAAGAGTACGTCAACGATCCGCGCGGCAACAAAGCCACGGTGGCGCAACTCGCCAGCATGAAGTCCGGGCATGAGTGGGACGAGAACTATTACCTGCCGCTGAACATGACCACCGACTTGTATTACGGCAAGCATGCCGAGGCATTGGTGTTGTCGCATGGCTTTGAGCGTGAGCCGGGCAGTGAATATGAATACAGCAGTGGCACAACGCAGGTGTTGGGGGTGTTCCTCAAGCGTGCCTTGCAAGCCAAAGAGCCCACGCTCACAGTCAGTCAGCATTTGTCTCGCAGTTTGTGGGCGCCGTTGGGCATGGGCAGCGACGCCATCTACACCATGGATCGCCCTAGCGAACAAGGCGGCATGGAGCGCACCTATTGCTGTATCTTCGCGACCGCTCAAGATTTTGGCCGCATTGGACAACTGCTGTTGCAAGATGGCGTGTGGAATGGCCAACAGTTGCTCGACAAAGCCTTTGTCGAGCGTATGCGCCAACCAGATTTGCAACCTTTCTATGGACACTCACTGTGGATGGATTGGAATTACCAGCACCCGTTTTACTTGCTGCAAGGCCATGAAGGCCAATATGTGATGGTGGTGCCTTCCCATGGTTTGGTGGTGGTCAGAACGGGCAAACACCGGGATAAAAAAACCTTGGGTCCAAATGGCCAAATTCCCAAAGAGGTTTACAGCTATGTGGACGAAGCTGTGCGCTTGGTTCAGAAGCCGTGAGTGCAATCATGTTAGGTGAAAGCTCATGCGAGCTTGGCGCGCTGAATGCACCACAAATGCTGATTGGCAATGCTGGTCAAGGTCGAATGGTCAACCAATCTTGCACCGTCTCTTCATAAGCCAATCCCAATGACAGCAATGCCAAGTCACCTTGCGCTTGGCCAATCAGTTGCATGCCCATGGGCAAGCCTTGGGGGTTGAAACCCACCGGCACATTCAGCGCAGGCAGGCCGCACAAACTCGCATACAGCACCACTTCCATCCAACGGTGGTAGGTGTCCATCTGCACCTTGCCAGTGGGGGTGTCAATCTGCTCGGGCCACCGCTTGTGAATCTCAAACGGCCACACTTGGCAAGAAGGCAACACCAACACATCAAACCGGGACAGCAGTCCCAGCATGTGCTGATAAAAAGCGGTGCGATCGATGCTGGCTTGCAAAAAATCGGTGGCGGTCATGCCCGCAGCTTGGTCAAACTCCCACAAGGCTTCAGGCTTCACAAGGTGACGCCCCTTGGCCACCATGGGCGCGATGCGCGAGGCCGTGAGGACACGCCGCCATGCCAGCCAGGTCTGCCACACCGCCTCGGGCGGGTAGCCCAGCGACACGGGTTCCACGCTGCAGCCCAAACCCTCAAGCCGTTTCAAACCCTGCTCGCAAGCTTGCAAGATGCCTGCTTCCATGGGCAAATAGCCGTCCAAGTGGCCCAACCAACCGATGCGCAGGCCGCTGGCTTGGGGTCGCAACCCACTTGCAAAACCTTTTGGCAACGGCGCCAACGACAACGGCGACCGCGCATCAAAACCCGCCATCACCTCCAAGCTGTGCGCCAAGTCGGTCATGCTGCGTGCCATAGGCCCGTCGGTGCTGAGTTGACTCACCCACACATCGTTGGCGGGGTAGGCTGGCACCCGGCCTTGCGAGGGCCGCAGGCCAAACACATTGTTCCAAGACGCAGGGTTGCGCAAGCTGCCCATGAAATCCGAGCCATCGGCCACTGGTAACAGCCTGAGCGCCAAGGCCACCGCCGCGCCGCCACTGCTGCCGCCCGCACTGAACGCTGGGTTGTAGGCGTTGCCCGTGCTGCCAAACACAGGATTGAAGGTGTGCGAGCCCAGACCCCACTCAGGCGTGTTGGTTTTGCCAATCACGATGCCCCCAGCGGCTTTCAGGCGCTGGGTCAGCAAAGCGTCTTGCTTGGGGATGTTGTGCGTCAACAAGGGCGAGCCGCAGGTGGTGGGAATGCCCGCCACATCCACCAAATCTTTCAAAGCGATGGGAAAGCCGTGCATCCACCCGCGTGAGTGACCGCGGTGCAAGGCTTGATCAGCTGCATCGGCTTGCGCCAACAGCAGGCCAGGATCTTGCAAGCTCACCAGGGCATTGAAGCCCGGGTTCAAGGCATCGATTCGGCCTAAATAGGCCTGCATCACCTCGCGGCAAGACAACTGCTTGCCGTGAAGGGCTTTGGAAAGTTCTTGGGCGCTGAGTTCGGTGACAACCATAGACAAGCCTGCGGATCATGGAATCGCTTATATTGAGCTTGAAATGTAGCTTGCAAAAAAGAAAGGCAGCTGATGCGACGAGGATTTTTGAAAACACTGGTGCTGGGCTGTGCTGCCCTGCTGTTGGCCACAACAGCCATGGCGCAAAATGCCGTGCCGCCCAACAAGGTGTTTCGCTTCGTGCCCCACACCAATTTGGCGGTGCTCGATCCCATTTGGACCACGGCCTATGTGACGCGCAACCATGGCTACATGATTTACGACACCCTGTTCTCTGAGGACGGCAAGGGCAAGATCCAGCCTCAAATGGTGCAAAGTTACAGCACCAGCAAAGACGGCAAAACCTGGACTTTCAAGCTGCGCCCTGGTTTGGCCTTCCACGATGGCAAGCCGGTCACCAGCGAAGATGTCGCGGCATCCTTGAAACGATGGTCCAGTCGTGACGCCATGGGTGGCGTCTTGTTTGGCTTTGTCGATAAATTGGAAACACCCGAAGCCAGCACCCTGCGCATGGTGTTGAAGGAGCCTTGCGCCATCGTCCTGGAAGCCTTGGGCAAAGCCTCCAGCAATGTGCCGTTCATCATGCCAGCCCGCATCGCCGCCACGCCTGGCACCGAACAAATCAAAGAGCAGATCGGCTCGGGACCCTTCATCTTCAAGGCCGATGAATTCAAGCCCGGCGCCATCGCGGTTTACGAGCGCAACACCAAGTACGTGTCGCGCCCCGAAGCGCCCAGCGGCTTGGCTGGTGGGCGGCCCGTCAATTTCGACCGCGTGGAATGGGTCATCATCCGCGACCCGCAAACCCAGTTCAATGCCATCTTGGCCGGTGAAGTCGACATGGTCGAGCAACCCAGCTTTGAGCAGTACGAAACCTTGAAGAAAAGCGCTGGCGTGAAAGTGGACGATTTCACGCCCGCAGGTTTTCAGTATGTGATGCGTTTCAATCATCTGCACCCACCATTCAACAACCTGAAAGTGCGGCAAGCCGCCATGCTGGCGGTGGGCCAACAAGCCTTCATCAACACCCAAGTGGGCGTGCCCGAGTTGGTCAGGCCGTGTCGCAGCATCTACCCATGCAGCTCGGTGTTCGCCGATGAAAACACCGCAGGCTTCACGGGTGTGAGCAATGCTGCCAAAGCCAAAGAGTTGCTCAAAGAAGCGGGCTACGACGGAACGCCGATTGTCATGATGCGCCCGACCGATTTGGCTGCCATCACCAAGCTGCCCTTGGTGGCCAAGCAACAACTTGAAGCTGCTGGTTTCAAAGTGAATTTGCAGCAAATGGACTGGGCCTCCTTGGTGGCCCGCCGCGCCAAAAAAGAGCCGCCTGCGCAAGGCGGCTGGAACATGTTTTTCACCACCTGGAGTGCGCAAGACA
>CALBEV010000103.1 GCA_937891045.1 uncultured Burkholderiales bacterium | reverse complement strand
ATCAGGTCTATGAAAAACTAACAGGTGACAAGGGTGTTTTTTCAACCCGCATTGCCTATGTCACCAAGCAAAGTCAGCGACATGTGCTTTGGGTGGCCGATGCGGATGGGGAAAATGCACAAGCAGCCTTGACCAGTCCGGAGCCCATTATTTCTCCCAGATGGGCGCCAAACGGCACCGACTTGGCCTATGTGTCCTTTGAGTCTCGCAAACCTGTGGTCTACGTCCACGATGTGTCTACCGGCAAACGTCGCATACTCGCTAATTTCAAAGGCTCGAACAGTGCCCCCGCTTGGTCCCCCGATGGCAAAACAGTGGCTGTCACTTTGAGTCGGGATGGCTCATCACAAATTTTCTCCTTGGATGCCAAAGGCGGGGAACCCAAACGCATCATGCAATCCAACGGCATCGACACTGAACCGGTGTTTACCCCGGACGGCAGTGCCCTTTATTTTGTCAGTGACCGCGGTGGCTCACCTCAAATTTACAGAACACCTGCAGCAGGCGGCCCAGTGCAGCGGGTAACCTTCTTGGGGAATTACAACATTTCGCCTACTCTGAGCCCTGATGGACGCTGGTTGGCTTACATCGCTCGAAACGCAAGCCAATACAGATTGCATCTTTTGGAACTGGCCACCGACAAGGTATACCCCCTCACCGATACCAATATTGATGAACGCCCGAGTTTTTCAGCCAACAGCAAACTCATCCTTTATGCCAGTATGGTTCAAGGCAAGGAGGTGCTGATGACGACCACGCTTGATGGCAAAATAAGTGCTAAATTGGCGGGACAAACCAACAATATCCGAGAACCCCATTGGGGACCTTTTTTAAAACCTTAAATCACTGGAGTATGTTGTGAATAAATTTTTCTTGTCTTTTGGCCTGGCCGTATTGCTGTCGGCTTGTGCCTCCGGCGTCAAACTCAATGATGTTCCCGTTGAAGACAAATCTGGATCCAGCGTGAGTGCACCAGCACCAGAGCCCACGCCAGCACCAGCCGTTGCGCAAGCCCAGTCCGCAGTGGCCCCAGTCAGTACGGTCACATCCGACAACTTGGCGGCTGGCCCCAATGGCGTGACCAAAGTCATTTACTTTGATTACGACAGTTTTGTGGTGAAAGCAGAATTCCAAAATGCCATCGAGGGTCACGCTCAATTCTTGAAAAACAATCCTCGCGCCAAGGTGTCATTGGAAGGTCATACCGATGAGCGTGGAGGTCGCGAGTACAACTTGGCCTTGGGGCAAAAGCGTGCGGATGCGGTGCGTCAAAGCCTGAGCCTCTTGGGTGTGTCATCGGCACAAGTAGAGTCTGTCAGCTTTGGTGAAGAAAAGCCTGCGATTCAAGGCAGTGACGAATCTTCATTCTCACAAAACCGCCGCACTGAATTCTTCTACAAATGAGGCTAAGCACGAAGTGGGCATTGATGAGCATGGCCTTGGCCTGCTCATCCTTGCATGCGGCGTTGTTTGAAGACGAAGAAGCCCGTCGCGCTATTTTGGAATTGCGCCAGCGTGTTGAAACCTTGCGTCAAGCCCAGCAAACTGGTGATCAAAATCTGCAAAAGTCGATTGAACAAGCCACTCAGGTTCAAAAATCGGCTGAGCAAGAGGTCAATCAGTACAAGCAATCTTTGCTGCAACTGCAATCTCAAATTGACAGTTTGAAGCAGGACATATCAAGTTTGCGGGGTGAACGCGAGGAGTTGATGCGCGACATCGCCTTGTTACAACGAAGCCAAAAAGAAACCCTGGCTGCTGTTGATGACCGCCTTAAGATGGTGAACCAACGATTTGATCAATTCGAACCCATCACGGTTCAAGTTGACGGTCTGGAGTTTCAAGCCGAGCCCGCAGAGAAAAAAGATTTCGATGCCAGTTTGGCTGTCTTTCGAAAGGGTGAATTCGCGGCAGCGGCTGCTTCTTTTGAAGGTTTCTTGCGCAAATATCCCGCCAGCGGTTACCGACCCAGCGCCTTGTTTTGGTTAGGCAGCGCCAATTACGTTGCCCGTGATTACGCCAATACGATCAATCAACTCAAAGCATTCATGGCTCTGAGTCCCAACCATCAGCGCGTGCCTGAAGCTCTGTTGACGATGGGTAATGCCCAGCTGGAGTCCAAGCAAGCCAAAGAGGCCAAAAAAACCTTGGGCGAATTGGTCAAACAGTTTCCCAATACCGACGCTGCTGCTGCTGGCAAAGAACGTTTGTCTAAACTCAAGTAAATTGACCACGACTGCGCTAGTTACAGAAAACAACGAAGACCGCCGCTTTGGCGGTCTTTCGCGTTTGTATGGCGCCTCAGGGGCCCAACGTATTCGACAAGCGCATGTGGTCGTGGTGGGTGTGGGTGGTGTGGGCTCTTGGGCTGTGGAGTGTTTGGCGCGCAGCGGCGTGGGGCAACTCAGCTTGATCGACATGGACCATGTGTCCGAGTCGAATATCAACCGTCAATTGCACGCGGTCTCCGACACGCTGGGTCAATCCAAGGTGTTGGCCATGCAAGACCGTGTTCTGCAAATCAATCCGGCATGTGTGGTTCACGTCATTGATGACTTCATCACACCGGAGAACACCCAAGAACTCCTGCCTAGCGGCATAGATGCAGTGATAGATGCCTGCGATCAAGTCAGTGCCAAAGTGGCCTTGGCTGCTTGGGCCATGACCCATCATGCGCGTTTGGTCACAGTGGGGGCGGCTGGTGGCAAGCGACAAGCCCACTTGGTCGACATGGCAGATTTGGCGCAGGCCACGCATGATCCCTTGCTCGCGCAAGTGCGCCAACGTCTGCGAAAACACCATGCAGCGCCTGCTGGCGGCGCAGCTTTCGGCGTTCAATCGGTGTTCAGCAAAGAACGTGTTTTGATGCCCGCCAAAGAAAGCGAAGCTTCACGCGACAGTTCTTTGAATTGCCATGGCTATGGTTCTGTGGTGACGGTCACAGCCACATTCGGTAATTGCGCAGCATCATGGGTATTGAATGAATTGGCCGCCTGATTGGTTTTTTCAAAACCGTCAAAAAGCGCAAAAAAACAGTTATACTTTACGGCTTCGCAGAGCAGCAAAACTGCAATGCAAAGGGGGACGTTAGCTCAGTTGGTAGAGCAGCGGACTTTTAATCCGTTGGTCACAAGTTCGAATCTTGTACGTCCTACCACCCTCATTCAAAAAAACCAGTTCAAACAGAACTGGTTTTTTTTCGGCTCATCAAATTCAAGCCAGGGTTTCAAGTTGCGCGGTCAATTCCAGCCAGCGCAACTCCAGTTCTTCCAATTCATCTTCCACCACTTTGAGACGCTTGCCCGCTTCGGCAATGTCAGCAGGGGCCAAAGGGCTGGCCAATTTGTTGTGCAAGCTTTGCTTCTCGGCTTCCAGGCTTGCCATGTTTTTTTCAATGCCGTCTTGTTCTTTTTTCAAGGGGCGTTTTTTCTCGTTGGCTTCTTTGCGTTGCTGTGCGTCGTCTTTGCGCTGTTCACGTGAAGCCACGACGGGCTTGGCATCTGCCACGCTCACTGGGGCTGCCACCACCGGTGCAGCGGCAACGGTCAACGCTGCATTGGCTGCTGCGGTGGCCTCAGCACGCATTCGCTTGGCCTCGTCCAACAAATAGCGTTGGTAGTCGTCCAAATCGCCATCGAAGGGCGACACACCGCCGCGGGACACCATCCAAAACTCGTCGCACACAGCCCGCAGCAAGGCGCGGTCGTGGCTGACCAACATGACCGTGCCTTCAAATTCATTCAAGGCCATGCTCAGGGCTTCACGGGTGGCCAAGTCCAAGTGGTTGGTAGGCTCGTCCATCAGCAACAGGTTGGGGCGCTGCCAGACCAACATGCACAGCACCAACCGCGCTTTTTCGCCGCCGCTCATGCTGCCCACAGCTTGCTTGACCATGTCGCCGCCAAAGTTGAACTGGCCCAAGAAACTGCGCAAGTCTTGCTCGCGCGTTGCCTGACCGGCCAGCTTGCCTTCAACGGTCAACTTTTTACACAAATCGATCATGTGTTGCAGCGGGTTGTCAGCCGGACGCAGCACATCGAGTTCTTGTTGCGCAAAGTAGCCGATGTTCAAGCCCTTGCCTTCGGTCATGTCGCCGCCCAAAGCTTTCAAGTCGCGGGCGATGGTTTTCACCAGGGTTGATTTGCCTTGGCCATTGGCCCCCAAGATGCCAATGCGCTGACCAGCCAACACCGATCGGCTGATGTTTTGCACGATCACCGTGGGCGGTGTGCCCGCAGGTGCGTCATCAGGAGCCGGGTAACCCACACTCACACCTTGCATGCTCAGCATGGGGTTGGGCAGATTGGCGGGTTCTTTGAACTCGAAACTGAAATCGGCATCGGCCAACAAGGGGGCGATTTTTTCCATCCGGTCCAAGGCCTTGACCCGGCTTTGCGCTTGCTTGGCTTTGCTGGCCTTGGCCTTGAAGCGGGCAATGAACTTTTGCAAATGCGCGATCTTGTCTTGTTGCTTGGAGAAAGCGTTTTGTTGCAACTCCATTTGCTCGGCCCGCATGTCTTCAAACTTGCTGTAGTTGCCGCCGTAGCGCACCAACTTGCCCGCATCGATGTGCAGCGTGACGTTTGTGACCGCGTCCAAAAATTCACGGTCATGGCTGATGACCACCATCGTGCCTTCATAGCGCTTGAGCCAAGCTTCCAGCCACACCAAGGCGTCCAAGTCCAAGTGGTTGGTGGGCTCGTCCAAGAGCAGCAAGTCTGAAGGGCACATCAGCGCACGGGCCAGTTGCAAACGCATGCGCCAACCGCCCGAGAAACTGTTCACCGGGTTGTCCAGTTCGGTGGTTTTGAAGCCCAGACCCAAAATCAGGGCTTGCGCTCGCGATGAAGCATCGTGTTCGCCTGCGTCATAAAGCGCCATGTAGGCGTGGCCCATGCGGTCGCCGTCGCCGGAGGCTTCGGCAGCAGCCACTTCGGTGCGAGCATCGGTCAGCACCGTGTCACCTTCAATCACGAATGCCGTGGCAGTTTGATCGGTCTCGGGCATGTCCTGCGACACCTGCCCCATGCGCCATTGGCTGGGAATGTAAAACTCGCCCGAATCCTCGTGCAAGCCGCCATTGAGCAAGGCAAACAACGACGATTTGCCAGCGCCGTTGCGGCCCACCAAGCCGACTTTTTCGCCGGGGTTCAAAGTAACGGAGGCCCCTTCGAGCAACACCTTGGCGCTGCGGCGCAAGGTGACATTTTTGATCGTGATCATGGTTTCTGTGCGCTTGGCGCCATCGCTTGTCGGGTGAGAAGTAAGACCTGGTCATCACCAGCACTGGTCGATAGCCACATGACATCTAAATTTGGAAAGGCTGTTTCAAAGTGTTCGCGCTCGTGGCCGATTTCAAGCACCAACACAGCGTTTTCGTTCATGTGCGTAGGCGCGTCGCGCAACAGTTGGCGCACAAAGTCCATGCCGTCGGTGCCACCGGCCAAGGCCAGTGCGGGTTCGGCTTTGAACTCGGGTGGCAACGTGGCCATGCTTTGGGCATTCACGTAGGGTGGGTTGCACAAAATCAGATCAAATAAACCATCGGCTTGCTGCATGCCATCGGACTCAGCAAGCGTCATGCGGTCTTCCAAGCCATGGCGTTCGATGTTGATCTGCGCCACCGCCAAAGCGTCTTTCGACAAATCCAAACCGAGCACCCACACCTGAGGGTAGGCCAGTGCCGCCAAGATGCCCAAACTGCCATTGCCAGTGCACAAGTCCAGCACACGGCGGCTGTTCGGGTCTAGCCACGGGTCGATGCCGCCCTCGGCCAACACCTCGGCAATGAGTGAGCGCGGCACGATGGCCCGCTCGTCAATGTAAAAAGAAACACCCTGCAACCAAGCTTCCTTCGTGAGGTAGGCCGCAGGTTGGCGGCGCTCAATGCGCTGAACGATCAAGGCTTGCACTTGTTCTATGTGCGCTGGCATGAGTTCGGCGTGGTGCGCTGCTTCGTTGAAGTCGGTGTCCAGAGGCAAGCCCAACTGCCACAGCACCAACCAAGCTGCTTCGTCTTCTGCTGTGGTGGTACCTTGGCCGAAAGCCACGCCAGCATGACTGAGTTGTTCAGCAACCCGCTGAATCAGCTTGGAGAGGGTCATGCCAAAGCGCGGTTCAAATATTCCAAAACCCGTCGGTAAATATTCTTCAAGGGCTCTATATCAGCCACAGGAACACATTCATCAATTTTGTGGATGGTGGCGTTGCTCGGGCCGAGTTCAATCACCTGAGGGCAAACCTGTGCAATGAAGCGGCCGTCCGAGGTGCCGCCGGTGGTGGAGAGTTCGGTGTCCAACCCGGTTTCGTCGCGAATGGCGGTTTGCACCGCGCCCACCAAATCGCCGGGCGTGGTGAGAAAAGGCAGACCACCGATGGTCCAGGCCAGGTCGTATTGCAAGCCGTGCTTGTCGAGCACGGCGCACAGGCGCTGCTGCAGTTGTTCGGGTGTGGACTCGGTGCAAAAACGGAAATTGAAATCCACCACGCAAGCACCTGGAATCACATTGCTGGCTCCGGTGCCCGCATGGATGTTGCTGACCTGCCAGCTGGTTGGTGGGAAGAAGGGGTTGCCCTTGTCCCACTCAATGGCCACCAATTCCGCCAAGGCGGGAGCCCACAAGTGGATCGGGTTTTGCGCCAACTGTGGATAGGCAATATGACCTTGCACACCCTTGACGGTGAGCTTGCCACTCATGGTGCCGCGCCGACCGCTTTTGATCATGTCGCCAGTGCGTTGTACCGAGGTGGGTTCACCCACGATGCACCAGTCGAGTTGTTCGCCACGGGCTTTCAGCGCGTTGCAGACCACCACGGTGCCATCCAGGGCCGGGCCTTCTTCGTCACTGGTGAGCAGGAAAGCGATGTTGATGCTGGGTTCGGGGCAAGACGCTGCAAATTCTTCACAGGCCACCACCATGGCGGCGAGGGAGGCCTTCATGTCGCTGCTGCCTCGGCCATACAACATGCCATTGCGGTGGGTGGGCGTGAACGGGTCTTGCGTCCATTGGTCCAAGGGGCCAGTGGGCACCACATCCGTGTGCCCGGCAAACACCAAGGTTTTGGCCTTGGCGTGGGTGCTGCGTTTCACGGCCCACAGGTTGCTCACGCGAAACTTGTCGGGCCCGCTGTCCATGCGCTCACAAGCAAACCCCAGCGGCGTCAGGCGTGAAGCGATCAGGTCCAGGCAACCCGCGTCCTCGGGGGTGACCGAGGGGCGCGAGATGAGTTGCTCGGTGAGTTGGAGGGTGCGAGACATCAAACGGCTTGCAACAATCAGTCGCGCAACAAATCGTTGATGCTGGTTTTCGAGCGGGTTTGGGCGTCCACACGCTTGACCACGATGGCGGCGTACATGCTGTAGGGTGCGCCGTTGGCAGCCACTTTGGGGATATTGCCGCTGACCACCACCGAGCCCGAGGCCACGCGACCATAGGTGATTTCGCCAGTGGCGCGGTCGAAGATGGGGGTCGATTGACCGATGAACACGCCCATGCCCAAGACTGAGTTTTCTTCGATGATGACGCCTTCCACCACTTCAGAGCGAGCGCCGATGAAGCAGTTGTCTTCAATGATGGTGGGGTTGGCTTGCAAGGGTTCGAGCACGCCGCCAATGCCCACACCACCCGACAAGTGCACGTTCTTGCCAATTTGGGCACAGGAACCCACGGTGGCCCAGGTGTCGACCATGGTGCCGCTGTCAACATAGGCACCAATGTTGACGTAGGAGGGCATCAGGATGGCACCAGGGGCCACATAGCTGCCACGACGCGCCACAGCAGGCGGCACCACACGCACCCCAGCAGCCTTGAATTCTTCATCCGAGAGATTTGAAAATTTGGTTTTGACTTTGTCGTAGTAACCCAAGTCGCCGCCCTTGATGATTTTGTTGTCGTTCAAACGGAAGGACAGCAACACGGCTTTTTTCAACCACTGGTGAATTGTCCATTGGCCCACGCCTTCACGGGTGGCCACACGCAAACGACCGCCATTGAGTTCGGCAATCACATGGTTGACGGCATCCATCACTTCATGGGTGGCGTTTTCAGCGTTGATGGTGGCGCGGTTGTCCCAGGCGTTGTCGATGATGTGTTGCAGTTGGTGTTGAGCCATGGTTGTTTTCTTTGAGCTGAGTTGAAATTAAGAATGGGTTTGTTTGACGAAAGCCACGATGCGTTCAGCGGCTTCGAGGCATTCTTGGGGTTGTGCCACCAAAGCCATGCGAATGCGGCCTTGGCCGGGGTTGATACCGTTGACCTCACGCGCCAAATAGCGGCCAGGCAACACCGTGACATTGTATTGAGCCAGCAAGTCACGGGCGAAAGCCTCGTCATCACCCCCTGGAACAGCGGCCCACAGGTAAAAACCGGCATCAGGCAAGGCCACATCCAACACCTGGGCCAACAAGGGTGTGACTTGTTCAAACTTGGCTTTGTACAAGGCACGGTTGGCCTGCACGTGGGCTTCATCATTCCAAGCGGCGATGCTGGCCTCTTGCACCATGCCGCCCATGGCGCTGCCGTGGTAGGTGCGGTAGCGCAAAAAAGGCGCAATGAGGGCCGCGTCACCAGCCACAAAGCCACTGCGCAGACCGGGCACATTGCTGCGCTTGGACAAGCTGGTGAAACTGATCAGGTTTTTAAAATCATTTCTGCCCAGCAATTGGGCGGCTTGCAACCCACCCAGCGGGGGCGTGTCGCCAAAGTAAATTTCGCTGTAGCACTCGTCAGAAGCCAAGACAAAGCCGTATTTGTCGCTCAAGGCGAAGAGCTTTTGCCATTCCGACAAGGGCATGACCGCACCCGTGGGGTTGCCGGGCGAACAAACAAACACCAGTTTGGTGCGTTGCCACACCTCGGGGGCAACACTGTCCCAGTCGACCGCAAAGTTTTGGCTGGGCAAGCTGGGCACGTAATGTATTTGGGCTTGACCCAAGAGCGCGGCACCTTCGTAAATTTGATAGAAAGGATTGGGCGACAGCACCACCGAGTCATGCTGACCGTCCAACACGGTTTGGGCAAAAGCAAACAAGGCCTCGCGCGAGCCATTCACGGGCAAGACTTGGGTTTCGGGGTTCAAAGTCACGTCATAGCGGCGTTGAACCCATCCGGCACATGCTTGCCTGAAGGCCAAGGAACCCGCAGTGGCCGGATAGGCCGCCAAAGCATCGGTGTGTTGGCGCAAAGCCTCGATGATCAGGGGCGGGGTGGCATGGCGGGGTTCGCCAATTCCCAGGCTGATCGGGGACCAGTTCGGACTGGGGGTGACGTCTGAAAACAAAACACGTAAACGCTCGAACGGGTAGGGGTGTAGCTTTGATAACAGTGGGTTCATGGCTGATATTATCGAGCCATGTACAGTTACCTCGACCCCAGCCGCGCTCAGGATTTCGCCATGGACCCAGAGCAGATGCTCAATCTGGCCGAAACCTTCGAAACCAGCTTGACCCAAGACCTCAAAGCCCTTGGCGAGGCCTTGGAGAACCAGGACCCAGACCCCATGCGTCGTCTTTTGCATGCTTTGAAAGGCTATGTGACCTTTCTCAGCAAGGATGAATTGAGCTCTAAAGTGATACATCTGGAGTCCATGAGCCGCCAAAGCCCTGTCGACGAAGTGCGCCACACTGTCCAAGCGGTGTTGCCGTCTTTGCAGTCCTTGTTGGCTGAAGTCACCCGTTGGAAATCCACCGAACTGCAAAAGCAAGCCTGAGCGGTGCCGGCTTTTACCGATGTTTGAACTCCCCGTGATGAAAAGGTTTTTCGGTGCGTCTTAATTCCATCAAGCTGTCTGGCTTCAAATCCTTTGCAGACGCCACCAATTTCATGTTGCCTGGTCAATTGGTGGGCGTGGTCGGCCCCAACGGCTGCGGCAAGTCCAACATCATTGATGCCGTGCGATGGGTGCTGGGTGAGAGCCGTGCCAGCGAATTGCGTGGCGAGTCCATGCAAGACGTCATCTTCAATGGCACGACCAGCCGCAAACCCGCCAGCCGCGCCAGTGTCGAACTGGTGTTTGACAACACCAGCCACCGTGCGGGCGGCCAATGGAGCCAGTTCGCCGAGATCGCCGTCAAGCGGGTCTTGACCCGCGACGGCACCAGCAGCTACTACATCAACAACCAACCAGTGCGCCGCCGTGATGTGCAGGATGTGTTCTTGGGCACCGGCTTGGGCCCACGCGCTTACGCCATCATTGGCCAAGGCACGATCAGCCGCATCATTGAATCCAAGCCCGAAGAACTGCGTTTGTTTTTGGAGGAGGCCGCTGGCGTTTCCAAGTACAAAGAACGCCGCCGCGAGACCGAAAACCGCCTGAGCGACACCCGCGAAAACCTGACCCGCGTGGAAGACATCTTGCGCGAGTTGAATGCCAATCTGGAAAAGTTGGAACGCCAAGCCGAGGTGGCCCAGCGTTTTCACGACTTTCAACACCAAGCCACGACCCGACAACACCAGCTCTGGTTTTTAAAGCGCAGTGACGCGCAAGCCGAGCAAGCACAAGTGCACACCCAAGCCGAGCAAGCGGCCAACAGTTTGGAATCAAAAACCGCCGATTTGCGCCAAGTCGAAGCCAGTGTGGAAACCATTCGCCAAGCGCATTACGAAGCCGGTGAACAGGTGAATCAAGCCCAAGGACAGCTCTACCAAGCCAGTGCTGAAGTGGGTCGGTTGGAAGCTGAGATCCGTTTCGTGGTGGAAGGCCGTCAACGCGCTGAAGAACGCTTGATTCAAATTCAAGCGCAAATTGAACAATGGCGCAGCCAAAGCACCCAAGCGCAGGAAGAAGCGCAACACCTGCTGGACAACCAAGACACGGCGCAAGCGCAACTGGCTGGTTTGCAGGATGACCTGGGCCTGAAAGCCGAACAGCTGCCCGAACTTGAGCAGTTCTGGCGCGATGCCCAACAACAGGTTCATGCCCAGTCCACCTTGGTGAACGAGGTGCAACAACAAATCCAGGTGCTGGCTGCCGAGCAACGTGGCATGCAAGAGCAAGCCCGCCAACTCGAGCAACGCCAAGCCCGTTTGCAAGCCGATCAGCAAGCCTTGGCCCTGCCTGAAGACACGCATCTGCAGCAATTGCAAGCGCAACTGGCCGAAGCCGAAGAACGCTCGGCCCAAAGCCAAGCCCAATTGCAAACCTTGGAAGACATGGCCGAGGAAGTGGAAAACAACCGGCGTCAAGCGCAAGAGGCCAGCAACCATCAATCGGCCAAGCTGGTCGAGTTGCAAGCCCGTCAAGAAGCCTTGAAAGCCTTGCAAGAAAAACTGCGCACCGACGAGCGACTCACGCCCTGGTTGAACAAACACGGCTTGCAAGATTTGCAACCGCTGTGGAACAAACTGCACATCACACCCGGCTGGGAGCAGGCCTTGGAAGCCGCTTTGCGCGAGCGTTTGGCGGCCCTTGAAGTGACCCGCATCGACAGCGTCAAAGCCTTTGCCACCGATGTGCCCATGGCCAAGCTCAGCTTCTACACCCCGGGTGTCGCCGTGGCTGCGGCGCCCAAGCACAAGTTGCCGCGCTTGTTTGACCAACTCAAACTCAACGATGCAGGCATGAGTGGCTTGCTGTCCGATTGGCTGACAGGCTGTTACACCGCCAACAGCTTGGACGAGGCCATGGCCGCTCGCAACCAACTGCAAGCGGGTGAGCAAATTTTCATCGCCCAAGGCCATGCCGTGGGCTTGCACAGCGTCACGTTCTACGCCCAAGACTCCGAGCAATCGGGCATGTTGGCGCGTGCCCAAGAAATTGAAAATCTCGACAAGCAAATCCGTGCTCAAAGCCTCATGAGCGAAGAAGCCCGTGTCCACTTGGCGCGCTCAGAAAGCGCAGCCGCCCAGTCGGCCCAAGAACGCACCCAAAAGCGCGTAGAAGCCACCGACACCCAAGCCCAGGCACACGCGCTGAAGGTGGACTTCATGCGGGTGCAGCAACAAGCCGAGCAAGCCCGCGCACGCCAAGGCCAGCTTGAAACCGAAGTGGGCGACTTGCAAACCCAAATGGCGCAATTGCAAACCCGCAGCGAAGAAGCCGAAGCCCGTTTTGAAGCGCTGGACATGCAACTGGCGCAAACCCAAGAACGACACGCCAACTTGCAAGAAAAATCCATCACAGCTGAACAGCAACTGAACCAAGCGCGTGATGGCTTGCGTCAACTTGAACGCCAAGTGCAGGAAGCCGACTTCAACATGCGCAGCTTGTCGGCCAAATTGGCCGAGTTGCAGCGCACCCAAGACACCGCTGCCAAGCAAATGGACAGCTTGCGGGCCGAGCACACCAGTCAACAGGCCGAGCTGGCCTTGTTGTCTGACAGTGCGGCCCAGTCGGGTTTGCAGGCTGCGTTGGCTGTGAAGCTTGAGCGTGAAAGCCTGTTGGCCGCCAAGCGTTCCGAATACGACGACCTGACGAACCGATTGCGCACCAGCAACGAAGACCGCTTGAAGATTGAGCGCGAACTCGACCCGCTGCGCCAACGCATCGTGGACATGCAGCTCAAAGAGCAAGCCGCGCGTTTGGGCTTCGAGCAATACGACCGTTTCTTGCAAGAAGCCCAAGCCGATATGGCGCTGATCGAAGCCTCCATCGAAACAGACAAAGTCAAACTGACGGGCTTGCAGACGGAGATTGACCGCTTGAACCGCGACATCCAAGCCTTGGGTGCCGTGAATTTGGCGGCGCTGGACGAGCTGGGTACTGCCCGCGAACGCAAAACCTTCCTCGATTCGCAGTCTGCGGATTTGAATGATGCGATCAACACCTTGGAAGACGCGATCCGCAAGATCGACATCGAAACCCGGGCCTTGCTGGGCGATACCTTTGAAACCGTGAACAAACACTTTGGCGTCATGTTCCCCGAGCTGTTCGGCGGCGGCAATGCCAAACTCATGATGACTGGCGACGAGATTTTGGATTCGGGTGTGCAGGTCATGGCCCAGCCGCCGGGCAAGAAAAACCAAACCATCCACCTGTTGTCGGGTGGCGAAAAAGCCCTCACCGCCATCGCTTTGGTGTTCGCCATCTTCCAACTCAATCCCGCGCCGTTTTGTTTGCTCGACGAGGTGGACGCGCCGCTGGACGACGCCAACACCGAGCGCTACAGCAAGTTGGTTACCAAAATGTCCGCTGAGACTCAGTTTTTGTACATCTCTCACAACAAAATCGCCATGGAAATGGCCGAGCAACTCATTGGCGTCACCATGCAAGAGCAAGGCGTGTCGCGCATCGTGGCGGTGGACATGGAAGCCGCTGCC
>CALBEV010000102.1 GCA_937891045.1 uncultured Burkholderiales bacterium | reverse complement strand
TATTTCCAGCGTGACCTTGGCTGAAATTGAATATGGCATTCAGCGCAGAGGTTCTTCAGAAAAGTTGCGGAATGCATTGACACAAGTACTGCTTCACATGGACATCTTGCCATGGGATGCCTCAGCCGCCACTTGCTATGGAGAGCTGTGCAGCAGTTTGGAAGCGCAAGGTATCAACCTGAGTGACTTTGACATGATGATTGCTGCGCATGCTGTGGCTTTGAAAACCACCTTGGTGAGCCGAGACAAGGCTTTCGCGCACTTACCTAAGCAGCGTTTAAAACATGAAGTTTGGTAAGTGTTCGCTACAGGTTTGAATCAAACCCATCCCAACCACTCATGCCAAACCAAGTTGCCCAAGTAACGCGAGGGCAGCAGGGTGAAACCACCCGCAATCAGGCAAGCACTGACATAAAGCGATTGCATGGTGATGCGGTGGGTGACGATGTCTTTTTGTGCGAGGGCTCTGAAGGCCACCCACAAGCTGACCAAGGTGACCGGTATCAGCAAGTGAATGGCTGTGAAGCCGTGAAGATTGGGCAAATTGAAATCACGAATGAAGCAAGCCGAAAAAGCTGCCACCAGCATGAGGGTGACATAGGCATAGCCCATGGCACGATGCAGCCAAGGCCACTGCGTTGAGCCCATGCGCGTCCACAGCGCAAAGGGCCCAAGGACGACAGCACCGAGGGCTGCGGTCATGTGAACGGCGATCAGGGGTGTGAGTTGCATATTTTTTTAAAACTCAGAGAGTGTCTTCATCACAGTTCAAATTGGAAGGCTTCTGATAGTAAAACAATAGAGTCTTTCAATCTATTCAGATTTATCGGCGTTTAGAATTAACCCAATTTATTCAAAAGGATACGCCGTGGACTTCATGTTGTTATTCAAAGCGGCCGTCATGGGTGTGGTGGAAGGGCTGACCGAGTTTCTGCCTATTTCTTCCACCGGCCACCTCATCCTAGCGGGCGCCTTGCTGGGCTTTGACGACGAGAAGGCCAAGGTGTTCGACATCGCCATTCAAACCGGCGCCATCTTGGCCGTGGTCATCGTTTATTGGGAAAAAATTGCCAGCACCGTGGTGGCCTTGCCCACCCAGCGCTTGGCACGGCGCTTTGTCTTGAATGTGCTCATCGCTTTTGTGCCAGCCGTGATCTTGGGCTTGTTGTTTGGCAAGGCCATCAAAGCGCATTTGTTCACGCCCACCGTGGTGGCGTCCAGCTTCATCATCGGCGGTTTCATCATTTTGTGGGTGGAAGGTTGGGGTCGCAAACCTTTGCACGATGGCCACCCCGATGACCATGCGCGCATCGTCAACGTGGAAAGCATGACACCCTTAGACGCCTTCAAAATTGGTTTGGTGCAATGCTTGGCCATGATCCCAGGCACCAGCCGCAGCGGGGCCACCATCATTGGCGGTATGTTGCTGGGTCTGAGTCGCAAGGCCGCCACCGACTTCTCGTTTTACCTGGCCATTCCCACACTTATTGGCGCAGGCGCTTACAGCCTGTACAAAGATCGTGCGCTTCTCAGCATGGCCGATGTGCCCATGTTTGCGGTGGGGTTGGTGTTCTCGTTCCTGAGCGCCTGGGCTTGTGTGCGCTGGCTGCTGCGCTACATCGCCACACACACTTTCGTGGTGTTTGCCTACTATCGCATTGCCTTTGGTGTGGTGGTGCTGGTCACGGCTTACAGTGGTTTGGTGAATTGGCAGGCTTAGTTATTTAGCCACCACGGGCCCCAGCATGTTCACCACTGCGGCTTCTATGGCAGCAGCGGTGGCCACCGGACTTTCCATCGGCACCAGGTGCGTGCCGTCGATGATGGTGATGCGCCCCTTGGTGACCCGCTTGGTGAAGTCGCTGCCTGCAATCCGCATTTCACGCGAATGCCGTGCCGCCACCAAACTCACTGGGCACTTCAAAGGATGCCGCTTGAGGATGCGCTCTAAGTTGTGCGGCACGCTGTTGTAAATCTGGGTTTCAATGTCGCGCGAGAAGCTTAAAACGCGTTGCAATTGACCGTCCACCAACGCTTCTTCGGTGCCGTATTGGATGTAGTCTTCCAACACTTGCGGGTGCCAGCGGGCGAAATGTTTTTTGCTGGCAAAGTGCGCCCGCACCTCGTCCAAGTTGGCCCACACATGGCGGCGTTTCTGACTCACCGCACCGGGTGAAAATTTATTCGTCAAGGACAATTTTTTGGACAGCTGCAACACATGGGCTTGCCAACCGGCCACGGCGGGTGCATCCACCATCACCACGGCATGAGCCAACTCGGGGTGCTGCGCGGCCAACATCAAACTCAGCATGCCGCCCAAGGAGTGCCCCACGAACACCACCGGGCCGGTGTGCGCAGCCACCAAGGGCTTGGCGAAGGCCAACAGTTCTTCCACCAAATGCGGCCAGTTGCTGCTGACCGGGTAGGCTGGGTTGTGGCCGATTTTTTCAAGCGAATGCACTTGCAAACCACGGCGGCGCAATTCATTCAACATCACGCTGTAGGTGCTGGCCGGAAAACTGTTGCCATGAAAAAAAAACACCAACGGTGTGCCGCTGGGGATGGGTCTTGCAAGCGCTGGGGTCATGTGAGTTTCTTCAAGGCGTACAGCGCGTCCAGCGCTTCGCGGGGGGTGAGGCTGTCGGGGTCGAGTTGGTTCACAGCGGCTTGCAAGGGGCTGGGGCCGTTGTCCAAACTCTCGGGTGGCTCGGCAAACAAATCCACTTGAGCGCGGCTGGCTTGGGCATCGGTTTCCAAAGCCGACAAGGCATGTTTGGCATGGTTCAACACGGCGGTGGGCATGCCAGCCAAACGCGCTACTTGAATGCCATAGCTTTTGCTGGCCGGACCAGCTTGAATCTCGTGCAAGAACACCACGTCGTTGCCACTTTCGGCGGCACTCACATGCACGTTCACAGCGGCGCGGTGGCTGGCCGCGAACTCGGTGAGCTCGAAGTAATGCGTGGCATACAAACTGTAGGCCTGTGTTTTGTCGTGCAAATAGGTGGCAATGCCGCTGGCCAAAGCCAAGCCGTCAAAGGTGGAGGTGCCGCGCCCAATTTCGTCCATCAGCACCAAGCTTTGCGGTGTGGCGTTGTTCAAAATTTGAGCGCCCTCGGTCATCTCCAACATGAAGGTGGACTGCGCATTGGCCAAATCGTCAGCCGCGCCAATGCGGGTGTGAATGGCGTCGATGGGCCCCAATCTGCAAGCGCTGGCAGGCACATGGCTGCCCATGCTGGCCAACAACACGATGAGGGCCACTTGCCGCATGTAAGTGGACTTGCCGCCCATGTTCGGGCCGGTGATGATTTGCATGCGTTGCGCTGGGCCCAGTTGCGTGTCGTTGGCGATGAAGCTGCCACCGGTTTCAGCCAAACGCGACTCGACCACCGGATGACGGCCTTGCGTGATGCTGATGCCGGGCGTGTTCACCAACTCGGGAGCGCACCAGTTCAGCGTCAAAGCGCGTTCGCACAATGTGGCCAACACATCCAAGGTGGACAAGCCCCAGGCCACTTGGCCCAAGGCAGGCACAAAGCTTTGCAAACTGTCCAGCAGTTGTTCGTAGAGCCACTTTTCACGCTCCAAGGCACGGTCTTGCGCCGACAAGGCTTTGTCTTCAAAGGCTTTCAGCTCGGGCGTGATGAAGCGCTCGGCATTTTTCAGGGTTTGGCGACGCCGATAGTCGTCCGGCACGCGGTCGAGTTGCCCTTGCGTCACCTCGATGTAAAAACCATGCACCCGGTTGAACTGCACCTTCAGGTTGGCAATGCCGGTGCGTTCGCGTTCCCGCACTTCAAGGGCCAATAAAAATTCATCGCCGTTGTTTTGAATGCCGCGCAACTCATCGAGCTCGGCGTCAAAGCCGTGGTTGATGACGTTGCCATCGCGCACCATGGCAGAGGGTTCAGGCAACAAAGCGGCTTGCAGCAAGGCGGCGCACTCGGGTGGTGCCACCAAGGACGCCGACAAGGTGTGAAGCCAAGGTGTTTGCAAAGCGGGTTTCAACAACGTGGGCAGGGCGCTGGCGCGTTGCAAGGCCAAGCCCAGGGCCACCAGTTCGCGCGGTCGCACTTGGCGCAAGGCCATGCGGGCACTGATGCGCTGTACATCGCCCAAGCCTTTCAAAGCGCTGCGCAGTTCGCGCCACACGCCTGCGCCATGTTCACCTTGCAATGCCGCAATGGCGTCCAAGCGTTGTTGAGCCAAGCTGCGTTCACGCGGTGGTTCCAACAGCCAGCGTTTTAAAAGGCGGCTGCCCATGCCGGTCATGCAGGTGTCGAGCAATGAAAACAACGTGGGGCTGTCTTCGCCACGCAAGGTTTGGGTGAGTTCCAAATTGCGCCTTGTGGTGGCTGGCAAGTCGATGCGTTCTTCGTTGCGTTCCACCCGCACTTTTTGCACATGCGACAGGCTGCGCCCCTGCGTGTGTTCGGCATAGGCCAGCAAAGCCGAGGCGGCGGCATGGGCTTGCAGCAGGTCTTGCGCTTGCCACGCCACCAAGCTGGCGGCTTGCAGTTGTTCCAGCAATTTGCGTTGGCCTAAGCTGCTGTCAAAAGCCCAAGCAGGACGCTCGCTTTTCACGGGGGCACTGTTTAAGAGGGGGCGCAAATGCGCGGGCAACTCGCTGCTGAAAATCACTTCGCTGGGCGCAATGCGGGCCAGCCAAGCAGGCAGTTCGTCGGCGGCGCATTCGGCCAGTCGCAATTCGCCTTCGGTCACGCTCAGCCAAGCCAAGCCGCAGCCTTGCGGTTTGCCAGCGCGTTCGCTGGCATGCACCGCCAACACATAGGCCTCGGTTTTGTCATTCAGAAGTTCGGCATCGGTGAGCGTGCCGGGTGTCACCACCCGCACCACTTTGCGCTCAACCGGCCCTTTACCGCCGACTTCGCCCACCTGCTCGCAAATGGCGACGGACTCACCGAGTTTGATCAGCTTCGAGAGGTAGTTGTCCACCGCGTGAAACGGCACCCCCGCCATCACCACCGGTTGCCCAGCCGACTGGCCGCGTTGCGTGAGCGTGATGTCCATCAAGCGGGCGGCTTTTTCGGCGTCTTCAAAAAACAGCTCGTAAAAATCCCCCATGCGGTAAAAAAGCAAGGTGTGGGGGAAGTCCGCTTTGAGGCCCAGGTACTGGGCGATCATGGGGGTGTGTTGCGACAAATCGGCCATGGTCACAGCACCACGGTCGGCTTATTCGCCGCCTTCTTCAGGGGCAGAGACGCGCAAGGTTTTCAGCGATTCGCTGACCGCGCGTTTTTCTTCGACGCTGGCAAATTTGGAATAAGGCTTGAGCAGGCCGACCATTTGCGCATACACCTTGGGGTTGGCCGCCATGCATTCCCGCTGGTGCAGGCAGTCGGCGTCGCCGCTGAAATTGCCCACCAAGCCACCGGCTTCGGTGATCAACAAACTGCCTGCCGCCATGTCCCAAGGTTGCAAGCCGGTTTCAAAAAATCCATCGGCAAACCCGGCGGCCACATAGGCCAAATCGAGTGCCGCCGCACCGGGGCGGCGCAGTCCGGCCGTGCGTTTCATCATGTCGGCCATCACCTTCAGGTAAGCCGTGTAGTCGTCTTCGGGGCGAAACGGAAAGCCGGTGCTGATCAGGCATTCTTCCAAGCGGGTGCGTTTGCTCACGCGCAAACGTCGGTCGTTCAAAAACGCGCCACGGCCCCGGGTGGAGGTGAACAAATCGTTGCGGGTCGGGTCGAACACCACGGCTTGTTCGAGGCGGCCACGGCTTTGCAGGGCAATGCTGACGCAATAAAAAGGAAAACCATGGATGAAGTTGGTAGTGCCGTCCAGCGGATCGATGATCCAAATGTTCTCGGCGTTCGGGTTGCCGCGTGTTTGGCCCGACTCTTCGGCCAAGATGCCGTGGTCGGGGTAGGCGGTCAGCAAGGTGTCGATGATGATGTTTTCGCTGGCATGGTCGACCTCGGTCACGAAATCATTGGCCATTTTTTGGGAGACCCGCACCGATTCGACGTCCAGCGCCGCCCGGTTGATGATGACGCCCGCAGCACGTGCAGCCTTGATGGCCACGTTGAGCATGGGGTGGATGGAAGAAGAGGAAGCAACATTCATGGGCGGGGGTGGCGGGCTGTGAAGCACGCACCAAAGTAGGCGAGGGAGATCCAAAAAAATGCGCCCGGTAAGACGGGCGGCGACAATCGGCTATTTTAGACCCATGCACACCCGCTTCATCCTCCTTGAAACCAGCCACGCTGGCAACGTTGGCGCCACCGCCCGCGCCATGCGGGTCATGGGCTTTGATGATTTGGTCTTGGTGGCCCCGCGTTGGGCCAATGTGCTGCGCCGAGAAGAAACCATTCAGCGGGCCAGCGGCGCCCTGAACGTGTTGGAAAACGCCCGCATCGTGGCCAGTTTGGACGAGGCCTTGGACGGCATCACCCATTTGTGCGCCACCGCCATGACGCCGCGCGACTTTGGCCCGCCCACCCGCTCCCCGCGCGAGCATTTCGCCACCTTGCCAAACCCCACGGGGGGGGGCGGCATCGCGTTTTTGTTCGGCTCTGAGCGTTTCGGCATGAAAAACGAGGACGTTTACCGCTGCCATGTGGCGCTGAGCATTCCCACCGACCCGCATTTTGGCTCGTTGAACCTGGCCAGTGCGGTGCAGGTGGTGGCTTACGAATGGCGTTTGGCTCTGGGCGGCTATGCGGTGCAAGAAACCACTGCCACGCCCAGCCATGCGGATGCCGCCCAAGTGGCAGGCATGTTGCAGCACTGGGAACAGTCCTTGGTGGACATTGGATTCCTAGACCCTGCCGCCCCTAAAAAACTCATGCCACGCCTGAACCAGTTGTTCAACCGCGCCGACTTGAGCGAGGAAGAAGTCCACATCCTGCGCGGGATTGCCAAGGCCATGAGCCAGTCGGCCAAGGGAAAAAGTTAGACTCTTTGCATGTTTTCAAGAATTCGTGCCGACGCACAAACCATCCTCGACCGCGACCCCGCTGCCCGCGGTTGGCTGGAAGTCCTCACCTGCTACCCCGGCTTGCACGCCTTGCTGTTTCACCGCTTGGCCCATGCTTGCTGGCAAGCAGGTTTGTACTGGCTGGGTCGTTTCATCTCACACATTTCGCGCTTTTTCACCGGCATTGAAATCCATCCGGCGGCCGTCATTGGCGAGCGTGTGTTTTTCGACCATGCCATGGGCGTGGTGGTGGGCGAAACCGCTGAAATTGGCGACGGCTGCACCATCTACCAAGGCGTCACTTTGGGCGGCACCTCTTTGTACAAAGGCACCAAGCGTCACCCCACCCTCGGCAAAGATGTGGTGATCGGGGCGGGCGCGAAAGTATTGGGCGGCTTCACCGTGGGCGATGGTGCCAAAGTGGGCAGCAATGCGGTGGTCACCAAACCCGTGCCCCCAGGGGCTACTGCAGTCGGCAACCCGGCGCGCATCATCGAAGCCAAGTCTGATGCGGTGCGTGAAGAAGTGGCATCCAAAATGGGCTTTTCTGCTTATGGGGTGACGCAAAACGACGACCCTTTGAGCCAAGCCATGCGCGGCCTCATCGACCATGCCGCAGAGCAAGAGAAACAAATGGTCATGCTCTGGCAAGCTGTTGAAAAAATAGCCGCTGGCACGGCCAATCCAGATGATTGCAAGCCCAATTTAGCGGCAAAAACTGCCCATTTAGAAATCGAAAAACTCAACAAACTGATCGATTGAACAGGTTTTAGAGGTTTAAATATAGCCTTTGATAATTTCAATGGCTCGCGCTTGGCATGGAACAGTTCATAAAGCTTTACCCACACCATCTGATGGTGCTTCAACATGACGAAGAAACCTATCTGGGCGAACTGTCTTTCAGTGTGGAGCAGTACGGCTTGTTGATTGACAACTTCGAATTCAAGTTGCAGTTGCTTCAGCCCAATGAACACTACGACCATTGGCGTTTTGCCTGTGAAGAGCCTCGTCAACTGAAGGTGCCTAACTTCTTGATCTTTCTGAAGTCAGTTGAGCAGTATGTTTTCAAGAATCTGAAATTTTCACCACAACACGCGGTGTTGGATGATGACAAACCCAAGAAAAGCTTCATCACTTCCAAAAGCCCCAAGCCACAACCCTTTTACCTGCATTTCCAAGACATGTTTTTTGACACCAATACATCCAGACTCAAACATCAAAAATGACCAGTCTGGGTCAATGGGGTTCAAACTCAAACAGCATTTGGCACAGTGCGTAACGCTGATTTCGGTCTGAAGGCTTTGCAAAAACCATCGTGGGTTTGCAAGTAGGGGCCGCCAATCAGGTCGATGCAATACGGCACGGCGGCAAATATTCCCTCCACCAACACCTGCCCATCCGGGGACTTCAAGCCGCCCAAAGTTTCGGTGATCGACTTCGGCTGTCCAGGCAGGTTGATGATGAGCGCCTCACCGCGAATAACGGCCACTTGCCTGGACAAAATCGCGGTGGGGACAAAGCGCAAACTGATTTGCCGCATTTGTTCGCCAAAGCCGGGCATTTCCTTGTCGGCAATGGCCAAAGTGGCTTCCGGTGTCACGTCCCGTTTGGCAGGACCCGTGCCGCCGGTGGTCAGCACCAAATGGCAACCGGCCTCCACCAGGTCCACCAAGGTTTGGCTGATCAGGGTTTGTTCATCGGGAATCAGGCGTGGCTCGAATGCAAGCGGGTTTTGCAGAGCCTGGCCCAGCCAGTCGCGCAGGGCGGGCAAGCCTTTGTCTTCGTAGGTGCCACTCGAGGCGCGGTCACTGATGGAAACGATGCCAATGCGCACCGTGTCTAAGGGCGTGGTCATGATTGGGGTGTGTCAGAAGTGGTGAGGTGATCGCGCACGATTTTGAAGATGTCGCGGAAGGCCCGGCCTTGGCGTGGGAACTGACCATGGGACACAGCGGTTTTGTCGGGCAGGCCGTCTTTGCGGGCTTGGCGCACCAAGGCACGCAGTTGCTGGCTGTCGGTGTCAGGGTGGGCGCTCAGCCACTCGGCCAAGGCGGCATCGTCTTGCAACAAGCGGTCACGCCAATGCTCGGCCATGTGCAAAGCCAAGGTCTCTTCGGCGCCGCCATTGTGTTGCACATCCAACGCGGCACGAATGGCCTGCACTTGGTCTTCGTCGAGTTTGCGCATCAGCTTGCCAACAAACTGCATTTGACGGCGCTTGCCTTCGAAGTTGGTGATTTTTTTCGCCTCGCGGATGGCTTCATGCAAAGCCTCGGGCACGTGTTCTTGCGCCACCAACTGCAGCATCGCGTCTTGGCGCAGTTCCAGTAAATCTTCACCCAGTTTTTGCAACTCGGTGCTCTCGCGCTTCATGTCGGTTTTGCTGGATAAATCGTGGCCTTTTTGCTCGCGCTTGAGCTCCAAGTCGAGATCGCTGCCTTCGGCAACAAAATGACCTTTGACGTAATAGCCTTTGGTGGGTTTGCGGGACATGGTGTGAGGTTATAGGGGGCCAAGTATCATAGCCGTCGATATGACCCACTCAGTTCACGCCCCCGCATCCTCGTCCGCCGCCTTGCCAGGTTTTAGCAACAGCCGCGCCCAATTTGAAGCCTTGGTTGACAGCGCCTTGGCCCATGCCAAAAAAATCGGCGCCACCAACGCCGCCGCCGAAGCCTCTGAAGGCACCGGTTTGAGCGTGTCCGTGCGCAAAGGCGAGCTCGAAAACGTCGAACGCAACCGCGACAAGTCTTTGGGCGTGTCGGTTTACCTGGGCAACCGCCGAGGCAGCGCCAGCACCTCTGATTTTTCGCAAGCGGCGATTGAACGCACGGTGCAAGCCGCCTACGACATCGCCCGCTTCACCGCCGAAGACCCAATGGCTGGTTTGCCCGATGCTGATTTGATTGCCCACGCACAACGCGACCTCGATTTGTTCCACCCCTGGAGCATCACCAGCGAACAAACCGCTGAGATTGCGTTGCGCTGTGAAGCCGCAGCCATGGGCGTGGACAAACGCATCACCAACAGCGAAGGGGCGGCAGTCTCGGCCCAGCAAAGCCATTTCTTCAGCGCCCACACGCATGGGTTTCGTGGCGGCTACGCCAGTTCGCGCCACAGCATTTCCGTGGCACCCATCGCTGGCAAAGGCGACGACATGCAGCGCGACCACTGGTACAGCTCGATGCGCCACGCCAATGAATTGGCCTCGCCTGAAGCCGTGGGTCGCTATGCCGCAGAACGCGCCCTGAGCCGTTTGCATGGACGCAAAATCCCCACCACCAGTTGCCCGGTCTTGTTCGAGTCGCCCTTGGCGGCGGGCTTGTTGGGCGGCTTGGTGCACGCTTTGAGTGGCGGTGCGCTCTACCGCAAAAGCAGTTTTTTACTGGACTCCTTGGGCACCCAAGTGCTGCCCGCCCACATTCAAGTGCACGAAGACCCTTTCATTCTGCGTGGCAAAGGCAGTTCTGCGTTCGATGAAGAAGGTGTCAAAACCTCGGCCCGCCAAGTCATTCGCGATGGCCAAGTGGAAGGTTATTTCCTCAGCAGCTACTCGGCACGCAAACTCGGCATGCGCACCACCGGCAACGCTGGTGGCTCGCACAACCTGGTGCTCAGCTCCAAACTCACCCAGGCCGATGACGACTTGAAAGCCATGCTAAAAAAACTCGGCACCGGTTTGTTTGTCATTGAACTGATGGGGCAGGGCGTGAACTACGTCACCGGTGACTATTCACGCGGAGCCAGTGGTTTTTGGGTTGAGAAGGGCGAAATTGCGTTTCCGGTGCAAGAAATCACCATCGCCGGCAACCTCAAAGACATGCTGATGGGCATCCAGGCCGTGGGTGCAGACACTTACAACTACGGCGCCAAAACCGTGGGTTCGGTGCTGATCAACCGCATGAAGGTGGCTGGGGCCTGAGATCAGTGGCTTGGTGCAGATGGCCTTGGCGCTGCGACAGGCCGGGGGCTCACCAACATTGATTCACTGGGTCAGCACCACCATGGCGTTGTCTTGCCAATGGGCCCAAACTTGTTGACCGATCTCAATCGGGTCTTGGTGCCGGTCTGCATTGGTGACCCAAGTCTGCATCGTCAGGCCGTTCCCCATCTTCAATGCATAACTGGTGTAGCTGCCAAAGTAAGACAAACTTTGCACCGTGCAATGCACGGCGTTGTGATCGATGCTGGGTTTGGTGAAAGACAGATTGATTTTTTCGGGGCGCAAAGCCACGCTGACCGCCATGCCCAGGTGGCCGGAAATACCATGGCCAATGCGGAAGGTACAGGTTGAACTGGTGATGAGGGCATGGTCCGGTTGGTCCTCGGTCAATTCACCGTCGAACAAGTTCACGTTGCCCACAAAGTCGGCGACAAAGCGGCAGTTGGGGTACTCGTAGACATCGCTTGGGGTACCTACCTGCAAAAAACGGCCCTCACTCATCACAGCGATGCGGTCGGCCATGGTCATGGCCTCGTCTTGGTCGTGCGTGACCATCACGCAGGTCACGCCCACTTGTTTGATGATGTTGACCAACTCCACCTGGGTTTGCTCGCGCAGTTTTTTGTCCAATGCCCCCAAGGGTTCATCAAGCATCAACAATTGCGGACGCTTGACCAAACTGCGGGCCAGGGCCACGCGTTGCTGCTGCCCGCCAGAGAGTTGATGAGGACTGCGTTTGGCAAGCTTTTGCAGTTGAACCAGTTGCAAGATAGCGTCCACCCTTTGAGCAATTTCGGCCTTACCCACGCCATCGCGTTTCAAGCCAAAGGCCACGTTTTCCCAGACATTCATGTGTGGAAACAGCGCATAAGATTGAAACATCATGTTCATCTGTCGCTCATACGGGGGCAAATCAGTCACATCCTTGCCATCAAGCCAAACCCGTCCGCTGCTGGGGTTTTCAAAGCCAGACAACATGCGCAACAAGGTGGACTTGCCGCAACCAGAGGAGCCCAGCAGGGCGAAGATTTCACCGCGCTCGATATTGAGGCTGACGTCGTTGACAGCAACGGTCTCGCCAAATCGTTTGGTGATGTGATCAATGCGCAAAAAGGTGGTGTTGTCGGTCACGGTCATGGCGTAGTCAAGTGGTTGAATAACGCACTGGTGAAAGTGCAACTGCTGGGGCGATTTTAGGCAGAATTAAAACCACTGTTTTCAAAGGCACAATCGCAGGGTCGACATTCCCGCTAACTGCCATCGGCCTTGGAAAGTTCCCAACATCACCCGATCAACCATGTCTAACAGCTCTTTTTCAATGGAAGAACGCCTGCAACAACTGCGCACCCAAGGTGTGCACACGGTGCTGGCGCAGTTCACCGACATCTTGGGCCAGGCCCGAGGCAAATTGGTGCCCTTGGTCCATGTGCAGCAACTCATCGATGAAGGCGCAGGTTTCAGTGGCCCCTCGATTTGGGGCACGGGCTTGCCGCGCATGGGGCCGCGCTCGGAATACTTTGGCCGCATCGAAGCCCACAGCCTGCAAGCCCTGCCGTGGTGGCCCGGTGTGGCCCGTGCGGTATGCAGCGGCTTTGCCGGTGGCCAGCCGCTCAACACCTGTTCGCGCCAAGTGTTGGCCACGGTCTTGGGTGGTTTGAAGGCACGCGGGTGGACCGCCTGGGTCGGCATCGAGCCCGAGTTTTTTGTGTTTGACAAGGACAGGGCCGAAGGCTTGAAACCGGCCGACCCCAGCGATGTGCAAGCCAAGCCGTCCTACGACTTGGCGGTGATGCAACGCCAAGCCGCTTGGCTCGAGAGCCTGCGCAGTCAACTGCTGGCGCTGGATTTTCAGCTGCTGCAAATCGACCACGAGGACGCCAACGGCCAGTGGGAAGTGAACTATGGTTTTGACGAGATGTTGGCTGCAGCCGACCGCTACATGCTGTTCAAAATGACCGCGCAAGCCATCACCGAACAACACGGTATGGTGTTTTCAGGCATGCCCAAACCCTTTGCCCATGCCCCGGGCAGCGGCTTGCACTTTCACCTCTCGCTCACCGATGCCCAAGGCCGGGCCGTGCTGGCCGACCCCTTGGGGCGGCATGGCTTGTCATTGCAAGGCCAGCAGTTTGTAGCGGGCTTGTTGCACCATGCGCCTGCCTTGGCCGCAGTGTGTGTCCCCAGCGTCAACAGCTACAAGCGCTTGGCGGCCACCCAGTCGCAATCAGGCACCACCTGGTCGCCCAACCTGATTGCTTGGGGTGACAACAACCGAACCGCCTTGGTGCGCAGCGTCGCTGGCCGGGTGGAGTGGCGCTTGCCCGACCCCAGCGCCAACGTCTACGCTGCCTTGGCGGCCACGCTGAGTGCTGGCTTGTTGGGCATCGACGGGGCCATGACCCCACCCGCACCCCTGGACGAAGATTTGTATCAGATGCCTGTTGAGCTGCAACAGCTGCACCAACTGCGCCGCTTGCCCGCCGATTTGGGCCAAGCCCTGCAAGCCTTTGGCCAAGACCAAGGCTTGCGCCAGGCCATGGGGTCGGCTTTTTCAGAAGTGTATGAAGCGGTCAAGCAGCAGGAGTGGCTTGAGTGGCAGGCTGCCGTGACCGATTGGGAAACCCGCCGCTACGGCGCGTGGTGTTGAAACACCTGTGTCTTCTGGGGCAGGGCTGACAGGCGACAGCCGCCCCAGTCAAGCGGCTTTTAAAAGCGGCGCTATCAACCCGCCAATGCGGCTTTCACAGCGGCACTCACCAAGCCCATGTCGGCTTTGCCAGCCAAACGGGTTTTCACCGCACCCATGACCTTGCCCATGTCGCCGGGGCCAGCGGCACCCACCTCGGCCACGATGGCGGCGACTTCGGCTTGGATTTCTTCGGCACTCAAACGCTTTGGCAAATACACCTCGAGCACGCCAATTTCAGCGGTTTCCACATCGGCCAGGTCTTGGCGTTGGGCACTCAGGTAGGCGGCCACCGAGTCTTTGCGTTGCTTGATGAGTTTGTCGACGATGGCGATCACCGCCACATCGTCAAGCTCGATGCGCTCGTCCACTTCTTTTTGCTTCATCGCCGCTTGCAGCAGGCGGATGGTGCCCAAGCGCACGCTGTCCTTGGCCCGCATCGCGGTTTTCATGTCTTCGGTGATTTGGTCTTTCAGCGCCATGCTGTGCTCCTCAAGTAAGAAGGCCCGCACGGACGGGCCGGGCGAGCCTGATCAAGCCAATGCTTGCGTCGGGATCAGTACAGTTTTTTTGGCAACTGCATGCTGCGAACGCGCTTGTAGTGGCGTTTGACGGCAGCTGCTTTTTTGCGTTTGCGCTCGGCAGTGGGTTTCTCGTAGAACTCGCGGGCACGCAAGTCGGTGAGCAAGCCCAATTTTTCGATGGTGCGCTTGAAGCGGCGCAGGGCCACGTCAAAGGGTTCGTTTTCTTTTACACGGATGGTGGTCATTGACAACAATTTTCAAAATGTGCACACCTTGGAAAAGAAGAAGATCGGACTTCAAAACCGTGGCGGCGGTGGTTCCCAACGGGTTGTGGCTGTCGGGGGGTGGCCGTAATCAAGCTCTAAATTATAGCGTTTTAAGCCGCTGGGCCAAGCCAAGGGCACAGGCATGGGCGCTGGACCAGGCCCATTGGAAGTTGTAGCCGCCCAGCCAGCCGGTGATATCGACCACTTCCCCTATGAAATACAGCCCCGGCTGGCGCGATTCCAAAGTCTGCTGGGACAGCGCTTGGGTGTCCACGCCGCCCGCGGTGACCTCGGCTTTGGCATAGCCCTCGGTGCCAGCAGGCGTCAGGGTCCACTGGCTCAAGGCTTGCGCCAGTTGGTGAAGGGCTTTGTCGGGTGTGTCGGGCAGGGCGCGTTGCCAGGCGCTGTTTTGCGCCACCCAGGTGTCGGCCAAACGCTGCGGCAGCCAGGCGGTGAGGGCGTTGGCCAGCTGCTTTTTGGACTGCTGTTTGGCGGCCAGCAAGGCCTCGTCCAAGTCGGTTTGCGGCAACAAATTCAGCTGGATAGGCGTTCCTGGCTGCCAATAACTTGAAATTTGCAGGACCGCTGGCCCCGACAAACCGCGGTGGGTGAACAGCAAATCCTCCTCGAACACAGAGCGGTGCTTGCCGCTGCCGGTGCTGATGTCCACGGGCAAGGACAAACCGGCCAAGGCCGCAAAGGGCTGCCAATCGGCGGCGTTAAAGGTGGCGGCACCAAGGCCGGACGCGGCGTCACCACCTTCAAACCAAACTGCTGGGCCAAGCGAAAGCCCAGGTCGGTGGCGCCAATTTTCGGAATCGACAAGCCGCCGCTGGCCACCACCACCGCCTGGGCTTGCACCTCGCCTTGGCTGGTTTGCGCGGTGTAGCCATGGGCTGTGGCATCGCTGAACTGCAAGCTTTGCAGACTGCACGGCTGCCAACGCGTGACTTTGCCGCCCATGGCACCGGCCTCGCATTCGCGCAGCAGCATGTCGATCAGGTCTTGCGCACTGCGGTCGCAAAACAACTGGCCCTTGTGTTTTTCGTGGAAAGCGATGCCGTGCTTGTGCATGAGCGCGGTGAAATCGGCGGCGGTGTAACGGCTCAAGGCGCTGCGGGCGAACTGCGGGTTCTCGCCCAAAAAATGCTTGTGCGGCGAACGGGGGTCGATGTCTTTGTTGGTGAAGTTGGCGCGACCGCCCCCCGAGATGCGGATTTTTTCAGCCACCTTGGGGCTGTGGTCCAGCAGCAGCACCTGCAAACCTTGTTGTGCCGCCACCCCCGCGCAAAACAAACCGGCGGCCCCCGCGCCGATGATCAGCACATCGGTTTGCGTCATGCTTGGTTCAAGAACGCTTCAATGTGCTGCGCCAACACGGCGGGTTGGTCGTGGTGCATCATGTGGCCAGCATCCTCGATGACCACGGTGCGCAGGGTTTTCACCGACTGAATCCGCTGGTGGTACTCGGCCAACGTGAAGCGTCCTTTCCACCAGGTGTCCAGGCTGTTGTCGCTGGCTTCCACGTTGAGCACGGGTGCGGTGATGCGCTCGTACATCGCCAAAATTTCTTCCACCCGAAACAAATTGGCGTTCGTCACTTTGTGCGCGGCGTGACCCAAGATCTCCCATTCGCCTTGGGCGTTGGGCTTGGCCCAATGCTGGGCCAGCCATGCAGCTTTGTGGGCGTCCAAACGCGGATTGGTTTTCATCAAGCGCTGGGCCACCGCCTCGGCACTGGGGTAGCTGCGCAGGGCTTTCTCACCCACGCGCAAGGCCTTCATCTCGTCCATCCATTGGGCGTAGCGGGTGGGGGCTTGTTCGGGTTTGGTCGCGGCCAAACCAAAGCCTTCGAGGTTGATGAGGCGGCGAATCCGCGTGGGCCGAATACCCGCGTATTGCATCACCACGTTGCCGCCCATGCTGTGGCCCAGCAGGTCGATTTCGCCCTCGGTTTGGTAGTGGTCGATCAACGCATCCAGGTCGGCCAAGTAATCGGGAAACCAGAAGTTGTCCACTTCGCCGGGGTGGGTCAGGCCATAGCCGCGCCAATCGGGCGCCACGATGTGACGCTCCTCGGCCAAGGCGTCAATGACGAATTGAAACGATGCGCCCACATCCATCCAACCATGCACCATGAAGAGTGTGGGTTGGTGGGTATTGGGGCTGCCCCATTCGCGCACATGGTATTGAAGGTGACGCAGGGGAATAAATCGGCTGATGGCCTGGCGTTGGACTTGGTACATTCCGTCGATCATAAGGACGTCTCGCATGAAGCCTCAGGCTCTAGACCACCACGCAGCCATGCTGCGGCAGTTTCGCTGGCAGGTCCCGCGTCAAATGAACATCGCGCAGTTGTGCGCCAAGCGCTGGGCCACGCACGACAACGGCCAGGGCGTGGCCGTCATCAGCCACCAAGCCGATGGACCTGCACGCCACCACAGCTTTGCCCAATTGCAAGCCGGGGCCAACGCCATGAGCCAGCAACTGGCCGCTTTAGGCGTGCAGCGCGGTGACCGCGTGGCCGTGGTGCTGCCCCAGCGGTTCGAAACCGCCGTGGCCTACATGGCGCTGTGGCAAATGGGCGCGGTGGTCATGCCCTTGTCGCAACTCTTTGGCCCCGAGGCTTTGTTGTTTCGCTTGCAAGATGCGAAAGCCGTGCTGGCGGTGGTGGACCATGTTTCTGCCGCCACGGTGCAGGCCTTGCAAGCCGACTGCCCCGAATTGCAAACCCTGCTGAACGTGGACGACATGCCCTGGCACATGCAGGCCAAAGCTTGGCCCATGGCCGACACCTTGGCCAACGACCCCGCGGTGTTGATTTACACCAGCGGCACCACCGGCCCGCCCAAGGGCGCTCTCATTCCGCACCGCGCATTGATCGGCAACCTGAGCGGGTTTGTGTGCAGCCAGAATTGGTTTGGTTTTGCGCCCAGTGGCCCGTCGCCGGAGGATGACAACGCGTTGCCCTTGGGCAGCCACGCCGTGATGTGGTCGCCCGCCGATTGGACCTGGACCGGCGGCCTGATGGACGCCTTGTTGCCCAGCCTGTATTTTGGGCGGCCCATCGTCGCTTTGGCGGGGCGGTTTTCAGCCGACTTGGCCTTTGGCCTGATGCAGCAACACCGCGTCACCCACACGTTTTTGTTCCCCACCGCATTGAAGGCCATGATGAAGGCCTACCCGCACCCCAGCACGCGGTTTCAACTCGACTTGCAAGCCATCATGAGCGCCGGTGAGGCGGTGGGCGACGCTGTTTTCAACTACTGCCAACAAGAGCTGGGCGTGACCGTGAACGAGATGTTTGGCCAAACCGAGGTGAATTACATCGTTGGCAACTGCGCCATGAATGGCGAGACTGACAGCGGCGTGGGTTGGCCTGCCAAGCCCGGCAGCATGGGCCGCGCCTACCCCGGGCACCGGGTGGCGGTGATTGACGACGAAGGCCAAGAATGCGCTGTGGGTGTGCCCGGCGATGTGGCCTTGCACCGCCTTGATGTGCACGGCGACCCCGACCCGATTTTTTTCCTGGGCTACTGGGGCCAGCCCGAGGCCACCGCCGCCAAATTCAGCGGCGACTGGTGCCGCACCGGCGACCTGGCCACCCGCGACGCCGACGGTTACCTCTGGTACCAGGGCCGCGCCGACGATGTGTTCAAGTCGGCGGGGTACCGCATTGGCCCCAGCGAAATTGAAAACTGCTTGGTGAAGCATCACGCTGTGGCCAACGCCGCCGTGGTGCCCAAGCCCGATGCCGAGCGCGGCAACCTGGTGAAAGCGTATGTGGTGTTGGCGGCGGGTTTTAAGCCGACAGATGGTTTGGTGGCTGAGTTGCAACAGCATGTACGCGGCCTGCTGGCGCCCTATGAATACCCGAAAGACATTGAATTCATCGAGGCCTTGCCGATGACCACGACGGGCAAGGTGCAGCGCAGGGTGTTGAGGTTGAGGGAGGAAGAGCGGGCCAAGCTTTTGAAAACACCAAGCCTTCAAGGGGTCAAACCGCCCAAGGGTTGATTACTTGCAGGGCCGCCGCCTCAAACGGCCCGGTGTCTCTGCTGGCGCAATGCCAAATACCCTGTCTTTGAACATCGTTCCAAACTTAATTTCTCAACGCAATTTCTTGAGTGGTTTGGAAGCCGCTGCCAAGGCCTTTGCAAGCTCCGCAGCAAAGTCTGAGGACATGACCAGCGTTGCTACCGGGTTGATGGCTTGGTTGGGCGCTTCCCAGCCCAAGCTCAGCTGTACTTGTTGGCCGTCAGACTTGGTTTTCAAGACGGTATCCACCACAAACAGCCCATGTGGCGTGTTCAAAGCTTGCTGAATATTGGTTTCTTGCATGTCATGGGCCATGGGCTTCCTCGAATGGTTGGACAAAGAGACTGTCTTCACGCAGATCTTCGGTTTCATCGGCGAACTTTTCAAAACCAACCAAACGCAGCATCAAAGCGCAATCGAACACCTCGGCCAGTTTCGTCAGGGTGACCAGCGACACTTTGCCGTAGGTGGGGTCTTCGATGCGGGCAATGGCGGACTGTCTGGTGCCAATCTTCTGGGCGAGTTGGGTTTGTGTCCAACCACGCCGCTCCCGGTTGATGCGAACTTGCCAAGCGATGTCTTGTTCAACGCTTGCGACCATGTAGGCCTGACGACTTTCGTGGTCTTGCATCCAGTCGCGGCTCAGGCTTGAACTGAGGTTGCCAGCTGGGGAAAAGGGCATCGCAGTGTTCCAGGCAAGCGCATTTGTGCGTTCCTGGGTGGGCCAAACATTCGCATTGCCTGCGAAGACATGTGGTGAGGTAATTTGGGGGCGCATAGTTGCCATCCTTTTCCAAGCCGCAAAGCGTGATCACAAACTCGCCGTACAGGGATTCATGGTGCCCAAACAGCCGGTGCTGTGAGCGGTTTTCATCTTTGAAGCGTATCACATATATGTGATTTCCTATCGGACTGGCTTGTGGTCGATCCCATGCGCTTGGCGCTTTGACACGCAGGTGTTCCAAGGTTCGCCGCAGGTTCATCGTGCCCTGCTTGGACAACGCCCTCAGCTGAGGATAAATCTGGTTTCTTCCCGACCCGTTGCGGTAACAAAGAAATTTCCAGATGGTCGAGGTTGTCATTCATCTGATGCTAGATGAATGCAGTTTGAAATGAGTGATTTTTTGTTAAAAGGGAACTACTTCACAAAGCTGTGAATCTAGGCTCGACGTCCTAAAGCAGCGGGAAGTTTGAAGTCATGTTCTCAACGCCGGCAACCCCACCCCTGTCGCCTCAAACCCACCGTCCACCGCCACCACCTGGCCAGTGAGGTAGCTGGCCTCGGCGGAGGCCAAAAACACAATCACACGCGCAATTTCGGCCTCGCTGCCATAGCGGTTGAGCGGAATGGCGTCGTGGTAGGCGTTGATGATCTCCGGGCTGTGCACCGCCATGGCGAGCTTGGTTCGCACGGGGCCGGGCGCCACGCAATTGACCCGAATGCCGTGTTCGCCCAATTCCACCGCTTGTTGTTTGCTGAGTTGGATGACGGCGGCTTTGGAGGTGCCGTAGGCCACGCGCAGGGTGGAGGCACGCAGGCCCGAGATGGACGCGATGTTGACGATGCTGCCTTGGCTTTGGCGCAGCGCTGGGATGACCGCTTGCGAGCACAAAAACACGCCATCCAAGTTGGTGCGCATCACGGCTTGCCAACGCGCGAACGTGGTTTCTTCAATCGGCCCAAAGTCGGCCACACCCGCGTTGTTCACCAGCGCGTCAATGCGCCCGGACCAGCCCTGCACCGTGCGCACCATGTCTGCCACTTGCTGTTCGTCGGACACATCGCAGTCCACGGGCAACACGTGTTGCAAGCCTTGGGCGGCGCGGTGCAACTCCTCGGTGTCGCGGTCGACCATGGCCACTTGGTAGCCCTTGGCCAAGAAAAGCTGCGTGGTGGCCAGGCCGATGCCGCGAGCGGCCCCGGTGACGATGGCGGTAGGGGGAGAAGGGTGGTTCATGTTGGCGTGTCTTTCAATTGAAGCGGCGTCATCAGATGGGCGCATTCTCATGCAAAGCCGCCCCAACCCCTGTCGCGCCTATGCCAGCCCGCGCCGCTTAAACTCCGCCCCATGAACACACTCAGCCTCACCCCTCTTCGCTTGGGCCAAAGCGATTTGCACGTCACCCCCATTTGCCTGGGCACCATGACTTTCGGTCAGCAGGTGGACGAAGCGACCAGCCACACCATCATGGACCACAGCATCGAGCGGGGCGTGAATTTCTTCGACACCGCCGAGATGTACGCGGTGCCGCCCACCGCCGACACCTATGGTTTCACCGAAACCTACATCGGCAACTGGCTGTCCAAGCGCCCAGGGATGCGCCAAAAAATGGTGCTCGCCACCAAAGTGGCCGGCCCGTCACGCGGCATGCCGTGGGTGCGCAGTGGCGACGGCATGACCGCCGCCGACATCCTGGCCTCGTGTGACGCCAGCCTGAAGCGCCTGAAAACCGACGTCATCGACCTGTATCAAATTCACTGGCCCGAGCGCCACGCGCCCATCTTCGGCGCGATGTACTACGAGCCCAGCAAAGAACGCACGGTCACCTCGATCCACGAACAGCTCGACGCCATGAGCAAGTTGGTGAAAGCCGGCAAGGTGCGCTACATCGGTTTGTCGAATGAAACCTCTTATGGTGTGCATGAGTTTGTGCGCTTGGCCGAGCAACACAACCTGCCGCGCATCGCCGCCGTGCAAAACGTGTATTGCTTGGTGAACCGGATTTTGGACAACGGTTTGGACGAGACCATGCACCGCTTGGACGTGTCCTTGTTGGCCTATTCGCCGCTGGGTTTTGGCCTGTTGACCGGCAAGTACGACGCCTCCGGCATCACCGGCCCCGATGCGCCCAAAGAAGCCCGCATCGCCAAATACGAAAGCATGCGCAAGCAGCGCTGGGGCCGCCCCGAAGCGCTGGAAGCATCGCGCCGCTACAACGCCTTGGCCCGCGCCAACGGCATGACGCCCACGCAGCTGGCGCTGGCGTTTTGCTACACCAACTGGCGTGTCGCCAGCACCATCATTGGCGTGACCTCGGTGGCGCAGCTTGACGAAGACTTGAACGCCTGGGGCACCCAGCTCTCGCCCGAGGTGTTGGCGGCCATCGACGCCATCCGTTGGGACCTGCGCGACCCTGCGATTTGAAGCATGAACATCCCGCTTGAATTGCTGCACCCGCTGTTGGCCACGGTGCTGGCCTACCTGATTGGCTCGGTGTCGTTTGCGGTGGTGGTCAGCCGCGTCATGGGCCTGAGCGACCCGCGCTCTTATGGCAGCCACAACCCCGGGGCCACCAACGTGCTGCGTTCAGGTAACAAACTGGCGGCTTTGCTCACCTTGCTGCTGGATGGCGTGAAAGGCTGGTTGCCGGTGTATGCCGTGGTGCAGTTTGGCGCGGCCTACGGTTTGGGCCAGGGCAGTGTGGCTCTGGTGGCGCTGGCGGCATTTGCCGGTCATGTGTGGCCGGTGTTCTTCCGCTTCCAAGGCGGCAAGGGCGTGGCCACGGCGGCGGGCGTGTTGTTTGGCATCGAGCCCTTTTTGGGGCTGGCCACCTTCGCCACTTGGTTGATCGTGGCGTTCTTCTCGCGCTACTCGTCTTTGGCGGCGTTGGCCAGCGCGGTGTTTGCGCCCGCTTACTATTTCCTTGGCCACCGCGTGGCTTGGTATGCCGACGACTTCGTGCTGCTGGCCGCCGTTGTCATGAGCGCCATTTTGGTGTGGCGGCACCAGGGCAATATCGCCAAGCTGATGCGCGGTGAAGAAAGCCGCATTGGCGGCCAGAAATTGGGGTCAGATTCCAATTAATTGAACAATTGGAATCTGACCCCAATTGCTAATCGCGGAAATTGTCAAAAGTGAGGGGAAGGTCGGTCATGTCTTTGCGGATCAGCGCCATGGCCGCTTGCAAGTCGTCGCGCTTGGCACCCGTCACCCGCACCGACTCGCCCTGAATCGCCGCCTGCACCTTCAGCTTGCTGTCTTTGATCAGCCGCTGAATCTTCTTGGCGTCCTCGCTGGCAATACCCTCGCGCACCTTCACCACCTGCTTGACCTTGTCGCCGCCGATTTTTTGCACATCGCCCTTGTCTAGGAACCGCACATCCACGCTACGCTTGGCCAGTTTGTTGCGCAGGATGTCGTCGATTTGCTGCAGCTGGAAATCGCTGTCGCCAATCAAGGTGATGTCTTTGTCTTTGAGCTCGATGGCAGCCGACGTGCCTTTGAAATCGAAGCGGGTGCCGATTTCTTTGGCGGTGTTCTCCACCGCATTTTTCACTTCCACCACGTCGGCTTCACAAACGGTATCAAAAGAGGGCATGGTTGCAGGCTCAGAAGTTCAGGGTGCGACAATTCTCACATGATTATTGAGCGCAACGTCCCGCTGCAACCCCACAACAGCTTTGGCATCGCCGCCCGCGCCGAGCGTTTGCTGCGCCTGACCAGCGTCGCCGATGTGCAAGCCTTCCTCGCCAGCCCCGAGCGCCACGAGCCGCATTTTTTGCTGGGCGGCGGCAGCAACATCGTTATCACGGGCGACGTGAAACCCTTGGTGTTGAAAATCGAATTGATGGGCAAGCAGCTGGTCTCCGAAGACGACAAAGCCTGGGTGGTGCAAGCCGCAGCGGGCGAGAACTGGCACGAGTTTGTGGTATGGACGCTGGCGCAAGGCTGGCCCGGCTTGGAAAACCTGGCGCTGATTCCCGGCTCGGTAGGGGCCTCGCCGGTGCAAAACATCGGCGCTTATGGCGTCGAGCTGCAAGACCGTTTCGAGTCTTTGGACGCAGTGGACCTCCAAACCGGCCAAAGCTTCACCTTGCATGCCGCGCAATGCGCCTTCGGCTACCGCGACTCGGTGTTCAAACACGCTGCCACCGACAGCCGCGACCTCGGCCTGTTGGGCCGCGCAATCATCACGCAGGTGCGGTTTCGCTTGCCCAAGAAATGGCAGTGCGATGTGAGCTATCTTGATCTGACCAAAAAACAAGCGCATTACGGCGTGGCCCAACCAACGCCGCAGCAGGTGTTTGACTGGGTCTGCGAGATTCGCCGCGCCAAGCTGCCCGACCCCGAGCATCTGGGCAGCGCTGGCAGCTTCTTCAAAAACCCCACCGTCTCGCCCGAGCAATGCGCCGACATCATCGCCCGCGAACCGAAATTGGTGCATTACCACCTGTCAGATGGCCGCATCAAACTCGCCGCCGGTTGGTTGATCGACGCCTGCGGCTGGCGCGGCAAATCCGTCGGTAACGCGGCGGTCTACGAGCGCCAGGCTTTGGTGATTGTCAATAAAGGCGGGCGCAGCAACCCGTGCACCGGTGGCGAGGTGATGACCTTGGCCAAAGCGATTCAAACCAGTGTCTATGAGCGCTTTGGCATAAGGCTCGAACCCGAACCGGTGGTGGTGTGACAAAGAAGCAGCAGCTTCGAGGGAGGTATGGAATGGCTTCACGTCTTCTGAACTTGTGGTCTGTGCGGACCAAGCCGCGCAAACATCCTTTCAGGGCATGGGTTGTGTTGTGGTGTTGTGTGATGTTCAACACTGCTTCAGCCCAAACTTTCCCCAGCAAACCGATTCAACTTTGGGTGCCTTTTGCACCCGGCGGCTCCACCGACCTGTTTGCCCGCACCGTGGCCGAGCCTTTGGGCAAGGTGCTGGGGCAAACTGTGGTGGTGGTCCACAAAGCCGGTGGCGGCGGTGTCGTGGGCGCAGCCGAGTTGGCGCGAGCCGCACCTGATGGCTACACCTTGGGCTTGACCACGCTCTCAAGCGCGGCCACCAATCCGGCCATCAATCCGCGTGTGCCCTACAACCCCCTGACAGATTTCACGCCCATCATCAACATGCTGGCCACGCCCAATGTCTTGGCAGTACATGCTTCCTTTCCAGCCAAGGACATGGCGGGTTTGTTGAAGGTGTTGCGAGCCCAGCCCAACCGCTACGACTATGCCTCTTCGGGCATGGGCGGGATTGCCCATTTGCAAATGG
>CALBEV010000101.1 GCA_937891045.1 uncultured Burkholderiales bacterium | reverse complement strand
CCCCTCACCCCGTAAACTGTCACATACGCGAACCGTGGTGTACCAAGGCTACGACCGCGACGACGGCCTGTGGGACATCGAAGCCGAACTGACCGACGTGAAAACCTATGGCTTTCAGGTGCCCAACGAGCGCCCCTTCCCGGCCAATGAGCCGATCCACGGGCTGAAAATCCGCGTCACGCTGAACAACAAAATGGTCATCCAGGACATCGTGACCGCGATGGACGACATCCCCCACCCCGAATGCGCGGGCGCACCCCACGGCATGCACAAACTGATCGGCTGCACCATGGGCCCGGGCTGGCGCAAGGTCATCAACGAGCATGTGGGCGGCACCCAAGGCTGCACCCACCTTCGCGAAATGCTGTTCAACATGGCCACGGCCGCTTACCAAACCCTGCCCGCAGGCCAATGGCACCGACGCGATGCTGCCGGCCAGCCGCAGCCCGAAGTCACCCAAGCGCCCTTCCACTTGGGCCAATGCCACAGCTGGGCCTATGACAGCCCGACGGTGCAACGGGCGTATCCGATGTTTTTCAGGCCGAAACCGCCCCATGTCACCTCCGCCTGATGGGTCCCAAACCGGATAATGCGGGCTTCGCCCATGCGGCAAGACCCGAGGATGCAACGTGAAATTGTTTGGCGCACTGTATGACCGCGTGATGCTGTGGAGTCGTCACCCCAAGGCCCCCTGGTTTTTGGGCGGTATCAGCTTTGCAGAGTCTTCGTTCTTCCCGGTCCCGCCCGACGTGATGCTGGCACCCATGTGCGTGGCCCAGCCCCAGCGTTGGTTCCGCTTTGCCTTGATCACCACGCTGGCCTCGGTGGCCGGTGGCGCACTGGGTTATGCCATTGGCGTTTGGGCCATTGATGCCGTCATGCCCTGGGTCACGCAAGCCGGTTGGGCACCCAAGATCGAGTTGGCCAAAGCCTGGTTTGTGGACTGGGGATTTTGGGCGGTGCTGCTGGCGGGCTTCTCGCCCATCCCCTACAAAGCCTTCACCATCGCAGCCGGCAGCATGGCCATGCCGCTCTTGCCCTTTGTCCTGGCCTCTTTCATTGGCCGTGGCGGCCGCTTCTTTTTGGTCGGCTGGCTGATGGGCCGCTTTGGCCCGCCATGGAGCCCAAGCTGCGCCCCTTCATGGAATGGCTGGGCTGGGGCACGGTGGCCTTGGCCGCATTGGTCTACGCCTACTTTCAGCTGCGATAATCCACCCTCCCCAGCGCCCCAAGCGCTTTCCCTCAACAGCCTCTGGATCTACACCATGAACCGCTGCACTTTGGCCCTTTCTGGGCGTGCTTTACTTTGGCGTGCTTTGCTTTGCCTTGACTTCATCACCTCCCTTGCATCCGTGGAGGCTGCATGAGCAAGAAGGTCTTCATCAAAACCTTTGGCTGCCAGATGAACGAGTACGACTCGGACAAGATGGCCGATGTGCTGGGCGCGGCCCAAGGCTACGTGCCCACACAAAACGTGGACGAGGCCGATCTGATTTTGTTCAACACCTGCTCGGTGCGCGAGAAGGCGCAAGAAAAGGTGTTCAGCGATCTGGGCCGGGTGCAGCACCTGAAAGCCAAGGGCGTTTTGATTGGCGTGGGTGGCTGCGTGGCCAGCCAAGAAGGCGCCGAGATCATCAAGCGTGCCCCGTATGTGGACGTGGTGTTTGGTCCGCAAACCCTGCACCGCCTGCCCGAGTTGCTGAATGAGCGCGAGCGCAAGCAGCGCCCGCAGGTGGACATCAGTTTTCCCGAGATTGAAAAATTCGACCACTTGCCACCGGCCAAGGTGGACGGTGCCACGGCCTTTGTGTCGATCATGGAAGGTTGCAGCAAATACTGCAGCTATTGCGTGGTGCCTTACACCCGGGGTGAAGAAGTTTCGCGCCCCTTTGACGATGTTCTCGTCGAAATCGCCGGTCTGGCC
>CALBEV010000100.1 GCA_937891045.1 uncultured Burkholderiales bacterium | reverse complement strand
CAGGCGCGAACACAGCTCCAAATCTCGGGCATCAAACGCGCCCTCCAGCAACAAAATAGGGCCACGCCAGCCCAAAGCGCGTACCCGCTGTGCCTCGGCCAAGTCCAGCAGAGCAAAGCCGTCGGCCCCGCGCAAGCCGTCAAACACCCGCTCGATGCCGTGCCCGTAGGCGTTGGCCTTGACCACCGCCCAAGCCTGCGCGTCAGGGGCCGCTTGGCGGGCGCAGGACAGGTTGTGCCGCAGCGCTGAGGGGTGGATGGTGGCTTGGATGGGACGGGGCATGGGTTCAAGACTTGCAAAACAGGGCTCCAAGTGTGCCAGCAATGTGCGCGGTCAAGTGCCGGCGAGGTTCTGTGACACCCCGCTCCGGACCGGGTTCATGCCATCGGGAATACCCACCTGACCCGCCTCTGGAAGGGACTTACAAATGCTTTACACTGGCCCGCAACCTGCTAACCCTCTGCATTTCGCCCCCAGGGTTTTGCACTGCCAAACTTTGAAATCCATGGAAGTTTTTGAGTTTCTGATGCCCATCTTTACCGAATACGGCTATTTGGCTGTGTTCGTGATGCTCTTGGTCTGTGGTTTTGGTGTGCCCATCCCCGAGGACGTGACCTTGGTCACCGGTGGCGTGATCGCTGGGCTGGGCCATGCCGATGTCCACACCATGTTTGCTGTGGGCATGGCGGGTGTATTGGTGGGTGACGGTCTGATGTTCACGCTGGGGCGTTTGTATGGCCAACGCATTTCCCAATTGCCCGGTTTTCGCAAAATCCTGACGCCTGAGCGCTTTGTCAGCGCCCAAGATGCTTTTCAAAAATACGGCAAGTGGGTCATGTTCGTAGCGCGCTTTTTGCCCGGTCTGCGCACCCCCGTGTTCTTTTCGGCTGGCATGAGCCAACGGGTCAGTTTTGCCACCTGTTTTTTCATGGACGGTTTTGCCGCGTTGATCAGCGTCCCGATCTGGGTCTATCTGGGTTACTTTGGCGCACAAAACTGGGACTGGATGTTCAGTGTGCTGCGCCAGTTCCAACACGGCATTTTTGCCCTGTTGGGCATCGGTATTGTCTGGCTGATCTGGCGCTGGTGGCGTAAGCGGCAGACCACCGCGGCCGCTGCCAAAGTGCCTGGCGACGCGTCTTAAGTCGCCCGCGCATGGGCTCAACGTCTCCCAAAAGCCTGGCTGTGACCGGGCTCCTTTTCAACGCCCTGGTCTGGGGCGTTTGCTGGTGGCCATTCAAACAACTCGAAGCCTTGGGCTTGCACCCGCTGTGGGCCACGGCGCTGGTGTATGGCTTTGTTTTCCTATGCCTCGCCTTGTGGGTAGGTGGACGCGGAAAGCTGGTCAGTTGGCAACAACACCCTGGCTTGTGGTGGCTGCTGATCGCCTCGGGCTTGACCAATGTGGGCTTCAACTGGGCCGTGACCGTGGGCGATGTGGTTCGCGTGGTGCTGCTTTTTTACCTGATGCCCGCTTGGTCTGTGCTGGTGGCGTGGTGGCTTTTGGGCGAAAAACCCACCGGCATGGCCTTGCTGCGCTTGGCGCTGGCCTTGGCCGGTTTGTTCATCGTGCTCAAAACCCCCGACACGCCCTGGCCTGTGCCCGAGAGCCTGGCCGATGTGCTGGCCCTTGGCAGCGGGCTGACTTTTGCCATCACCAACGCCTTGCTGCTCAAGCTCAAAGACGCGCCCAGCGCGTCGCGCACCCTGGCCATGTTTGGCGGCGGCGCGCTCATGGCCACGCTGGCAGCGCTGCTGGGTTTGGCCACCGGCGTGGTGGCCGTTGGTGGAGCCCCCGCTTGGAGCTGGCTGCCCCTGGTGGCCCTGCTGGGCTTCTCCTTTTTGTTGGGCAACCTGGCGCTGCAATACGGCGCGGCCCGTCTGGCCGCCCACACCACGGCGCTGGTCATGCTGTCCGAAGTGCTGTTTGCCAGCGTGTCTTCCGTCATACTGGGTGCCTCCAGTTGGGACAGCCGCACCGTGATCGGCGGGGCCTTGATCTTGCTGGCGGCTTTGCTGTCCATCATCGGGCCTGGCCACAAGGCCAACTGAACCGCGCTGCCCACCCGGGGGCTGTCACTGGCATGATGTCCCTCTGTCCACACCCAACAAAACGAACCCCATGAGCCTCTACGACCTCGAAGCCCAAAGCATCGACAACCAAACCGTGCCCCTGTCGCGCTACAAGGGTCAGGTGATGCTGATCGTCAACACCGCCAGCGCCTGCGGCTTCACGCCCCAGTTCACCGGACTGGAAAAACTGCACAAAACCTACGCGGACCAAGGCTTGGCCTTGCTGGGCTTTCCCTGCAACCAGTTTGCCAGCCAAGACCCGGGCGATGACACGCAGATTGCCAGCTTCTGCCAAAAGAACTACGGCGTGAGCTTTCAGATGATGAGCAAGGTCAAAGTGAACGGCGACGAGGCACACCCGCTGTACCAATGGCTCACCGCAGAAGCACCAGGCCTCTTGGGCAGCAAGGCCATCAAATGGAACTTCACCAAGTTTTTGGTGGGGCGCGATGGGCGTGTGATCAAGCGCTATGCGCCGCAAGACTCGCCCGAGAAGATCGCCAAGGACATTGAGGCGGCGCTGGCGGCTTGATCAAAACAGCGCTGGCTGAACCGGCGAAACCTGTTGAGGCGCGTGGCCACACCCCATCTCCGCTGCGATTTTTCGGAAATCAGCCTCGCTGATCTTGAGCTGACCAAATCGAAACACCGCCCCCCAATGGGTTTTGTCGGTGATGAATTCCAACTGTGCAATCAAGGGCTTGATGGGAACCGGTTGCGCAAGCTGGTAGTCCACATCGATGCGCCAAGGCACAAAGCCTGACACGCCGTCGGGCGTCATGTCGTATTCATACACCTCCCCCGATCGGATGAACCCCAAGGCCGTGAACGCCTGCAAAGGCGCACCGTCGGGATATGACTCACGCGGCGAGTAATAAATCAGGCCATCGCCCGCCTTCATGCGATTGAGCGGCGCCTGCTTGCCGTGGTTCATCTGCGCAAATCCACCAGCAACTCCGCGCAGCACATGCGAGCGGCTGACCACACCGATCCAGTAGTTCATGATGGCCGCACACCGATGAAAATTTCTTTCAGCCCATCAGGTGGATAAGACTCAAAGTCTGTGCTGTAGGTCCGTTGGTGCGGGCACAAAGGGTCGGCAAAGTAGCGCCAAACACGTGTCCAGGCATCCACCACTGCTTGGGGCATGGCCCCAGGCGCGTCAAACACCAAATGCGGCCCGGGGGCGATGTCAATTCGGGTGAGCGCGAGTGAATCACCTGCGGCGGGGGGCAAGGCATCGGAGCCCGCCAGCACATCAAAGGCCCCCTGGGTATCCGACTCATAGCCGTGATAAACGCCATACACCCGTGCGCCCTTCGCCAGATTTGGCGCGATCTGCGCGGCAAAGTCGGACCACAGTTGGCCTATTCGCGCCGTATCGGCCTGCATCTCTTCGGCGTTTCGGGTGCGCACCGACAGGCCCCACACAGCCCGCGTTTCGATCTCTGCGATTTTCATGAAAACGTCCTCTTCATCGACCCTCGGCCAACGCCTGCGGGTCCACGCCTTGTTGGCGCAAATAGTCGATCAGGCGTTGCCCCTCGACCAAGTGAAAGGTCTGCGACAAGACTGTAATGGACTGTATGCGGTCGA
>CALBEV010000099.1 GCA_937891045.1 uncultured Burkholderiales bacterium | reverse complement strand
ACAAGGCCGAGTGAATAGACCCCGGCACGGCAAACACCTCTTTGCCTTGCGACAAGGCCATGTCGGCGGTGATGAGTGAGCCCGACTTCAACGCGGCTTCGACCACCAAGACACCCGAGCTCAAACCAGCAATCAAGCGGTTGCGGCGCGGGAAATGGTGGGCGATGGCGGGTGTGCCTGGCGTTAATTCACTCAGCAGCCAACCGTGTTGCGCGACTTGCCGGGCCAAACCTTGGTGGGCGCGTGGATAGACCTGGTCCAAGCCGGTGCCGACCACGGCGATGGTGGCGCAGGTGAACGGATTCGCCGCTTGCAAAGCGCCTTGGTGCGCCGCGCCATCGATGCCCAGCGCCAAACCCGACACCACACAACAGCCCGCTGTTTGCAAACTGTGCGCGAAGGCCCGCGCGTTGTCGCGGCCTTGCGCGGTGGGGTTGCGGCTGCCCACGATGGCTACGCTGGTGTTGCAAGAACGCTCGAGTTGACCTTGGGCAAACAACAAAGGCGGCGGGTCGTCCACTGCCAACAATCCCGGCGGGTACTGCGCATCGCCCCAAGTCCAGACCGCGTGTTGCACACCCTCAGCCGCTTGCGACAGCCAGGCCTGGGTGCGGGTGCACAGTGCCAGCCAATCGGGCGGCTCAAGTTGCAAGGCCTGCACTTGTGCGTGGCTGAGCACTTGTTCCAAGGCCTGTGGCGACTGCGCCAGCACGGCTTGCACCGAGCCAAAAGCTTGCAAGAGTTGGCGCAAGGTTTGCGGGCCGACGCTGGGGGTTTGCGACAGGCGCAGCCACAACGCCCATTCGGGCAAGGCGTCAAGGCGGGCGGCGCGGGCGCTGAGTGAGGCGTTCATGGCGTGTGCACAGAGAGTGAATCAGGCTTCAGCTTAAAAACACGCGAGGCACTTGGGTGACAGTGCGGCTTCCTGTTTTTGAAGCTGGCACTGCACCCGGGGTTTTCAAAAAAGCGACAATATCGCCATGGCTTTACTCCCCATTCTTTCCTTCCCCGATCCGCGTTTGCACACCGTCGCCAAGCCGGTGGCCGAGGTAAACGATCAGATCCGCCAAATGGCTGCCGACATGATTGAAACCATGTACGAATCCAAAGGCGTGGGCCTGGCCGCCACCCAAGTGGATTTCCACCAACGTTTGGTGGTGCTCGATGTCTCTGAAGAGCGGGATCAACCCATGGTGCTCATCAACCCCGAGTTGCTGTGGCAAAGCCCCGAGCGGGTGAAAAACGAAGAAGGCTGTCTGTCGGTGCCGGGCATCTTCGACGGCGTCGAACGCGCCGAGCGCGTCAAGGTGCAAGCCTTGAACGAGCACGGTGAAATGAAAGTCTTCGAGGCCGACGGTTTGTTGGCCGTGTGTTTGCAACACGAAATGGACCACCTGATGGGCAAGGTGTTTGTCGAGTACCTGTCGCCGCTCAAACGCATGCGCATCAAAGGCAAGCTGCTCAAAACCCAGCGCGAAGCCGAGCGCTCTTAAATGCGCATCGTGTTCGCCGGTACCCCGGCGTTTGCCCAATCGGCGCTGGCCGCATTGCACCAGGCCGGTCATGACATCGCCCTGGTGCTGACCCAACCCGATCGCCCCGCCGGTCGCGGCATGAAACTGCAAGCCTCGGCCGTGAAGCAATACGCTTTGACGCACGGCATGCCTGTGTGCCAACCGACCAGCTTGCGCCTGGACGGCAAACACCCCGACGAAGCTTTGCAAGCGCAACAAGCCATCGCTGCTGCACAAGCTGAGCTGATGGTGGTGGTGGCCTATGGTTTGCTGCTGCCTGCCTGGACTTTGCAAAGCCTGCCTTTGGGCTGCTTGAACATCCATGCGTCTTTGTTGCCGCGCTGGCGCGGGGCCGCGCCGATCCAACGCGCCATCGAAGCCGGGGACGCAGAGACGGGTGTGTGCATCATGCAGATGGACGAAGGCTTGGACACGGGTGCGGTTTTGCTGCGCGAAGCCTTGCCAATCGCGCCTGACGACACCAGCAGCACGCTGCACGACAAACTCGCCGCACTGGGTGCAGGGCTGGTGGTGCAAACCTTGGCCGAGTTGTCAGCGTTGAAAGCCACGCCACAACCCACCCAAGGAGCTTGCTACGCCGCGAAAATTTTGAAAGACGAGGCCTTGATCGATTGGTCCTTGCCGGCCATGCAGTTGTCGCAACGCATCCGCGCCTTCGATCCGTTTCCGGGGGCGCACACCTTGCTGCGCGGCCAAGTCTTGAAGATTTGGTCGGCGCAGGTGGCGGCTGAACGGCCTGCACACGATGCAGGTCTGGGCCCAAGCGCCACTGCACCCGGCACCGTGCTGCAAAACCCATTGGATGCTGCGCTGGCTTTAGCCACCCCCGGCACCGTTGTGCAAGCCCAGGCCGACCAGCTGCTGGTGGCCACCGGCCAAGGCGTGTTGCTCATCCTCCAAGTGCAGCTGCCTGGTGGCAAACGCATCAGCGCCCAAGACTTTTTGCACAGCCACCCCGGCTTGCACGGCCTGATGTTGGGCACCTGAGCGGCTTCATGTTTTTCGACCCTGCCAATTACAAACACCCCGCCTTCAAGGAGGGCATGCGCGATATTTCTTCCGTGGCCCCTGGTATCTGGGCATGGGGGCTGATGACCGGTGTGGCCATGGTGCAGTCCGGCTTGAGCGTCGAGGTGGCCACCGCCATGACGGTGTTGGTGTACGCCGGGAGCTCGCAACTGGCAGTCACCCCCATGTTGGTCGCTGGAGCGCCTTTTGGGGTGGTGTTGGCCACTGCTTTTTGTGTGAATTTGCGCTTTGTGGTGTTCAGCATGCACCTGCGCCACTACCTCATGTGCTGGCCGCGCTGGCAGCGCTTGTGTCTGGGCTACATCACTGCAGACATGAGCTACGTGATGTTCACACGCCGCTTTCCCCAACCGGCTTCAGACCCTGCAGGGCAGCGCGCTGAGATGGCGTATTTGTCCGGGAACAGCTTTTTAAACTGGATCGGCTGGCAAATTTCCAGCTTGGTCGGCGTGTTCACAGCCAGCCATATTCCTACCCAATGGGGCTTGGGCTTTGCCGGTGTCTTGGCCTTGGTCGGCGTCATGTGCTCGCTGTCGGACAGCCGCTTGCGCCGGGTCTCGGCGGGCGTGTCCGGCGCAGCAGCCGTGGCAGCCTTCGCCCTGCCCTTGAAACTCAACATCGTGGTGGCCATCGCTGCGGCGGTGGCGGTGTGTTTGCTTTTAGAGAGCAGCCGATGGGCGGGCAAGGAGCGGCGATGAGAGCGTGTGCAAGTTTTGGGCAGGGTGCGTCAGTCAAGCAGCTTGACCGGTTTTCAAACGAGGCAGCGCGATGAACCTGCAGGGGGCAGCATGAGTGACTTTGAAGTGTTTCTGCTGGTTACCGCCTTGGGGCTGGTGACCCTGGTCACCCGCAGTTTTTTCTTCATGTTCAAACAAGAGCTGCCTTTCCCAACCTGGGCCGATCGGGGCTTGCGGTACGCGCCGATCGCCGCCTTGAGCGCGGTCATCATCCCGGAAATCGTGATGCGCCACGGCGCTTTGATCACCGATTGGCGCGATGGCCGGATTTTTGGCGCGGCGGCTGGCGCGGCCTTTTACTTTTGGCGGCGCGGCCAGGGGCAGGCGGTGCTGGGCACCATCGTGGTCGGCATGGCGGTGTATTTGCCGCTGCACATTGGGCTGGGTTGGTAGTTTGGGGCTCCCCAAGTCGGGCGTTGGCACTGTCCAAACAGGCGGTTTTGGGGGTGCTGCAAAACCCCTTGTTTTGAGGGGGTGGTCATACTGGACGGCGCTCGCAGCTGGTTTTATGATACATGAATTCAAAGATTTGCCGTTTTCTTGTATCACGTTTCACTGGTTAATTGGGGTCAGATTCCAATTGTTTTGGCTTTGAAGTGATGATTCAGCTAGGCCGACGTGCTGGGTCAAATGCGTAGCGAACGTTGCCACGAAGTGGCGGTGAGCGGCATTTGGGCCCAGCGCGGCGGGCAAGCCAGCGTGACTTCCTTGTGCTTGATGAAGTCACGCATGAGCCACCCGCCATGGGGACTCATTTTTCTGGTCTTTCGCTCAAAAAATGGTCCCCAGGCAGTGCGGCTCTGAAGTGAGGTTTCGAAACAATTGGAATCTGACCCCAATTACTGGTTTTCATTTCAAAAACGCCACCACCCCCTCCGCCTAAAATGTCATGAAAAATTCATACGGAGACAAACCCCATGAACATCATTCGCTTCGCCGATCTGTGCGCTCAAGGCCGCGCCAAGGATCAACGCGTCTTCATCCGCGCCGACCTGAACGTGCCGTTTGACGACCACGGCCAGATCAGCGAAGACACCCGCATCCGCGCCTCCGTGCCCTGCATCCAAATGGCGCTGGACGCCGGTGCCGCCGTCATGGTCACCAGCCATTTGGGCCGCCCCACCGAAGGCGAGTTCAAACCCGAAGACTCCCTCGCGCCCGTGGCCAAACGCTTGGGCGAGTTGCTGGGCCGCGACGTGCCCGTGCTGGCCGACTGGGTCGGCGGCGTGACGGTGGCCCCCGGCCAAGTGTTGATGCTGGAGAACTGCCGGGTCAACAAGGGCGAGAAAAAGAACAGCGAAGCACTCGCCCAACAAATGGCCGCGCTGTGCGACATCTATGTGAACGACGCCTTTGGCACCGCGCACCGCGCCGAGGGCACCACCTACGGCATCGCGCAATTTGCCCCGATCGCTTGCGCCGGGCCGCTGCTGTCGGCTGAGATTGACGCCATCACCAAGGCACTGGCCAACCCGAAGCGCCCGCTGGCGGCCATCGTGGCCGGCAGCAAGGTCAGCACCAAACTCACCATCTTGCAAGCGCTGGCCAAGAACGTGGACCAACTGATCGTGGGTGGCGGCATCGCCAACACCTTCATGCTGGCCGCGGGCATGAAGATTGGCAAGTCCTTGGCCGAGCCGGATCTGGTGAGCGAGGCCAAAGCGGTGATCGAGGCCATGAAGGCACGCGGCGCGGAAGTGCCGATTCCCACCGATGTGGTGTGCGCCAAATCTTTTGGCGCAGACGCCCCGGCCACGGTGAAAAAAGCCACCGAGGTGGCCGACGACGACCTGATTTTGGACATCGGCCCCGACACTGCGGCGCGTTTGGCCGCGCAACTGAAAGCGGCGGGCACCATCGTTTGGAACGGCCCGATGGGCGTGTTCGAGTTCGCGGCTTTTGAGAACGGCACCAAGGTGGTGGCCCACGCGATTGCCGACTCCGACGCTTTCAGCATCGCCGGTGGCGGCGACACCTTGGCGGCGATCGCCAAGTACGGCATTGAGCCCCAAATCGGCTACATCTCCACCGGCGGCGGCGCTTTCCTGGAAGTGCTGGAGGGCAAAACCCTGCCCGCGTTTGAGATTTTGATGAAGCGCGCTGCAGGCTGAAAACGGCTCAGGCAACAAAAAGCCCCGTGTCCTCACGGGGCTTTTTGTTGGCGGGCTGAGGTCGCTTTAAGCCGCCGTTAAACCTGCAGGCGGTGTGCTGGTGGCGCGGCCTTTGTAGTCGGTCCAACACTGGCGGGTGAAGTCGTACAGCTTGCAGTCGCGGGCGGTTTGGAAATACCAGCGCCAAGAGAACGGCTGCACGATGATGCGCCCGGGCAGCAAGGTTTCCAGCTTGTTTTGCGCTTGCTTCAAGCGGTACAGCGGGATGCTCATGTCCACATGGTGGGCGGTGTGCTCCATGATGTGGTGCATCAGCGCGCCAATTTTCAAAGGGAATGTGAGGTGCACCGTGGTGGACACGAAGGGCTGGGCTTTGGCCCAAGCGCTCCGATCATCGTGCCAAGACACTTTCACATGGGTGTGGTGCACATAGACCACGAAGCCAATCATGGCGCACCAGAACAAGAACGGCACCACAAAACTGCAGAACAACAACCACAGCACCGACTGGTTGGTGGCCAAAGCGGCGAACACGATGCCGCCAATCCACAAGGCGGCAAAGGCGGTGATCAGCCAGCTGTCGCGCACAAAAATGGGGCGGCGGGTGGGCATTTCTTTGGCGGTGGGGAAGACCATTTTTTTCCACCAAATTTCAATCATGTAATACAGACCGGGGGCCCAGCCACTGCGGTAGATGCGGTCCAACAAACGACCCATCCAAGAGAGCTTGGCAAATTCTGCTTGGGTGAGCGGGGCCCAGACAAAGTCGAAACCTTTGAGGTTGGTGTAGCCGTGGTGCACCACGTTGTGGCCGATGTCCCACAAGCTGTAAGTGGTGAGCGAGGGCAGAAAGGCAATGCGGCCCAGCCATTTGTTCAGGCCACGGTGGGGTGTCAGGCTTTGGTGGCAAGCGTCATGGCCAATGATGAACAAGCGGCCAATGGTGAAACCCATGGCCACGGCGCACAACAATTTGGCCCACCAAGCCTCGAAGAACACGGTGCCAGCCAAAAAGCCGGCCCAAATGGCGTAATCCATCAGCAACAAGGCAATGGCGCCAAACGTGACGCGGTCAGACAAGGGCACCAGCCACTCGCGGATCACCTTGCGGTGGGGCATGGGCTCGTTCAGAGGAATGGGTTGTTCAGGATTGGTCATAAAACAGGTGCTTTGGTGCACCAAAAAAAGGGGGCCATGCGCAAAGAAAAGCAAGTTTGTTGTTTTTCTCAGTCCGTAGCCCAATTGTAGCCAGTTGGGGCCTGCTTGAGCGAAGCCTTACCAGCGTGTGGGCAATCGCTTGCGGACCCGGTAGACCCGGTCGGGTTCTCGGACCACATAGCCCCCCACCACCAGCTCTTTGAGCAAGCGGCTGACCATTTCCCGGCTGCAACCAATGTGCTGCGCCATTTGGGCGTGGGTCATGGCCGGGGCTGCACACCAAGCCTCGCGTTCAGCCTCTTGGCGCTGCAACAAGGCGCTGAGTCGGCTGTAGGCGTCGGAAAACAAGGCCAGCCGGGTGGTTTCGGTGGCCATGCGCACCCGCTCCAAGGCCAGTTGCAAGACATCCAGTGCCAGCCCGGGGTTGTGGCGCAACACGGCCAAGGCGGCATCGCGGCTGACCACGGCGCAGACCACCGGTGTCAAAGTGACCACGCTGGCGCAATGCGGCCCTTCATCCAAAGCCAGCGCACCCACCAAGTGCCCGGCACCCACCACGGCCAAGGTGATTTCGCGCGGCTTGCTGTCGTCAGAAAGCGCATATTCCCGCAGCCGCCCACTCAACACCACATAAAGCACATGGCCGCTGTCACCTTGCTGAATCAACAAGGTGCTTTTGCGGTAATGGCGCACTTGACCTTGCCGCGCCAGCATTTGCAAGCCCGGCAGATGCTGGCCATGAATCAAGGTGTCAAAGCTGAAACTGTCGATGTTCATGGCTGCACTTTAGTGTCAGATGCCCTGGCCATGTGTCAGCCCCACTTTCGCAATGCGTGAGTGCGACTCGCGCTGACCGACCCCGCCCAACCAAGCCAATCTGACTTGTCAGCGTGTGACAATAGCGGCTCATTTCAAGGACTTCCATGCCGCTGCACGCCACCAAAATCGTTGCCACCCTCGGCCCCGCTTCCAGCGATCTGGCGGTACTGGAGCAAATGATCAAAGCCGGTGTGAATGTGGTGCGCTTGAATTTCAGCCACGGCCAAGCGCAAGACCATGTGGACCGTGCCAACCTGGTGCGCGAAGCGGCCAAGCGGGCCGGCAAGGTGGTGGCGATCATGGCCGATTTGCAGGGCCCCAAAATCCGCGTCGGCAAATTCGCCCATGGCAAAGTCATGCTGGAAAACGGTGCCAAATTTGTGCTGGACGCCTCGCGCACCGAGCCCGGCGATTTGCAAGGCGTGGGCTTGGATTACAAAGAATTGCCGCGCGATGTGAAAGCTGGCGACTTGCTGCTGCTCAATGACGGACTGATTGTGCTCACCGTCGACGCCGTCAAAGGCGAGCAAGTCCACACCACGGTGAAGATGGGCGGCGAACTCTCCAACAACAAAGGCATCAACAAACAAGGCGGAGGCCTGACCGCACCAGCCCTCACGGGCAAAGACATGGAGGACATTAAAACCGCCATGGCCTTTCAAGCCGACTATGTGGCGGTGAGTTTCCCGAAAAGCGCCACCGACATGGAAATGGCCCGCCAGTTGTGCAACGTGGCCGCCGAGCCGTTCAAACACAAGCCTGGGCTGATTGCCAAGATCGAGCGCTTTGAAGCCATTCCCCACTTGGAAGACATTTTGCGTGCCAGCGACGGCATCATGGTCGCGCGGGGCGACTTGGCGGTCGAGGTGGGCAACGCAGCCGTGCCCGCGCTGCAAAAGCGCATGATCAAAATGGCCCGCGAGATGGACAAAGTGGTGATCACTGCCACGCAAATGATGGAGAGCATGATCACCAACCCGGTGCCCACCCGCGCCGAGGTGAGTGACGTGGCCAACGCCGTGCTCGATGGCACCGACGCCGTCATGCTGAGTGCCGAAACCGCTGTTGGCAAATATCCCTTGGAGACAGTGCTGCAAATGGCGCAAATTTGCAAAGCCGCCGAAGAGGCTGAAGACGTGGCGCTGGACGCCGACTTCACCGGCAAGCAGTTTCAGTTCATCGACCAAACCATTGCCATGGGCGCCTTGTTCACCGCGCACCATTTGGGCGCCAAGGCCATCGTGGCCCTCACTGAATCGGGCTCCACGCCTTTGTGGATGAGCCGCCACCGCATCCACATTCCCATTTACGCCCTGACCACCACCGAGCGCACCCAACGCCGCATGGCGCTCTACCGCAATGTGCACGCTTTGCTGATGGACACTTGCACCGATCGAGATGCCGCTTTGGCCCAGGCCGAAGTGCATTTGAAAAAACGTGGCATCGTCAACGCCGGCGATGTGTATGCCATCACCTGTGGTGAACCGATGGGCTCACCCGGCGGCACCAACATGCTGAAAATCAGCCGCGTCGTCTAATTTTTTTAGTTTTCAAGGACTTGTTTCATGGCTTTAGTTTCAATGCGCGAACTCTTGGACCATGCCGCCGAAAACGGCTATGGCATCCCCGCTTTCAATGTGAACAACCTCGAGCAAGTGCAAGCCGTCATGGCTGCGGCTGATGAAGTGGGTGCGCCCGTCATCCTGCAAGCCAGCGCGGGTGCACGCAAATACGCCGGCGAGCCCTTCATCAAACACCTGATTCAAGCGGCCACCGAGTCTTATCCCCACATTCCTTTGGTGATGCACCAAGACCACGGCACGTCGCCCGCCATTTGCCAAGGCGCCCTGAACCTGGGTTTTGGTTCGGTGATGATGGACGGCTCCCTCATGGAAGACGGCAAAACACCTTCAAGCTTTGACTACAACGTGAGCGTCACACAAAAAGTGGTGGCCATGGCCCATGCGATTGGTGCCACGGTGGAAGGCGAACTCGGTTGCTTGGGCTCGTTGGAAACCGGCGAAGCGGGCGAAGAGGACGGCGTGGGCGCAGTGGGCAAACTCGACCACAGCCAAATGCTGACCGACCCCGAAGAGGCGGCGCAGTTTGTCCAAGCCACGCAACTCGATGCGTTGGCGATCGCCATTGGCACCAGCCACGGCGCCTATAAATTCACGCGCCCGCCCACCGGCGACGTGTTGGCCATCAGCCGCGTCAAAGCCATCCATGCCCGCATCCCGAACACGCATTTGGTGATGCACGGCTCGAGCAGCGTCCCCCAAGACCTGCTGGCACGCATCAACCAATTCGGCGGCAAGATGAAAGAAACCTACGGCGTGCCGGTGAGCGAGATTCAAGAAGCCATCAAACACGGTGTGCGCAAGATCAACATCGACACCGATGTCCGCTTGGCCATGACCGCCGCGGTGCGCCAATTCTTGGCTGAAAACCCCGAGAAATTTGACGCCCGCGAATGGCTCAAGCCCGCCCGCGAAGCCGCCAAAGCGATTTGCAAACAGCGCTACCTCGAGTTCGGCTGTGAAGGCCAAGGCAGTAAAATCAAGGGCACGCCTTTGCAAATGATGGCGGCCAAATACCAACAAGGTTTGTTGGCGCAATTGGTGCACTGATCACCAAGATTTGGTGACATATACACAAAAAATGTGTATAAAATCCCCTTCTCTTTGAACAGGAGGAGCACCATGGAAACCCGCACCAACATTGTTTTGGATGACGAATTGGTCCACCAGGCCATGCTTCGCGCTGGCGTCAAAACCAAAAAAGCGGCCATCGAAGCCGCCCTCAAAGCCTTCATCCGCAAGCCCGACTACAGCGCCATCACGGCCTTGCGCGGCAGCGGCGTGCTGGCCGACGACTATGACCCGAATGAAGCCTTCGCCCTGCCTTCTGGGTTCAGTTTGATGGCCGCTGAAGCGCCGCCTGCCAAGACCAAACGACTGGCCAAACGCCCGTGAGCAACCCTGTCTTGATCGACACCTCGGCCTGGGTCGAGTACTTGCGCGCCACCGGCTCGCGGCACGACCTGGCCGTGGCCAGCGCTTTGCGTTCACCGCAAGGTGTGCTGATGCCCGCCGTGGTGTTACAAGAAGTGCTGCAAGGCGCACGCTCGCCCAGCCACTTCATGGCCTTGCAAACGGCACTCGAAGCCATCGATGTCTTTGAGCCTGAAGACTGGCCTCATTTGCACGCGCAAGCGGCCTTGCTGTATGCGCGGTGCCGTTGGCAAGGCTTGACGGTGCGCAACCCGATCGACTGTGTGGTGGCAGCCTGCGCTTTGGAAGCTGAGTTGCCTTTGCTGGCGCGAGACGCCGACTTTGTGCACCTGCAACGCATTGCACCCGCTTTGCAATTGATGTAAGCCCCGCCCTCGCCCGACAATGCTTTTTTGAAAACAGCCCCATGAACCCCACCCTGCACACCCACACCCTCGGCTCTCTTCCTTTGCTGGCTCGCGGCAAGGTGCGCGACAACTACACCGTGGGCAACGACCGCATCCTGATGGTGGCCTCGGACCGCATCAGCGCGTTTGACGTGGTCATGGGCGAGCCCATCCCCGGCAAGGGCGCATTGCTCACGCAAATGGCGCTGTTTTGGTTCGACAAACTTGGCCACATTTGCCCCAACCACCTGACCGGCGACGCGCCCGAAACCGTGGTCTCGGATGCCGAAAAACCCTTCGTGGTGCAACGCTCGATGCTGGTGCGGCGCTTGAAACCGATTCCGGTGGAGGCCGTGGTGCGCGGCTATTTGGCGGGCAGCGGGTGGAAGGAATACCAAGAGAGCCAATCGGTGTGCGGCGTGCCGCTGCCCGCGGGCTTGAAGAATGCGTCTCGCTTGCCCGAACCGATCTTCACGCCCGCAGCCAAGGCTGAGATGGGCGAGCACGACGAGAACATCAGCTTTGCGCAAGTGGTGGCCATGATCGGCCCCGACTTGGCCGAGCGCATCCGCAACATCAGCATTGCGCTGTACGAGGCGGCCTATGACATTGCAG
>CALBEV010000098.1 GCA_937891045.1 uncultured Burkholderiales bacterium | reverse complement strand
CTTGCCCAACGAGTTTAATCAAACCGCCATGGCCTTCAACAACCCCGATTGGGCGGCGGTGGTGCTGCATTCCTACCAGCACCGTTGGGGCCATGCAGCGGGTGACCCGTATTACGACCAAGATGAAGCCCAGCTGCAACCTGCGCCAGTCATCAGCATTCCTTCATTGGTATTGCACGGGGCCTTGGATGGTGCGAGTTTGCCAGCCACCTCGGCCAACAAAGCGCAGTTTTTCAGCGGACGTTATGAACGCCAGGTGATGCCGGGTGTGGGGCACTTTCCGCAGCGTGAAGCCCCCGTCAAGGTGGCTGCAGCCATTTTGAAATTCATCGCCTGATCAGCTCTCCAGCCAATCGATGATGGGCTGCCATTGCAGCAGGTCTTTCTCGATTTTGCTGGGCGACAAGTCGAACAAACTCAAGCCATGTGCCGCCATGTGAAGGTAGTACTGGGTGTCGCGCAAAAAGCTGATGATGGGCAGGTCGAGGGTGGCCATGAATTCACGCAACTTGTTGGCCGCGATGGTGCGCTCATCGACCCGCATGCCGACGATGCCCACTTTGGTTTTCGTGCCCCGCGTTACTTCTCTTAATTGCGTGATGAAGGCTTGGGCGGCGTACATGTCAAAGATGCTGGGCATGATGGGAATCATCACCCGGTCTGCCCGCGACACCACCTCTTTGAAGCGCCATCCGCCCAAGCCGCCGGGGGTGTCGATCACCACATGCGTGGTGCCGCGCGGTGGCTTGGCCGTCAGCACCAAATCGGCTTGCAATTCCCAGGTGGCGATCGGGCGCACCTTGTCGGGGCGCAAATCCAGCCAGAGCTTGGAGGACTGCTGCACATCGGCGTCGCCCAGCATGACCGCATGGCCTTTGGAGGCGAAATACCCTGCCACGTTGGTGGACAGGGTGGATTTACCGGCCCCGCCTTTGGGGTTGGCGACAACAATCACAGGCATATCAAGACAGTTCCCAGCCTTTGCCGCTTCTACAGTGGGTCAGCGCTTGGTTGAGCAAGGCTTGCCCCGATTGCTTGCCGGCGATGGTGTACAGATAATTTTTCAATGGCATCATATCCACCGAGCGGGCACAGTCCAAACCTTGGCCTTTGTCGCCGTTGAAATGCAACACCACCCGACCATTGGCCTGCACCCGTTTGCGCTGTGCGCCCAAAAAGGCCAGTGCACAGGCAGATTCGCAAATTTGCCCTTCGGTGATGATGACTTCCACCCCTTTGCTTTGGAACCACATGCCCAATTGTGTGCCCAACATCAACTCGCCTTGCGCAGAGTTCAAGTAAACCGGCGTGCTGACGCGGCGACCGTCTTTGCGGATACAAGGGGTTTGTTGTTGCAGCATGCTGTTCAAGGTGGGCAGGCTGTTGGCGCTGATGGTCCCTGAAAATTCAACAATATCCAGCGAACCCGACAAACAGTCTGGGTACTTGACTTGTGCTTGACGCGCCTCAAAGTCTTCGCCTTGAACCACATTCAGCACGCGAACATTCACTGCGGGGTAACCATAGGTGTTGGAGCCCAGCACCACATGGTGCAGATCAGGCGCTGGTGTGGCGCACCCAACCAGCGTCAGAAGCAACAAAAAAGTCAAGCGCAAAGGCAGGGCGTTCATGGAAAACCTCAAAGTAGACAAACAGCAATCGATCCTTAGAGGGTCGGCCCCAGACACTCAAACTTGAGCTGGGCAAAAAAAACCGCTCCGAAGGGGTCATATTTTTGCTATTGCACAGCTCTTTGGGAAGTCTCAAAGCGGTGAATCAGATCGGTGAGTCGGAGTATGTCAGGGAGAAAAAAACCGTACAGGCCTGAGAGCACTGTACGGTTTCAGAAGGGCTTGAAATTTGAAAACCGTTGAATTCCTTTATTTAGGAATAGGCGGTGCTGACAAGACACCGATGAGTGGGTCAGTGACGCCAACAACATGCAAGGCGACCATGCCGAGCACCCCAGCAAACACCAGATAGTAAATTGTCGGAATGATGGTGATTCGGAGGGTAACCCCCTCACGTCCAAGCAAGCCAACAGTCGCAGATGCTGCAACAACATTGTGAATAGCAATCATATTGCCAGCAGCAGCGCCCACACTTTGAATCGCCACCATCAATGCGCCTGAAAGTCCGAGTAAGCCCGCGGTTTCAAACTGGAACTGGCTTAGCATGAGGTTGCTTACTGTGTTTGAGCCAGCGAGAAACGCACCCAGTGCACCGACCGTCGGCGCAAACAGAGGGTAAATTTGTCCCATCAGGTCGGCAACGCCACGTGCCATGGCAATAGGCATACTTGCTAGCTCGTAGTCATTGACACCTGAGTTGATCATCACCCGCACCATGGGCACCGTGAAAATCAAGACAAACCCAGCGCCAATGATGGTGCTGCCGGAGTCGCGGATGGCACGACCAAAATCTGAAATGCGCATCTGATGCAGGAAGTAGGTGGCAATACACACTAGGATCAGCAGACCACCGGGCAGGTAGAGTACTTGAAAATTGCCACTGATACCTTGTTCGCCCAGAATATCAACAAATTTCAGATCGATCGTTTTCAGTGCATCGCCCAGCGGTTTGATCGTGCGAGAAAGTACAAGTACCAGCGCCAGCAAGATGTAGGGCAGCCAGGCCATGAAGCTGCTGATTTTCTTATCAGTCAGGCTATCCAGCGACATTTGCAGATTACCAACCCATGAGGACGGCCATTCCGATGCAGGCGCGAAGTCCCAGTGGTCTTTCGGCACCAGAAAACCCACTTTGACTGCAAGTGTGACGATACCCAAACCAAGCAGGCCACCAAGAATCGATGGGAACTCGGGGCCGAGGAAAACGCCGGCGAGCATGTAAGGCACAGTGAAACTGAATGCGGCAAAAATGGCGAAAGGCAGAATAGACAAGCCTTCGGTCCATGAGCTATTGCGTCCGAAAAAGCGGGTCATGACCATCACCAGCAACAAGGGTATCAGCGTGCCACAGATGCCGTGAATGATGGCCACTTCGGAGACGATGACGTTGAAGAACGCATCCCATTCCAGGCCGCGTGCTGCGAGCTGTTCAGTCAGTGCGATCTTGTCTAGACCAGCTTGCACTCCCACCAGCATGGGTGTGCCGACCGCACCGAAAGAGACTGGGGTTGATTGAATCATCATCCCGAAGACCACCGCAGCCAGTGCAGGAAAGCCGGCTGCGACCATCAGCGGCGCAGCAACAGCAGCTGGAGTTCCAAAGCCGGAGGCTCCCTCAATGAAGCTGCCAAACAGCCAGGCGATCAGGATGACCTGTATGCGACGGTCGGGACTGATATTGGAGAAGCCTGCCCTGATGGTGGTGATGGCACCCGAATATTTGAGCGTGTTGAGCAACATGATCGCGCCAAAAATAATCCAGAGAAGACCCACGGTCATGATCAGCCCCTGAATAGTCGAAGCAACAACACGGTTGATGCTGACGCCCCATACGCTCATCGCAATCGCACAAGTGACGAAGAACACCGCTGGCATGGTGTAGTTCGCTGGAAGGCGAAAACCAACGAGCAATACGCCCGCCAATAAAATAGGCGCAAACGCGAGTAACGCCATTAACCCACTATCCATAGCCATCTCCTAGATGTGATTTTTCTTTTTAAAAAGGCTGAAACGAAACCAGCCGAGCAATGCCCCTGTTCTTCAAAATTATAGGCGGCTGTATCAATATCTGAAGCCAGACAAACTATAAAAGCTGATAAACATGGCCAATCGTTTTGCAAATGCTTTTGGTATCTTGCACGCACCTGATGATGTATCTGTGTTCGGGTTCCTATGAGCGTATGCAAGACAAATTTTCACGGGCTGCAGTGATTGGATTAATCCGTGAGAATATCTCCGAGACGAAAAATAGAAAATTATAGAAACACCTCTTAAAGGGTTAACCCGAGTATTCACTTTCATCTATCAAGGTTTTTTTCATGATTCAACGCACGCTCTTTTCACCCGATCACGATGCCTTTCGCGACAGTTTCAAGCGCTTCATGCAAGCCGAAATCGCGCCCTACCATGCCCAGTGGGAAGAACAAGGGTATGTAGACAAAAGTGTTTGGAACAAAGCGGGCGCTTTGGGCTTCTTGTGCATGAGCCTGCCTGAAGCCTATGGCGGCGCGGATGCCGACAAATTGTTTTCCATCATTCAAATGGAAGAACTGAGTGCCGCCGGTTTTTCAGGCATTGGCTATGGCTTGCATTCTGAAATCGTGGCGCCCTATTTGATGCATTACGGTACGGATGCGCAAAAAACCAAGTACTTGCCCAAGCTGGCCACGGGCGAGATGGTGGGCGCGATCGCCATGACCGAGCCCGCAGCGGGCAGTGATTTGCAAGGGATCAAAAGCACGGCGATGCAACAAGCCGATGGCAGCTTTGTGCTGAACGGCAGCAAAACCTACATCACCAACGGCTGGCATTCCGACTTGGTGATTGTGGTGGCCAAAACCAACCCCAGCGCTGGGGCCAAGGGCACCAGCTTGTTGTTGGTCGAGCAAGGCATGGCCGGTTTCACCAAGGGCAAGCCACTGAACAAACTAGGGCTTCGTGCCCAAGACACGTGCGAATTGTTTTTCGACAACGTGAAAGTGCCCGCCGACAACCTGCTGGGCGGCCCCGACTTTTTGAACAAGGGCTTCATCGGTTTGATGGAGCAACTGCCTTGGGAGCGTTTGCAAATCGCCATTGGCGCGGTGGCGGCTTCGCAAGCGGCCATCGGCTGGACCATGGACTTTGTGAAGCAACGCCAAGTGTTTGGCCAAGCGGTGGCGGCCTATCAAAACACCCGCTTCAAATTGGCGGAGATGCAAACCGAGGTGCAAATCGCTCAAGTGTTTGTCGACAAATGCACCGAGTTGCTGCTCAAAGACGAGCTTGATACGGCGACCGCCAGCATGGCGAAATACTGGTGCTCCGATTTGCAATGCAAGGTGATGGACGAATGCGTGCAGTTGCACGGCGGCAGCGGCTACATGTGGGAATACCCCATCACTCGCGCCTATGCGGATGCACGGGTGCAGCGCATTTATGGCGGCACCAACGAGATCATGAAAGAGGTCATCACCCGCAGCATGGGCCTGGGCAAGTAAGGCGCTTAGCTGATGACGAGGGTGTGAAAACCGAATTCGCCTTGGGCGCGGTCGGCAAAGTAGCTGCGCAAGGTTTCTTTCACAGTTCGAAAGGCCAGGTCATCCCACGGAATGTCGGCTTCTGAAAACAAACGCGCTTCCATGGTTTCATGGCCGGGGTTCAAGGCCTCGCTTTGCATGGCGGCGCGAAAGAAAAAATGCACCTGGCCGACACGCGGCACATCCAGCACCGTGAACAAAGCTTGCATTTGAATGTCGGCACCGGCTTCTTCGTCGGTTTCACGGGCCGCGCCTTCGGCCAAGGTTTCGTGCAATTCCATGAAGCCTGCGGGCAAGGTCCAAAAGCCTTTGCGCGGCTCGATGTTGCGCTTGCACAGCAACACCTTGTCGCCCCACACAGGAATGGTGCCCACCACGTTCAAGGGATTTTCATAGTGCACCGTGTTGCACGCTGGGCATACCGCACGTTGGCGTGTGTCCCCGTCGTCAGGCAATCGACGCACCACAGCGGTGCCGCAGTTTTTGCAGTGTTTGATCGCGCTGGACCAGGCGTTCGTCATGTGGATGCTTTCGGGCTAGGAGGGCAGGCCACGAGTTTAGGCGAGGCCTGCGCTGGGTGTGCGCCTTGGTATCCTAGGCCCTATGAAACTCTACAACTACTTCCGTTCTTCTGCGTCTTTTCGGGTGCGGATTGCGCTGGCCCTCAAAGGCTTGCCTTACGAGTACCACGCGGTGCATTTGGCCAAAGGCGAGCAATTCCTTGACGACTTCACCCAACTCAACAGCGACACCTTGGTGCCCATGTTGGAAATTGACGGCCTGCGCCTGACGCAATCCATGGCCATCATGGAGTATTTGGATGAAACCCATCCCACGCCAGCGCTGCTGCCCAAAGACGCCGCTGGCCGGGCCCGTGTGCGGGCCTTGTCCCAAGCGATTGCCTGTGAGATTCACCCGATCAACAACTTGCGCATCTTGAAGTACCTGAGCGGCACCCTGAAATTGGACGAGGACACGAAAAACACCTGGTACCGCCATTGGGCTGATTTGGGCTTGCAAGCCTTTGATAAGCAGTTGGCGCATTCACCGGCCGGTGCGTTTTGCCATGGTGACACCCCCGGCATGGCCGACTGCGTGTTGGTGCCGCAAATTTTCAACGCCAAACGTTTCAATTTGGAACTCGGTGGCTTCAAGCGCACCATGGCGGTGTTCGAAGCCTGCATGGCCTTGCCCGCGTTTCAACAAGCCCAGCCCAGTGCCTGCCCCGACTTTGAGCCCTGAAAGCCGGCCACGTTTGCCCGACTGGCCGGGCGTCCGTGCGTTTTGCAGCACCCGCGCGGGCGGCGTGTCCAAGCCACCGTTTGACAGCCTGAACCTGGGGCTGCATGTCGGTGACGCCGCCGAAGATGTGGTCGAGAACCGCCAACGCATGGCGCAAGCCTGGGGCGCCAAGCCGGTGTTTTTGAACCAGGTGCATGGCACGGCACTGGTTCGTTTGGACGACCACAGCCTAGACATGCAAGAGGCCGATGCCTGTTGGACCCAGCAGCCCGGTGTCGCCTGCACCATCATGGTGGCCGATTGTTTGCCCGTGTTGTTCTACCAAGCACAAGCGCGGGTGGTGGCCGCCGCCCACGCAGGTTGGCGTGGACTGGCAGCCGGTGTGTTGGAAAACACCTTGCATGCTTTGTCAGACTTCGGAGCACCTGGCTCTTGGCGGGTGTGGCTGGGCCCGTGCATTGGTCCTCAGGTCTTCGAGGTGGGTGAGGATGTGCGTGCCGCGTTCGTGCGCCAAGCCCCAGCGGACGGGGCTTTCAAGCCCTTGGCGCAGCCGGGCAAGTACCTGGCGGATTTGCCAGCTCTGGCACGGCAGCGCTTGCACCAAACAGGCGTGGTGCATCTCGAAGGCAATGACAGTTCACCAGATTGGTGCACCTTTAGCCAAGCGCAGCTGTATTTTTCGCACAGACGCGATGGCCGCAGTGGTCGATTTGCAGCGGGTATCGCGCTGGCTTGAGCCCTGTCAGGGGTTTGTAGGGGTGGCGCAATCTAATACGGCGCATAAGATGGGTTCACAACCCCCCAACAAGCCCATGACGTCAATTCCCGCCATTCAAATACCGCCCGAGACATTGACCGAATTGCAGGCGCAATACGCGCAAGAACTGCAAGCGCTTTGGCTGCAAGGTTTGAACGCCAGCGCCCCCTTGAAAGACCGACGTTTTGCGGCCCCTGCTTGGCAAGAAAACCCCTTGGCCGGGTTCAACGCCGCGCTGTATTTGCTGAATGCCCGCACCCTGATGTCCTTGGCAGAAAAGGTCGATACCGACGAAAAAACCCGGGCTCGCATTCAATTTGCCGTCGAGCAATGGGTGGCCGCCACATCTCCCAGCAACTTCATGGCGCTGAACGCTGAAGCGCAAAAGAAGGCTTTGGACACCCAAGGCGAGAGCATCAAGCAAGGCATTCAAAACATGTTGCACGACATGCGACAAGGCCATGTGTCGATGACCGATGAAAGCCTGTTTGAGGTGGGTAAAAACGTGGCCACCACCGAAGGGGCGGTGGTGTTTGAAAACGAGTTGTTCCAACTTATCGAATACAAACCGCTCACGGCCAAGGTGTATCAGCGCCCATTTTTGTTGGTGCCGCCTTGCATCAACAAGTTTTACATCCTCGATTTGCAGCCCACCAATTCTTTGGTGCGCTACGCCGTGTCGCAAGGCCACCGCACGTTTGTGGTGAGTTGGCGCAACCCGGACGAGTCCATGTCGCAGACCACCTGGGACGACTATGTTGAGCGCGGTGTGATGCAAGCCATTGAGGTGGCGCGACAAATTGGCAACATGCCGCAAATCAACGCCCTGGGTTTTTGCGTTGGGGGCACCTTGCTCACCTCCGCCTTGGCCGTGTTGGCCGCGCGTGGGCAAGACCCGGTGGCCAGTGCCACCTTGCTCACCACCTTTGTCGACTTCTCTGACCCCGGGGTTTTGGATGTGTTCATCGACGAAGCCTTTGTGAAGTTTCGCGAAGCCCAGTTTTCCGATGGCGGCTTGATGGCTGGTCGGGACATGGCGTCCACCTTCAGTTTTTTGCGCCCGAACGACTTGGTCTGGAACTACGTGGTGGGCAACTACTTGAAGGGTGAAACACCACCGCCGTTTGACTTGCTTTACTGGAACAGCGACTCGACCAACTTGCCCGGCCCCATGTACGCCTGGTATTTGCGCAACACCTATTTGGAAAACAACTTCATCCAACCGGGCAAGGCCAAGGTGTGCGGCGAACAGATTGATTTGCGCAAAGTCGATTTGCCGGTCTACATCTACGGCTCACGCGAAGACCACATCGTGCCCATTGGTGGCGCTTATGCATCCACCCAGGTGCTGCCGGGTCCCAAGCGTTTCGTCATGGGCGCCTCCGGTCACATTGCGGGTGTCATCAACCCGCCTGCGGCCCACAAACGCAGCCATTGGATTCGCTCGGACAGCAGTTTTCCGGCCAGCATCGACGGCTGGTTGGCCAAAGCCAAAGAGCACCCCGGCAGCTGGTGGACCGATTGGTCTGATTGGCTGAAAAAACACGCAGGGCAGCAAGTGGCTGCGCCGAAAACCTATGGACGCGGCAAGATCAAAGCCATCGAAGCTGCACCTGGTCGCTATGTTCAACAACGCGCCTGATCCCGATTCAAATCAACCACAGGAGAGACCCCAATGAGCCAAAAAATCGCATACGTCACCGGCGGCATGGGCGGCATCGGGACCGCCATCTGCCACCGCCTGCACAAGATGGGCTACAAAGTGATTGCCGGTTGCGGCCCCAGCCGTGACTTCGACAAATGGCTGGGCGAACAAAAAGCCGCGGGCTACACCTTCTACGCGTCTGTCGGCAATGTCGCCGACTGGGACTCCACAACGCAAGCCTTCAGCAAAGCCGTGGCCGAGCATGGCCCCATCGATGTGCTGGTGAACAACGCGGGTATCACCCGTGACCGCATGTTTTTGAAGATGACCGTGGACGACTGGAAAGCCGTCATTGACACCAACTTGAACGCCATGTTCAACGTCACCAAACAAGTGGTGCCGGGCATGGTGGAAAAGGGTTGGGGCCGCATCATTCAAATTTCATCGGTCAACGGCGAAAAAGGCCAATCGGGTCAAACCAATTACTCGGCTGCCAAAGCCGGGATGCACGGCTTCACCATGGCCTTGGCGCAAGAAATGGCCAACAAGGGCGTGACCGTCAACACCGTGAGCCCGGGCTACATCGGCACCGACATGGTCAAAGCCATCAAGCCCGAAGTGCTGGAAAAAATCGTTGCCACCATCCCTGTGAAGCGCTTGGGCACACCCGAAGAAATCGGCTCCATCGTCGGCTGGTTGGCCGGTGACGAATCAGGCTTTACCACCGGTGCAGATTTTTCCTGCAACGGTGGCCTGCACATGGGGTAAGTCATGCAAGCAGCTTGGTATGAACGCAATGGCGCGGCCTCCGAGGTGTTGGTGGTGGGCGAGTTGCCCACACCCACGCCTGCGGCCGGTGAAGTACGGGTGTGTTTGCACGCCTCGGGTGTCAATCCTTCGGATGTGAAATCGCGCATGGCGCGGCCCTTGGGGGGGCCGCGCATCTTGCCGCACAGCGATGGCGCAGGCGTCATCGACGCGGTGGGCGAGGGCGTGTCTGCCAGCCGCATCGGTGAACGCGTCTGGACCTGGAACGCGCAGTGGCAACGGCCCGACGGCACCTCGGCGCAGTTTGTGGTGTTGCCCAGTGCACAAGCCGTGTTGATGCCTGACAGTCTGTCGTTTCATGCTGGGGCTTGCATGGGCATTCCGGGCCTCACAGCCCTGCAAGCCGTGCGCTTGGCGGGCAATGTGCGTGGTCAACACATCTTGGTGACAGGTGCATCATCCGCGGTGGGCCACTACGTCACGCAAATGCTGTCCCAAGCCGGTGCCACCGTCATTGGCACGGTGGGCAACCCCGCCAAAGCAGCCCACGCCAAAGCCGCTGGTGCGGCGCATTGTTTGTTTTACAAAACCGAGGACGTGGTGGCCCGGGTGAAAGACATCACCCACGGGCAGGGCGTGGACGCGGTCATCGACATGGATTTCTCCACCACCGCAGGCTGGTTGGCCCACGGTTTGGTGAAACACCACGGCCAAGTCATTTGTTATGGCTCCAACCCCCCACCCGACATCAGCCTCAGTTTTCGCCCCTTGTTGTTTGCCTCGATTGGCTTGAAATTTTTCTTGGTTTACGACCTCACACCCGCCGACCGCCAAGCGTGTTTGGCGCAGTTGACTGAGATGTTGAGCCAAGGCGATTTGCAGCACTGCATTGGCGCGGTGTTTCCTTTGCAAGACATCGTGCAAGCGCACGAAACCGTGGAAGCTGGGCAGACCATCGGCAACGTGGTGCTCGACATCGGACATTGAGCATCGGGCAGCGGTTCAGATGAAAAAAACGATTGCCATTTTTCTAGAACATCCCACTTGCTCAGCCGATTCGGTCAATGGTGTCATCGCTGCTTTTTCGGGCTTGGCCAGGATCAAAATATTCACCAAGCACAAGGTTGAACCTGGCTTTTTCAATGATGTGGATTTGGTGGTCTTTCCGGGTGGTGATGGCGAGGCCACAGCATTTCGCACGGTGCTGAAAAACAACTTGAGCCAAGTTCGGTCGTTCATGCAGCGCGGCGGCAAGTACTTGGGCATCTGCATGGGCGCTTACTGGGCGGACGCCTACTATTTCAATTTGCTGCAAAACACCCGCTGTGTGCAGTACATCAAACGCCCCAAGGCTGACATCCGATCTTCGTACGGCACGGTGGCGCCCGTGACCTGGTTGGGCCGCCAAGAGAAGATGTACTTCTACGATGGCCCCACCTTTTTAGGCGGCAGTTTTCAAACCGTGGCCACCTATGCCAACGGCGATCCGATGGCCATCGTGCAAGGCCATGTGGGGCTCATTGGTTGTCATTTGGAAAGTCAAGAACATTGGTATGGCCGCAAATACATGCAGCCGCATTGGCATGACAACCAACATCACCCGGTGCTGTGGCAGTTTGTCGCCAACAACTTGCTGCATTCAAACCAATTGCAGCTGTTTTAGGATTTACCCCGCAAGGCGTTGACTTGGGCCGGCGACAAAATCGGCATCATGTAGTTGATTTGTGCCTTGGTCATGTTGGCCAATTGCTCGGGCGTTAAGGCATTGATTTGTTTGTTGCTCAGGCCGGACAAGGTTTGCAAGTCCAACTTGGACAAGACCTGTGGGTTGATGGCGCGGATTTGTGACTCTGGGTTCAGCAAGCGAATCACCTGTTTGAGTTGCGGTACTTCCATGGCAGCAACTTGCGCCGCGGGCAGCGACTGGACTTGCACATCACTCCACTGACTCATGGTTTTCGGGGTGACGCCTTGAATGGCTTGCTGCGCCAAGCTGGGCCTGTTGTTGGGCATCACTGGCGTGGCCACCGGCGCCAAGGTTGAATTGGCTGTTGTTGTTGGCAAGACCAGGTCCTTCACGGTGTCTGATGGCGTCAGGCTGTTGGGCGTCACACTCAAATTCAGGACCGCTGGGGCAGGGGCGCTGGCGTTGGTGATCGGCACCAAGCCAGCGGAGTTGGCGTACTCGGGTTGCACACTGGTCGTGGTGGAACCTTGAACCATGTAGTTGGGCGCGTCAACGCCTTCCAAACGCAGACCGCTGATTTGCACGGTTTTGTTGTTGCCAATTTGCTTGTCGGTCAGCGTGCCTTTGGCTTGGCGGGCGTCCAAGCTGACGTTGTCACCGCTGTGGTACTTGTTGTCGTTGGTGCTTGTTGCGCCAGCGTTGATTCGCGCTGAGTCAACATTGATACCGATGTCGCTGCTGTTGTTGTAGGTTTTCACCTCGGCCGTGATGCCGGTGGCGGCAATCAATTTGGGCGTGATGCTCGCGCGGGCCGTGATCGGGTTGACGATGTAATTGCCCGCGGCCGTGCCACCCAAGCGCACACCATTGACCGTCACGGTTTTGTCAGCACCGCTGTTTTTGTTGTCAAACTGGCCGCTGGCATTGCTGGTGTCGAGCGTCACCTGGTCACTGCTGTAATAACGGCCATCATCGCTGCGGCTGGCGCTGGCTTGAATTTGGGCTGCCGTGCTGTTGACTCCAGCGTTGGTGGCCTGGTCATAGATTTTGGTTTGGGCGGTGATGCCCGTCACCGTCACGGGCTTGGGCGTGATGGTGGCTGAAACCCCAACACTGTTGCCACTGAGCACATAGTCAGACACTGTGCTGCCCGCGCTGCCTGTGACAGCCGTCAGGTTCAAACCACTGACGCTCACCTGGGTGGCTGTTGTCACATTGGCGCTGTTGTAGCTTGAACCCGTGCTGGTGAGTGTGGCGGTGGTGTCACCCGCGACCAACCCCGAGAAGTTGAACTGCGGCGCAAACCCCGTGGGCGCTGTCGTGTTGCTGTCGTAAACCTTGGTCACGCCAGTGTTGCCAAGGCTGGGGGTCAAGGTTTTGGGATTGATCGTGCTGCTGGTGTTGGCGGCATAGGTGGTGTTGTAGTTGCTGCCCATGTCCGCGTTCAGGCTGTCTTTGATGACGGCCTGTCCGACCGTCACCGTTTTGTTGTTGCCCGCTCTTGGGGTGTCAAACAACAAACTGCTGCCCGTCAAACTGTCATTGGCCGCCAAGGCACCACTGCTGACCACAGGCACGCTGTTGCTGATGTTGGCGCTGCTGGTCAGCGCTGTGGTGGTGCCGTCATAGGTTTTGATGACTTGGGGGGCTGTCAGCGTCAGGTCGCGGCGGCTGATGTTGGCTGCCACGGTTTGGCCAGCAGGCAGGTGGTAATTGCTGGACAAGCCGCCGTTGTTGCCATTGGTGAGGGTGGTCGTGTTGACCGTCACCAGATTGGCTTCATTCACATTTTTGCTGTTGAAACTGGCCGTGCCACTGGCGGTGACGGTTTCACCCGTCACAAATCCAGCTGGCGTGATGGTCAATGTGGGCGTGGCGGTGGTGGTGCCGTCATAGGTTTTGCTGGGCGCGGTCACCGTGGCCGTCAAGGTCTTGGGCGTGATGCTGGCCGCCACGGTTTTGCTGGTGGCGTCCATCGCATAGTCGCTCACGACACTGCTGTTGTTGCCGGTCACATTGCTGAGCACCAATCCGTTCACCGTCATTTGATTCGCCGCGCTCACATCCTTGCTGTTGTAAGCCGAGCCCGTGTTGCTGAGGGCGGCCGAGGTGTCGCCACTGACCAAGCCCGACCAGGTGTAGGCCGGTGCAAAGCCGGTGGGCGCAGCGGTGCTGCCGTCATACACCTTGGACACACCGCTGTTGCTGATGGTGGCCGTCAAGGTTTTGGGCGTGATGGTGGCCGCCACGGTTTTGCTGTTGGCGTCCATCGCATAGTCGCTGATCAAACTGCCGGTGGTGGCACTGCCGGTGATGCTGCCGGTCAAGGCCAGACCATTCACTGTGATCTGGTTGGCACTGTTGACCCGGGCACTGTTGTAGTTGGCCGCGGTGTGGCTGGTGCTGGCGGCGGTGTCGCCGGTGATGAAACCCAACCAGGTGAAGCTGGGCACAAAGCCGGTGGGTGCTGTGGTGGTGCCGTCATACACCTTGGTGACCCCGGTGTTGTTCATGCTGGCGGTCAGTGTTTTCGGCGTGATGCTGGCGGCCACGCCCTTGCTGGTCGCGTCCAGCACATAGTCGCTGGTCAAGCTGCCCGCGCTGCCGGTGATGCCCGTGATGGCCAAGCCATTCACCGTGAGTCGATTGGCGGTGCTGACATTGCTGCTGTTGTAACTCGAGGAGGTGTTGCTCAGGGTGGCCGCGTTGTCGCCGGTGACCAAGCCCGACCAGGTGTAGGTGGGCGCAAAACCGCTGGGTGCCGTTGTGCTGCCGTCATACACCTTGGTCACATTGGTGTTGCTGAGGGTCGGCGTGATGGTCTTGGGCGTGATGCTGGACGCTGCGGTTTGGCCGGCTGCCAAGCTGTAGTTGGTGGCCAAGCCGCCATTGCTGCCATTGGCCAAACTGGTGGTGTTGACGGTCACCAGGTTGGCGGTGCTGACGTTTTGGCTGTTGTAACTGGCGGTCCCTGTGGCGGTCACGGTTTCGGTGCCCACCAAGCCGCTGGTGATGCTCAGCACGGGGGTGGCCGCGTTGGTGCCGTCATAGGTTTTGCTCGCGGCGGTTGCCGTGGCCGTGAGGGCTTTGGCCGTGATGGTGGCTGCCACGGGTTTGGCCGTGGCGTCCAACGCATAGTCGGACAAGGCGCTGCTGTTGCTGCCGGTGATGCTGCCTGTCAGGGCCAAGCCATTGACGGTCACCGTCGTTGCCGCGACCACGTTTTTGCTGTTGTAGCTCGAGCCCGTGTTGGTCAACGCAGCGGCGGTGTCACCGCTGATGAAGCCTGACCAGGTGTAGGTGGGTGTGAAGCCCGAAGGCGCATCGGTGATGCCGTCATACACCTTGGTGACCCCGGTGTTGCTCACGGACGGTGTCAAGGTTTTGGCGGTGATGGAGGCCGCCACGGTTTTGCTGTTCGTGTCCAGCGCATAGTCGCCGGCCAAGCTGCTGTTGCTGCCGACGATGCTGGAGAGCGTCATGCCACTCACCGTGATTTGATTGGCCAAGGCCACCCGTGGGCTGTTGTAGGCCATTCCGCCGTTGCCAACTGCAGCACCGGTGTCGCCTGCCACCAAGCCCGACCAGGTGTAGGTGGGTGCAAATCCCGTTGGTGCGGCATCGCTGCCGTCATAGACCTTGCTCACACCCGTGTTGCTGATGTTGGCGATGATGGTTTTCGGCGTGATGCTGGCCGCCACGGTTTTGCTGTTGGCGTTCAGCACATAGTCCGTCGCCAAGCTGCTGTTGCTGCCGGTGATGCCCGTGATGGCCAAGCCATTCACGGTGAGTTGGTTGGCGGTGCTGACGTTCTTGCTGTTGTAGCTGGAGGACGTGCTGCTGAGCGTGGCGGCGCTGTCACCTGCGACCAAGCCGGACCAGGTGTAGGTGGGGGCGAAGCCTGTCGGTGCAGCGGTGGTGGCGTCATACACCTTGGTCACACCGGTGTTCGAGAGGGTCGGGGTCAAGGTGGCTGGGGTGATGGTGGCCGCGACGGTTTTGCTGGTGCTGTCCAACTGGTAGTCGGTGGCAGCGCTGCTGTTGCTGCCGGTGACCGCTGTGATCGCCAAGCCACTGACCGTGACTTGGTTCGCCGTGCTGACGTTTTTGGTGTTGTAAGCCGAGGAGGTGTTGCTCAAGGTGGCGGCAGTGTCGCCGCTGATGAAGCCCGACCAGCTGTAGCTGGGCGTGAAGCCGCTGGGGGCTGCGGTGGTGGCGTCGTAGACCTTGGTGACACCGGTGTTGGTGAGGGTGGTTGTCAGCGTTTTTGGTGTGATGACACTGGCGTTGTTGGCGTTGTAGGTGATGGTGTAGTTGCTGTTCATCACCTCACCCGCGCCGCTGTTGTCGCGGATCACCAGGTTCGAGGCATTCACCACTTTGCTGGTGCCTGCGCGGGCGCTGGCATAGGCCAAGTCGCTGGCCGTGATGGCGTCAGAGGTGCCCAAGCTGCTGCCGGTCGCTGTGGTGGGCAACAAGGGGTTGATGGTGGCGATCGACGGCGTGATGCTGCTGCTGCCGTCGTAAATTTTGGTGACGGTGGGGGCATTGACGGCAATGGCGCGTGCCGTGATGCTGGCCGCCACGGTTTGGCCCGCGGCCAAGCTGTAGTTGCTGGCCACGCCATCGTTCGTGCCATTGGCCAAGGTGGTGGTGTTCACCGTCACCAGGTTGGCGGTGGCCACATTTTTCGTGTTGAACGTGGCCGTGCCAGTGGCCGTCACGGTTTCTGTACCCACAAAACCAGCGGGATTGATGGTCAATGTGGGCGTGGCGGTGGTGGTGCCGTCGTAGGTTTTGTTCGGCGCGGCCACGGTCGCGGTCAAGGCCTTGGGCGTGATGTAGGCGGCCACGGTTTGACCCGCCGCCAAGCTGTAGTTGGTGGCCAAGCCGCCGTTGCTGCCATCGGCCAAGCTGGTGGTGTTGACCGTGACCGTGTTGGCATTCGCCACATTTTTGGAATTGAAGCTGGCGATGCCGGTGGCGGCCACGGTTTCAGCCCCCACCAAGCCGCTGGTGATGCTCAGTGTGGGCGTGGCGGTGGTGTTGCCGTCATAGGTTTTGTTAGGCGCGGTCACGCTGGCGGTCAAGGCCTTGGGCGTGATGTTGGCGGTGGTCGTGGTGGTGGTGTTGACCGAGCTGTAGTTGTTGGCATCCGTGCCCGAAACGGCGATGCCACCCACGCTCACAGTTTTGCCGTTGGCTGCGTTTTTGTCGCTGAACAAACCGGTGGTACCGGTGATGGTCAACAGGTCGGTCAGGTACTGGTCGCTGCTGAGCACATAGGTGGCGGTGGCGGTGCCGTCATAAGCCTTGTTGTTGGCCGCCGCGGTGACCGACAAGCTTTTGGCCGTGATGTTGGCCGTGGTCGTGAAGCCGTTGGCCAAGCTGTAGTTGCTGGCCACGCCACCGTTGGTGCCGTTGGCCAAGACCACGCTGTTGACGGTCACGGTTTTGCCAGTGCCCACATTTTTGGTGTTGAAAGTCGAGGTGCCGGTGGCGGTGACGGTCTCGCTGCCGACCAAACCGGTGATGCTGCCAATCGTGGCTGTGGCTGCCGTGGTTTGGTCATAGACCTTGTTGCTGGCTGTCAAAGTAGCCGTCAGCGTTTTCGGTGTGACCGAGCCGGTGGTGCTGGTTTGGTCCACCACGTTGTAGTTGGCCAAATCGGTGCCGGTGTACACATTGGTCAAGCTGATGGGCTTGTTGGTGCCCACGTCCTTGCTGTCTGTGAACACGCCGCTGCTGGTGCTCAGGTTCAGGCTGTCGCCGCTGACCTTGTTGCTGTAAACAATGGCCGAGGTGTTCGGTGTGGCGGTGGTGGAGCCGTCGTAAGCGCGGCTGGGCCCGGTGATGCCACTGATGGTCAGGGTGCGCTGGGTGATGTCGGCGGTGGTGCTGCCGGTCGTGCTGCTCAGGCTGTAGTTGCCGCTGTCGGTGCCCGACAAGGCTGCGCCCGACACCGTGACGGTTTTGCCGGTGCCCACATTTTTATCGCTGAACACGGCGGTGCGGCCGATGGTCAACACATCCCCAGCAACCCGGTCATCGGTCACGGTGACGGTGGCGATGGCCGTGCTGTCATACACCTTGTTCACACCGGCATAGCTCAGGCTCAGGGCTTTGGCAGTGATGTTGCCGGTGGAAGCGGCAGTGGTGCTGCTCAGGCTGTAGTTGGCCGCGTCGATGCCGGTCAGGCTCAAGCCGGTGGCCGTGATGGTCTTGCCGGTGCCCACATTTTTGTTGGCAAAGAAGGCGCTGCTGGGCACGGCGGTCACCAGATCGTTGTCAAACTTGTTGGTGCTCAGTTGCAAGGTCGCGGCGGCCGTGCCGTCATACACCTTGTTGTTGGCATCGGTCACCAAGGCGGTCACGGTCAAGGCTTTGGGCGTCACAGTCAGGGTGCCGTTGCTGCTGCTGGTGCCGTAGCCCAACAGGCTGACAGCGGACGGTGTGATGGCGTAGCTGCCCGCTTTCGTGTAGCCCTGGGTGGACGTGCTGTTGCCGGTCAAACTTTCGCTCAAGCCTTGCAACGCCAGCCCTGTGGTGTCGGCATTGACCAGGCCCGACACCGTGGGGGTGAGGGCGCTGAAGCTGGCCCCATAGGTGATGCTGCGGCTGCTCGAGCTGATGCTCAGTTGCGGGTTTTGGCGGTAAATCAGGTTCAAGCCGGTGCCCAAGGCTTGGCTGTAATTCGTGGTCGTGGCATTGCTGTTGTAGCGAAACTTGCCGCTGCCTGAACCCACGTAGGTGCTCAAGGCCAGGCCACTGCCAGCCACCGAACCGCTGTAGAGCTTGCCGGTTGCGCCGCTGCCCATGGTGATGGTTTTGCCGGTGCCCAAAATGATGTTGAAGCCATAGGGGTTGACGCTGCTGGTGGCGCCCGTGTAGGCACCCACAGCCAAGTCGGCACCCGCGTTCAACACCAAGGCCGTGACATTTGTGCTGCTGGTGGCGATGTTTTGATTGACAAACAAATTGCCGTCGCGCACCGCGATGTTCACATCACCGACAGCGGTAACGCCATTCAAGCCCGCCACGGTGCCGATGTACAAACCGGTGCCATAGGGGTCGGACAAATTGGCCCCGGTGGTGCTGACCAGCCCCAGGGTGTTCACATTGGCCGCCAGTGTGCCAATGCGGTTGCTGGTGTGGTTCAAAGCCACGGCCGAGCCGGTGCCCACCAATTTCAGGTTGTTCACGTCCATCGCCGCCGATTGCGTCACCGTGCCAGCGCCGGGCACGCTCACGTTCAAGGTGTCCACCGTCACGGCGGCATTCAGGGCCACCCCGCCGGTGCCACCGGCGTTCAGGTTCAGGTTCGAACCACTGCCGCTGATGTTGACCGCGCTGCCGATGATGATGTTGTTGTCGGCATTCAAAGTCAGGTTGGCCGAGCCGGTGCTGGTGCTGCGCGTGATGGGCGCACTGACCGTGATGTTGCCTGCTTCCGTGCCGATGCCCGTGGTGCTGACCACCACATTGGTGCCCGCTTCGAGCAAGCTGTTGATGGCGGTGTTGGCAATCGTCGAGCTGCTGCCGCTGGCCGTCCAGGTGCCGCTGCTCTCGTTGTTGTTCACGCTGGCCGAGGTGATTTCGACGTTCCAGGGGTCAAACAACCAAGTGCCTGCTTGGCCTGCGGGTGCACTGGCGTCGCCTTGCACGCCGTTGGTGTTCAGCTGGTGGCCCGAGGTTTCAATGCGGCCGCCGTCGCCGCCCAAGGCGCCACCCCGCGCCAGCAACTGGCCTTGCACCTGGGTGCTGCCTTGGGTGTTGCGGATGTTGGACCAGACCACCACGGTGCCGCCGTTGCCTTTGTTCAGCGCGGATGCATTCAGCACAGCGCCCGGTTTCACGATCACTTCATTGGCTTGGCGAATCAGCGGGTTCTGGCCTTGCCAGTCGCCACCGATCAAGACCTTGCCGCCACCGGCTTGGCCACTGGCATCGACCCGCGCTTGCGCCGACAGGGTGACTTTGTCGCCGGTCACCACCACCTCGCCACCCTTGGTGTTTGCGTCCACACCGGCGGCGCTGATCTGGCCACTCATGTCGACCAAACCTTGCGTGCCGCCATCCAAAAACACGCGGCCTTCGCGACTGACCAAGGACAGGGTTTCAATCGTGCCGCTTTGCTGAATCACGCTGCCCAAAATGGCATTCGCGCTGCGAGCCGACAAGATCACCAAGCCGCCATCGGCCCGAATGACTTGCTTGTTGACCACCAAGGCGTCCATCACGGACTGCTCGACCAACACCGACACCAGCTTGCTGTCGGCGAATTGCAAAATGGTTTTCGAGCCCGCAGCCAAGGCCACTGTGCCTTCACGCGCCAGCAACACGCCTTCGTTGCGCACCTCGGGGGCCAGCAAAGCAATGTAGCCACCCAAGGCCGCGGTGATCTGCCCTTGGTTCACCACCGCGCCTTGCTGGCCGTTGACGGCCAGGGCTGCGCCAAATTGATTGAAATCCTCGTTGGAAATCGCTTGCGTGGTGGCCACCAAACCGGCCACATTCACCTGGGCTGTGGGGCCAAACAACACACCGGCAGGGTTGCTGATGAACACCTGGCCATTGGCGCTCAGGCGGCCCAAAATTTGGCTCGGGTTGGTATCGAGCACCCGGTTCAACACCACAGCGTTGGCATTGGGTTGGTTGAATTGCACCGAGGCTTGGCTGCCAATGTTGAAACTGTTCCAGTCCAGCACCGCGCGGTTGCTGGTTTGCCCAATTGACAAAGCATTCGGTGCGGTTTGCGTCACTGTGGCTTGCCCTGACACCAGGTTGGCACCTTGCGGCAAGGCGCTGCTGGCCACGGGGGGTGTTTGTGCATGCAATTGCAGCCCCAACAAGGCCAGGCACGAAACCAAGGTGGTGTGGCGGTGGACTTGTTTCATGTCAGAACGCATGGTTGAGGTTGAACAAATAGCGGTCCAGGACCAAGCTGCCATCTTGGTCCAGACCACTGCTGTTGGCATTCGGGTTGTGACCGATGCGCCGTGCCCAAGTCAATTTGAGCTCGGTTTGGCCCAAGCCCGATTGCACACTGCTGCCCATCCACAAGCCTGCGCCTTGCAACTGGTAGTGGTTCAAAGCGCTGGTGTAGGCGCTGTCTTTGTTGATGGTGACGTCACCCCAATCGTAAAACCCAGCCAGCGTCAGCTTGTTGTTGCCCACAGGCAGTTGGTGTTGATACTCCAAGTTCAACAAGTTGCCCAAACTGCCCCCCGCCTCATTGGCTGGGTAGGCGCGAACGCCTTGGGCACCGCCCAAGTAGAGTTTTTCGGCACCGTCCAAATTCTTGTTCGCCCATTGGGTTTGGAATTGCCCCAGCACGGCTTGACGGTCGTTGATGGCATAGCGCTGCATATGGCTCAAACGCCAGCGCTGGAAATGACCAGCGGTTTTCGCGGTGAGCGCATCACCTTGAATATGTTCTGAGGTGGAGTTGCTCAAATCCAGATAGCCCAGCACCCAGGCTGCGTTGCTGCGGTATTGCCAAGGCGACAAGGGGTCTTGCCCGGCAGCTTCCAGCGACAAGGTCAGGGCTTGTCCGCTGTATCTGGAGATGGTTTGACCGACCACATCGTTGCGGTACTGCTTCCAGTCCCCAGCGATGTTGAGATTGATTTGCTGGTTCTCGGTTCTTTCCACGGGGATGTTCAAGGCCATGCCCAGCGTCGTCGAAGGCCCTTCTGCTTGCAAAGACTTGAAGTCGGGCGTGATCAGTCTGTAGTGCATGGCCGAACCATAGGTGGCCAAGCGCCAACCGTTGTCGCCCACTGGCAAGCTGTAGAGCAGCTTGCCGTATTTCACGCCTTCGCTGTTGAGCAGGTTCGCCGTGATGTTGTCGCCCCGGTTGCCGGGATTGTTCAGCTTGAAGATCAGCGATTGCCGAGACGCACCCACCGCCCGCGAGCCGTGGTTGTCCAAGTCCACTTGCACTTCTTTTTCTTTGCTGCGCATCACCTGCACCAGCGCCACGGATTCACCAGCGTTGGCGCCGGGCTGCAAACTGATTTGGGTTTTCACGCCCGGCAGTTCAGCGGCCAGCAACGAGGCGGATTCCAAGGCTTGCAGGTTGACGGTTTGGCCCACGGGCTGACGGCGTTCAATGAGCTTGACCAAATGGTCTGAGGCTTTCAAAGCGCCACTCGGGTCGTCCATCACCGCACCGCCAAATTTCGCCTCGGTGATGTTGACCCGCAGCACACCCGCACTCAATTCTTGTTGCGGCAAATCAGCCCGCGCAAGGATGCCGCGTTGGCGGTAATAGCGGGTCACTTCTTCGGCGATTTTTTCAAACTCGGCCAAGTTGGATTTCATGCCCAACTGGCCCGCCAAGGCCTGGCCCAATTCGGTGCTGCTGATGGCTTGGTTGCCGACAAACAAAAAGCCCACCAATTCAATGCCCACCTCGGCCTGATTCGCCACACGCGGCACATCGGCGGGCTTGGCTGCTTCAACAGGTTTGCCAGCTTCAAGTGGTTTAGCGGTTTCAATGGGTTTGACCGCTTCGGGTGGCTTGGCAGCTTCAACGGGTTTGGCGGCTTCTGTTGGTTTGGTCGCTTCAGCCGGTTTCGGGGCGACGCTGTCGCGGTCGGCTTGCACGGGTTTGGGCTTGGGCGGGGGGAACTGCACCCAGTTGGCGCGGTCATCCACCGTGCTGATCGCCACTTGTTGATCAGCAGCGGCGCTTGGCACAGGCAGCAGACCAACCACCAGGGTCGCGAGCAAGCTGCCTGACATCGCTTTGGCGACAGGCCAACCCCGAGGCTGGGGGCGGAAGAGGGGCAAAATATCGTTGTTCACATGAATTCCACGATGGGTTATCAACTCTCGACACCAGCCGAGAAAACTTGAAAATTATTTTGCAAATGCTTTATTTGGTATTCAGTTTGAATCGCTTGTGGGTTGTCCGTTGGCTTCATGCGGCGGGGAACAGGGTGGCTGAGACGCCTGTTTTCAATGCCTAAAGACTTTAACCCGCGCTCTGGCTCGCTGTCGGTGGCCCCGATGATGGACTGGACCGATCGGCACTGCCGCTACTTCCACCGCTTGTTGTCGCGCCACGCGCTGCTCTACACCGAGATGGTCACCACCGGCGCGCTCATCCACGGCGATGTGCCTAGGCACCTCGACTTCAACCCCGAAGAGCAGCCCGTGGCGCTGCAACTGGGCGGCAGCGAACCCGCCGATTTGGCGCAAGCCGCCAAGCTGGGCGCGCAATGGGGCTACCAAGAAATCAACCTCAATTGCGGCTGTCCCTCCGAGCGGGTGCAGCGCGGTGCTTTTGGGGCCTGTTTGATGGCGGAGCCGCAGCTGGTGGCTGATGGCGTCAAGGCCATGCGCGACGCGGTGGATGTGCCAGTGACGGTGAAGCACCGCATTGGGCTGGACCGTGGCGAGAGCTACGGCTTTGTGCGCGATTTTGTGGGCACCGTGGCTCAAGCGGGTTGCCAGCATTTCATCGTGCATGCCCGCAATGCCTGGCTGCAAGGCTTGTCACCCAAAGAAAACCGCGAGATTCCCCCCTTGAAGCCCGAGTGGGTGCTGCGCCTGAAAGCCGATTTTCCAACGCTTGAATTTGTCATCAACGGCGGCATCACCACCGAGGCGCAGATTTCAGAGCACTTGTCTGCATTGGACGGTGTGATGGTCGGGCGCGAGGCCTACCACCGGCCTTGGTTCTTAAGCGAATGGGATGCGCTGATGGGCTTGGCTTCTGCGCCACTGGATCGCGACGAGGTGGAAAACCAGATGGTGCGCTACATGGGTTTGCAGGCCCGCCAAGGTGTGGGCTGGTTCGCGGTGTCCCGCCACATGCTGGGGCTGCGCCACGGCCAGCCGGGTGCCAGACGTTGGCGGCAGGTGTGGAGCGACCACCGCCTGAAAGACCGCCCGGCGCATGAAGTGGCCAAGCTGGCGCAAGAGGCTTTGAAGGCATGAACATGGCGTCCTCTGTCAGATTGGCCGCCATCGCGATTTGGTGCGTGCCCGCCATGTGGGCCTTCAACTTCATGGTTGCCCGCATGGCCCCCGGCGTCATCGAGCCGCACGGCTTGGCGCTGGGGCGCTGGCTGATCGTGACGCTTTGTTTGGGCTGGTGGACAAGGCGCGAAATTTGGCAACACCGAGCGCATATTTGGCAAGATTGGCGGCGCTACTTGGTGTTGAGTGTTTTTGGCATGTTGATTTGCGGCGCTTGGGTTTATGTTGGGGCCCGCACCTCGTCGGCCATGAATATTTCGCTCATTTATTCATCTTCACCGGTGTTCATTTGTCTGGCCGCCGTCTTCTGGCTGAAGGAGCGGATGCGCTGGTGGCAGGCTTTGGGCGTGCTGGTGGCGCTGGGCGGTGTGGTGCATGTGGTGGTGCAGGGCCACTGGGCGCATTTGTCCGAGGTGCAATGGGTGCAGGGCGACGCACTGATTTTGCTGGCGGCCTGCAGTTGGGCGGCGTTCGCCTTGCTGCAAAAACGCTGGGCCTCGCCGCTGAGCGGCTTGGCCCGCTTGGCCGTGATGGCGTTTTTTGGGTGTTGGGTGGTGTTGCCCTTTGTGCTGTGGGAGGCGAGCCTGCCCACCACCCCGGCGTGGAGCAGCCATGCGGCGGTGCTGGTGCTGGTGGTTGGTGTGTTTCCGGGCATCTTGGCATACAGCGTCTACGCCTGGGGCCAAAAGCTGTTAGGCGCCAGCCGTGTCAGCATGGTGCTGTACTTGGGGCCGCTGTGGGGCGCGGTGGTGTCTTGGGGTGTGCTGAACGAGCCGCTGGGCTGGCACCACTTGGTCGGCGCCTTGCTTATCTTGCCCGGTGTCGCCTTGGCGCAATGGACTTCCTCAGAACAATTGGGGTCAGATTCCAATTAAATCGCTTGAGCTCGGAATTCCAAACAATTGGAATCTGACCCCAATTAGAAAGAATTGGAATCTGACCCCAATTACTCAGCAATACCGGGCACGACCTGGCTGAAGCCGCCGTCCACGTAAGTGATTTCCGCCGACACGCCAGCCGCCAAGTCCGACAGCAAGAAGGCGGCGACGTTGCCCACATCCTCGATGGTCACGTTGCGGCGAATGGGCGAGTTGTTGGCCACCACGTCCAAAATCTTGCCAAAGCCCTTGATACCCGAGGCCGCCAAGGTTTTGATCGGCCCGGCGCTGATGCCGTTGGCCCGCATGCCGCGGTTGTGGCTGCCCAAAGACTCGGCCAAATAGCGCACCGACGCCTCTAAGGAGGCCTTGGCCAGGCCCATGGTGTTGTAGTTGGGCACGTTGCGCAGCGCGCCCAGGTAGCTCAGGGTCAGCACGGCGGCTTTGTCGTTGAAATAGGGCAGCATCGCCTTGGTCATGGCCGGAAAGCTGTAGGCGCTGATGTCGTGGGCGATGGCAAAGGCTTCGCGGCTCAAGCCGTCCAGGAAGTCACCGGCAATCGCTTCGCGCGGCGCAAAGCCGATGGCGTGCACAAAGCCGTCAAACTTCGGCCAGGCGGCGGTCAGGCCGCTCACCATGGCGGCGATCTGCTCGTCGCTGGCCACATCGCAGTCAAACACCAGGGTGGAGCCAAAGTCGGCGGCGAACTCGGTGATCCGCTCTTTGAAACGCTCGCCTTGGTAGCTGAACGCCAGCTCGGCACCTTGGGCATGGCAGGCCTTGGCAATGCCATAGGCGATCGAGCGGTTCGACAACACGCCGGTGATGAGCAATTTCTTGCCCGCTAAAAACCCTGTTTTTTCCTGCATTTCGCGGCTCCTGAAAAATCTTGCAGAATTGTCGCATGCGAACTTTTTTACTTGGCGTTTGGTTGTGTTGCGCGTCCCCCGTTTGGGCGGCGCACGCCTATGCCCAGTTTGGCGACATCCTCTACCCGCCCGGCTTCAAACATTTCAGCCATGTCAACCCGGTCGCACCCAAGGGCGGCGACATCTCTTTGGTGGCCCCAACCCGCGCTTCCAGTTTTGACAAATACAACCCGTTCACCATGAAGGGGACGGCACCCCCTGGTTTGGGTTTCCTGATGTTTGAAACCCTGCTGGTGGGCAACACCGAAGAACCGACCACCGCCTATGGCCTGCTGGCCGAGGACGTGACCGTGGCACCCGACAAGCTGTCCGTCACCTTCCGGCTGCACCCCGAGGCGCGGTTTCACAACAACGACCCGGTGCTGGCCGCCGATGTGAAATATTCGTTTGACCGGCTCACCAGCAAAGAAGCCGCGCCGCAATTTCGCACCTATTTCAGCGAGGTCAAGGGCGCCACCATTTTGTCCGAGCGGGAAATCAAGTTCGAGTTCAAACGCGCCAACGCCGAATTGCCGCTCATCGTCGGCGGCATGGCGGTGTTCAGCCAGAAGTGGGGCGCAGGCAAGCCCTTGGACCAGGTTGTCACCGACGTGCCGATCGCCTCCGGCCCCTACAAGCTGGGCAAGACCGACTTTGGCAAAGACATCCAGTACGTGCGCAACCCCGACTACTGGGCGAAAAACCTCGGGGCGCGTCGTGGCATGTTCAATTTCGACCGCATCACTTACAAGCTTTACAAAGACACCACCGCGCAATTCGAGGCGTTCAAAGCGGGCGAGTTTGACTACATCCAAGCTTTCGTGGCCCGCGAATGGGCGCGGGGCTACAAGGGCAAGCTGTTTGACAACGGCACCCTCATCAAACAAGAGTTGCAACACGGCAACGCTGGGGACTTCCAAGGCTTCATGTTCAACACCCGCTTGGCCAAGTTCAAGGACAAACGGGTGCGCCAAGCCATCGGCCTGGCCATGGACTACGAGTGGATGAACCGCCAACTCTTCTACCAAGCCTACTCACGGGTGCGCGGCTATTTCGTCGGTAGCGATTTCGAGGCCAAGGGCTTGCCCGCGCCGGATGAACTGGCTTTGCTGCAAAGCTTGCGCGACAAGCTGCCGCCCGAGGTGTTCACCGACACGGTGCCCCTGCCGCCGCAAACCAACCTCGATCCTGCCTCGGGCCACACGCTGCGTGACCATTTGCGCCAAGCCCGGGACCTGCTGGCGCAAGCCGGCTGGACCTACCGCGATGGCGCCTTGCGCAACGACAAAGGTGAGGCCTTCACCTTGGAGTTTTTGGACAACTCGGGCTCGATGGGCCGGGTGGTCACGCCCTACGCCAAAAACCTGGAGAAACTGGGTTTCAAGGTCAACTACAAGGTGGTGGATTTCGCCGTGCTGCAAAAGCGCATGGACGTGTTTGACTTTGAGCTCATCAGCAACCGCATCGGCGGCAGCGAAGCACCGGGCACCGAATTGCTCGAGCGTTTTGGCTCGAAAGCCGCCGACACCGAAGGCTCAAGCAACGTCATCGGTATCAAAGACCCAGCCATCGACGCCTTGCTGGACAAGGCCGTGGCCGCGCAAACCCGACCGCAGTTGGTGGCAGCCTTGAAAGCGCTCGACCGTGTGTTGCGACACGGCCACTACACCGTGCCGCATTGGTATGGCAGCGTGCACCGCGTGGCTTGGCGGGCCGGGCGTTTTCAGCGGCCGCAGGTGACGCCGCGTTTTTACCAGCCCGAAACCTGGATCACCAGCACCTGGTGGGGCAGTACCGCGAACTTGGTGGGGGACCGCTGACATGTTCAGTTACATCCTGAAACGCTTGTTGTTGATGATCCCCACGTTGTTTGGGATTTTGTTGCTCACCTTCGTGGTCATCCAGTTTGTGCCGGGTGGACCGGTCGAGCAAATGGTGTCGCAATTGCAAGGCCGTGACACGGGCGGCGAGGGCGCTGCCGCCAGCGGAGCAGGCTACCGTGGCCGCCAAGGCGTGGATGCGGCGCGGATTGAAGAAATCAAGCAGCTGTATGGCTTTGACAAACCGCCGCTGGAGCGCTTTGTGCAAATGCTCAAGCAGTTCGCCCGCTTCGATTTGGGCAAGAGTTTTTTCTACCCCAAAGACGTGTGGCAACTGGTGAAAGAAAAACTGCCGGTCTCCATCAGCCTGGGGCTGTGGACGTTTTTCCTCAGCTACTTGGTGTCAGTGCCGCTGGGCATTGCCAAGGCGGTGCGGGCGGGCACCCGCTTTGACATGCTCACCAGCATCGTGGTCTTGATTGGTTATGCGATTCCTGGCTTTGTGCTGGGCGTGGCCTTGCTCGTGGTGTTTGGTGGCCAGTTGCAATGGTTTCCATTGCGCGGCCTGACGTCCAGCAATTGGGAAACGCTGAGCATGGGCGCGAAAGTCGTGGACTACCTGTGGCACATCGCCATGCCCGTCACCGCCAGCGTCTTGGGCGCGTTTGCGGTCACCACCATGCTGACGAAAAACGCTTTCTTGGAAGAAATTGGCAAGCAATACGTGCTCACCGCCCGCGCCAAAGGACTCAGTGAGCGCAAAGTGCTGTGGAAGCATGTCATGCGCAACGCACTCATTCCCTTGGTCACCGGCTTCCCTGCCGCGTTCATTGGTGCTTTTTTCGCAGGCTCCTTGTTGATTGAAACTTTGTTTTCTTTGGATGGCTTGGGCCTCTTGAGCTATGAAAGCGTGATGCGCCGCGACTATCCGGTGGTCTTGGGCACGCTGTATTTGTTCACCCTGATTGGCTTGGTCACCAAGCTGATCAGCGACCTGTGTTACGTGTGGGTGGACCCGCGCGTGAAGTTTGATTGACCGCCATGGCGACCCCTTCTTTGTCCCCCTCCGCCCTGGCTTGGCAGCGTTTCCGCCGCAACCGGCTCGGCTTTGTCAGCCTGGTCTTGTTTGTGCTGTTGTTTGTGATCAGTTTGGCCGCTGAGTTTGTGTCGAATGACAAACCGCTGGTGGCCAGGTACCAAGACCAGTGGTATGCGCCGGTGTTCAAGAACCCACCCGAAACCGCGTTTGGCGGCGACTTCGCCACCCCCACCGACTTCCTCGACCCCTTCATTCGCCAGCAGTTTCAGCAGCCCGGCAACTGGGCGGTGTACCCGTTGAATCCTTATCACCACGGGACCTTGAATTACTTCGCCAAAGAACCCAACCCTGCGCCGCCTTCAGCGGACAACTGGCTGGGCACGGACGACCGTGGCCGCGATTTGCTGGCGCGTTTGCTTTATGGCTTTCGGGTGTCGGTGTTGTTTGCCTTGGCCCTGACCGTCACCGGCACCATTTTGGGCGTGGTCACCGGCGCGATTCAAGGTTTCTTTGTCGGCAAAATCGATTTAGCGATGCAGCGTTTCATCGAGATTTGGGGCGCCATGCCCGAGCTGTACCTGCTCATCATTTTTTCGGCGGTCTTCGAACCCAGCGTCAGCTTGCTGCTGATTCTGTTGAGTTTGTTCGGCTGGATGGGTTTGTCCGACTATGTGCGTGCCGAGTTTTTGCGCAACCGCCAACTCGACTATGTGCGTGCCGCCCGCGCTTTGGGTTTGTCGAACTGGGCCATCATTTGGCGGCATGTGCTGCCCAACAGCATGACGCCCGTCGTCACCTTTTTGCCATTCCGCATGAGTGCGGCCATTTTGGCGCTCACCAGCCTCGACTTCTTGGGGCTGGGTGTGCCCCCCGGCACCCCGAGCTTGGGCGAGTTGCTGGCGCAAGGCAAAAACAACATCGACGCGTGGTGGATTTCCATCTCCACCTTCGCCGTGTTGGTGACCACCTTGCTGCTGTTGACCTTCATGGGTGACGCGCTGCGCGACGCCTTAGACCCGCGAAAGCTGAAACAAGAGGCTGCCTCATGAGCCCCTTGCTGCGCGTTCACAACCTGCACATGTCCTTCCAAGGCCGCGAGGTGGTGCACGGCGTGTCCTTTGAGATGCAAGCCGGTGAAAAGCTGGCCTTGGTGGGCGAGTCCGGCTCGGGCAAAACCGTCACCGCGCTCAGCCTGCTGGGCTTGGCACGTGGCGCTTGGGTGCGCGGCGAAGCCTTGTTTGAAGGCCAAGACCTGTTGCACATGACTGAGAACGAGTTGCGCGGCATTCGCGGCAGCGAGATCGCCATGGTGTTCCAAGAACCCATGACGGCTTTGAACCCGCTGTTCACCATCGGCGACCAAATCGCCGAGGTGTTGGAACTGAAAAAAGGCTTGTCCCGCCAAGACGCGTGGCAACGTGCCATCGACTTGCTGAACGACACCGGCATCCCCGAGCCCGAGCGGCGCGTGGCCAGTTACCCGCACCAGTTGTCAGGCGGCCAACGCCAACGCGCCATGATCGCCATGGCCTTGGCCGGTGAACCCAAACTCTTGCTGGCTGACGAGCCCACCACCGCCCTGGATGTGTCTTTGCGCGGGCAAATTCTGGCCTTGCTCGACAGCTTGCAAGCCAAGCACAACATGGCGGTGCTGCTCATCACCCACGACCTGAACATGGTGCGCCGTTTTGCGCAACGCGTGGTGGTGATGGAAAGCGGTTTGGTGGTCGAGCAGGGCGCGGTGGCCCAGGTGCTGAGCCAACCGCAACACGCCTACACCAAGCGCCTGGTGGACAGCCAACCCGAGCGCAATGTGTTCGAGCCGGTGTCGAACGCGCCGGTCTTGTTGCAAGCCACTGGCTTGCAAGTGCATTACCCGGTGCCACGCCCAGGTTGGCGCGGTTGGTTTGGGCGCGGCTCGTTCACCGCCTTGCACGGGGCCGATTTCGAATTGCGCAGCGGCCAGACCCTGGGCGTCATTGGTGAATCCGGCTCGGGCAAGTCTTCGCTGGCCTTGGCCGCGTTGGGCCTGATTCCCTTCCAAGGCGACTTCAAGGTGGAAGGCCAAACCTGGCAAGGCAAGCCTGAGGCCGATTTGCCCTTGCGCCGCGCTTTGCAAGTGGTGTTCCAAGACCCGTTTTCATCGCTGTCACCGCGCATGACCGTTGAGCAGGTGGTGGGCGAGGGCTTGCAAGTCCACGCCCCCGACCTGAACCCCTTGGCGCGGCAAATCAAGGTGCTGCAGGCCTTGGCCGATGTCGGCATGAGCGAAGAACAGTTTCCTGTTTTGCTGGCGCGTTACCCGCACGAGTTCTCGGGCGGTCAGCGCCAACGCATCGCCATCGCGCGGGCGCTCATCGTGCAACCCCGGGTCTTGGTGTTGGACGAACCCACCAGCGCCTTGGACGTGTCGATTCAAAAACAAGTGCTCGATCTGTTGCAACGGTTGCAACGCGAACGGGGCTTGAGCTATTTGCTGATCACCCACGACATCGAGGTGATCGAGGCCATGGCCCACCATGTGATGGTCTTGAAAGACGGGCATGTGGTTGAGGCGGGCAGCTTGGACAGCGTGTTGAACCAGCCTCAATCCGATTACACGCGCAGCCTGTTGGCAGCGTCTTTTCTGGCAGAAAGACCTGCAGCAGCCTGAAAACCCCGCGCAAACCAACAAATTTGTTGGGTTTGGGCCTGTTTTTGCGGGTACAATGCCGACCAAATGAACGATAACGGGCGGACATCCCAACCGCCCGTTTTTTTTGGTCGGGTGAAAAGCGTTGGCATTGCAAGACATCATTGAACAAACCGTCACCGGCCTGGGTTACCAGCTGGTGGAAGTCGAACGCTCTGCGGGCGGCTTGTTGCGCATCACTCTGGATTTGCCTTGGCAGCCGGGTCAGCCCGAGCAGTTTGTGCAAGTCGAGGACTGCGAAAAAGTCACCCGCCAATTGCAGTTCGTGTTGGAAGTCGAAGGCACCGAGTACAGCCGTTTGGAAGTGTCCTCGCCGGGCATCGACCGGCCACTGCGAACAGAAAACGACTTTGCCCGTTTTGTCGGTCAAGAGATTGACCTGACCCTCAAAGCGCCCATGGGTGCGGCAGCCGCTGGTTTGGTGGCCGCCAACCGCAAGAAATTTCGGGGTGTGTTGGAAAGCACCGATACCCCCCAGACCTGGCAAATCACCTGGCGTGATGAGCCTGTCAGCAAACCGGGCATGCGCCCGGCGCGGGTTAAAAAAGACTTGCCAGTGCAAGCGCTGCGATTCACCCTGAGTGAGTTGCGAGACGCGCGACTGGCGCCGATTGTGAATTTCAAGGGCCGCAGGGCCACAGAGGACAGGAGTACTGAACCATGAATCGCGAAATGCTCATGTTGGTGGACGCCATCTCGCGCGAGAAAAATGTCGAGCGTGACTTGGTGTTTGGCGCGGTGGAATCCGCTTTGGCGCAAGCCACCAAAAAGCTGCTGCAAGCAGACAAAGAAAACCCCGTGGAAGACGCCGATATCCGCGTTGCCATGGACCGTGACTCGGGCGAGTACGAAACCTTCCGCCGTTGGTTGGTGGTGCCCGACGAAGCCGGTTTGCAAAACCCTGACGCCGAAGAAATGCTAATGGACGCCAAAGAGCGTTTGTCCGACATCGAGGTGGGCGAGTACATCGAAGAAAGCATGGACTCTTTGCCCATTGGTCGCATTGGCGCCATGGCGGCCAAGCAAGTCATCCTGCAAAAAATCAGAGATGCCGAACGTGAAATGCTGTTGACCGACTTTTTGGCCCGCGGCGACCGCATCTTTGTAGGCACCGTCAAGCGCATGGACAAAGGCGACTTGATTGTCGAAAGCGGCCGTGTAGAGGGTCGTTTGCGCCGTGGCGAAATGATCCCCAAAGAAAACCTGCGCAGCGCCGACCGTGTGCGCGCCATGATCATGGAAGTTGACACCACCTTGCGCGGTGCGCCCAT
>CALBEV010000097.1 GCA_937891045.1 uncultured Burkholderiales bacterium | reverse complement strand
GGTGTCGTCTTGTCCGAATTGCTGGACCCGCTCCAGGCCATAAAAGCCCAGCGCTGTTGGAATGGGCAGTGCCCAGCCGAGCATATCCTTGAAGCCATAAAGGTAAAAACGGTGCAAGCCCAAGGGCCCGATCCAAAAAGTTAACCAAGTCGCGAGAGTTTTGTTTTTCATACGGCTGATTATTGCGGAGCCGTGCTGTCGCCAAATCCCAAAGGTTTTTCCATCATGACCACGTCGAGCCAGCGGTCAAATTTCCAGCCGCAAGACTTGATGAGGCCCACATGGCTAAAGCCCAACGCGGCATGCACGCCGACCGAGCCGGTGTTGTCCGAGTCGCCAATCACAGCCAAGAGTTTGCGCACGCCAACACGTTCAGCTTGGCTGCACAGCTCGGTCAGCAAGGCCCGGCCCATGCCCTTGCGTTGCACGTTTGGGGCCATGTAAATTGAGTCTTCGGCAGAAAAACGGTAAGCCGGGCGCGGCTTGAACCAGTTGCAATAAGCAAATCCCAGAACTTGACCCGCCTCCTCTACGACCAAATAGGGCAAACCTTTGGCCAGCACATCGGCGCGGCGGGCGGCCATGTCGGCCTCTGAGGGAGGATCGATCTCAAAAGTGCCTGTTCCCGTGAGCACATGGTGTTGGTAAATGGCTGTGATGGCTGCGATATCTTCGTCGCGGCTGGGTCGGATCAGAGGCAAGGCAAGGCTCCCGTTGTATAATGGTGGGCTTTTCAGTGTGTCACTGGCCGGGTGGCCAGTTGCGTGTCTCAAACGCTGAAGGATACCGGGACCCTGGGCATTTGTTCCCAAGAGACCCAACCACCCAAGGATAAATCATGGTTGTTATTCGTTTGAACCGCGGCGGCTCTAAAGCACGTCCTTTTTTCAACATCGTCGTGGCTGACAAGCGCGTGCGTCGCGATGGTCGCTTCCTCGAGCGCATCGGTTTTTACAACCCTACAGCCCGTGGTGCTGAAGAAGGTCTGCGCATTGCCCAAGACCGCCTGACCTACTGGAAAAGCGTGGGCGCCCAGGCTTCTCCCACAGTGGAACGCCTGATCCGTCAAGCGGCCAAAGCAACCGTCTGATCGGTTGGTCATGCGTCCAACTTTGGAAACGGCGGCATTGCCCGCTGACGCCATAGAAATTGGACGCATCGCCGATGCTTGGGGCATCAAAGGCTGGTTCAAGGTCTTGCCCCACAGCGCCTCTCCTGAGGCGCTTTTTTCTTCCAAGCAATGGTTCTTGTTGCCACCCGATCGGCCCATGAAGCCCCCGCGTGCTGCGGCAGTAGCCCCCCAAGCGGCGCAGCCCGCCTGGACAGAACCTGTGTTGCTTCAGCTCAAAGAAGTCAAAGACCATTCCGATACGGTGGTGGCCTGTGCTCAAGGCATTGATGACCGAAACGCCGCAGAGTCTTTGCGCGGTGCCCGCATTTTTGTGCCACGCTCGAGCTTTCCTGCGGCTGCCGAAGGCGAGTACTACTGGGTTGACCTTATCGGTTTGCAAGTGTTCAACCGCGAAAGCGTTTTGCTGGGCCAAGTGCGAGACCTCATGTCCACGGGGCCGCAAACTGTGCTGGTCATCGAGTCCCCACCCGAGCAAGCCGGTGGCAAGCCCGTGGAGCGCATGATCCCGTTTGTTGCAGCCTTCGTCGATCACGTCGACCTGCCCGGCAAGCGAATCACGGTTGACTGGCAACCGGACTATTGACCGCCCCAGGCCGTGGAGGGCCATCCATGCGCTTTGACATCATCACTTTATTTCCCGAACTGCTTGCGCCTTTGCTGACCAGTGGCATCACCCGCCGCGCTTACGAGGGCGGCTTGGTGGATG
>CALBEV010000096.1 GCA_937891045.1 uncultured Burkholderiales bacterium | reverse complement strand
GTGTGAACGACAAAGTGACCTCGCCCTGCTTGACGCCCCACTTGCTCATGGTGGCTTTGTTGAGCATGACGCGGTTGTCCATCAGGTACATCCAGTCGTCAAAGTCGACGTGCCAAACCCGACCGTCCACCGGCAGGGCCATGGTGTAGCCCCAACGAAACGCGTTGCCGCTGACCTGGCCCGTGGCCTCGCCCACCACGTCGTCGGCGCGCCCGGTGTAGCTGCCGTTGGGGCCCGCTTTGAGTTTCCAGATGCGGCGCTGGGTGGTCCCATCCGAATACACAAAGGCTTCGTCGAGCACGCCTTCATCGCCCGTCCAGCTGCAATCCATGACCACGGTGAAGCGCTTGACAACTTGGCCACTGCGGTCGGTGAACACGCCCCAAGCGTCCAGCGTGCCGTTGAAGTAGGTGCGCAGGTCCAGCAGCGGTTTTTCTTGCGCGTAGTTTTGCACTTGCGGTCCGGCGCAGCTGGCCAGAAACGGCAGGGCGGCCACGGTGGGCAGCGCGGCCAGGCGGGTGAGGGCGGTGCGGCGGTGGATCAGGGCGTTGTGGTGGCGCATGGGGGCTCCCGTTGTCAAACATCAAAGCGGCGTCATGCCGGAGGGTGGGCCGTTTCGGGCCCCAAAATCAAATCGGGTCGGCGCATCAAGCCCAGATACAAAGCCAAGCCCGCCAGCAACTTGAGCACACAAGGCAGCAGGCCATAGGCCAAGCCCAAGGCCAGCACAGCGTCGGCATCTTGGCGGCCCGGCGCATAACCCCACACACTCAAGAGCGGCAAAGACAAGCCTGCGGCCAACGCCAAATTGAGTTTGGTGGCCAGATTCCACCAGCCCATGAATGCGCCGTCTGTGCGGCCACGCTCACCGCAGCGGTCGATCAGTTGGTTGAGCAGCGCGCCGGGCACGGTCAGGTCGGCGCCCAGCGCCATGCCCGACAAAGCGCAGACCACCAAAAAGCCCGTGGTGTCGCCCGCGCCCAGCGTGACCACGCTGACAAAAGCCAAGACGGACAAAGCCATGCCGCTGGCCCAGGTGCGCAACAGACCGATGCGGTCAATCACCTTGAGCCACAGCGGGAACGACAAGGCCCCGGCTGCGAAATACAAGCCCAAAAACAAAGGCTCCATGGCCTGGGGCGCTTGCAAACGGTCTTGCACAAAAAACAGCACCAGCGTGGCAGGCACGGCGCTGGCCAAGCCGTTGAGCATGAAAACCATCAGCAGGCGGCGAAAGCCCGCGTGACGCCACGGTTGCCAGAGGCTGGCGGCCTGTGCATCGGCAAGCGCGCCGGGCATCTCAGCGACAGCCGAAGCCGCCGCGCTGCGTGCCATGCGCTGCCAAGTGAACAAACCCAGCGCCAGCATGAGCACCAGCAAAGCGGTGGTCCACGCCCAGCCCCAAAGGGCGGGCAGGGCCGACGCCAGCAACACGCCCACCAGGGCGAAGCCTTCGCGCCAAGCCACCCAACGGCTTTGCGCAATGCCCCCGCCGCCTTGTCGCGCAGCCCAGGCCTGGTGCAAGATGCCCAAGCCGCTGTAAGCCAAGTGGCTGAGCGTGAGCGCGCCACCCACCCAGACCAGCAACCCCGTGGGCGACAAAGCCGCTGCGGGCGGAAAAAACAAGGCTGCAAATCCCAACGCCACGGCCAGCGCCAACCCCATCGCGGCCAGCCAAACCGCCTGCCACGAATGGCGGTACAAGCGGTCGCCCCATCGGCCCAGCCAAGGGTCTGCGATCGCGTCGATGCTGCGGCTGAGCAACAGCACAGCACCCAAAGCGGCCAGTGTCACGCCGTATTGCTGGGCATACAGATTGGGCAAATGCACATAAACCGGCAAAGCCACAAAGGCCAAGGGCAAGCCCAACAAGCCATAAGCAGCGAAGGCCTGGCGCGGCATCTTGGCCGCAGCCGTGGGGCTTGCCACGCTCATGGCGACAGGCCTTGCAGCAGTTGCGCCCGCATCTTGGGCTCAGACGTGCGTTCGTCCAGCCAAATGCCAAAGAACAAACGCGCAAAGTCCGGGTCTTTCACCACACCCACACGCCGGCCATTGACCCAAAATTCGGCCCCAACGCCCGGCAGGTTGATGCCGGTGATGCGCTCGCCCGCCGCCACATCGGGAAACAGCGCTTGCATGGCGGCCAGCCAAGTTTGCGCCTGGGCCTCACTGAAGCTGCCCACGCGCCGCATCTCGTCGATCGAGCGGCTGGCAATGGCCCCGCCTTCGAGGCGGCGCAAATACTGCAGCTCCAGCGCATACGAAAACTGCGCAGCTTGGCTGAAGCGAAAACCCGGCGGGGTCCACAAGCGGGCGTCGTACACCTCAAAACCCCAAACCCGCAAGCGCACAGGCGCGGTGGGCACCACGCCGCTCAAGGCCGCCATTTCGGGGCGTTGGCCTGCGGCCTTGGGGCCGACAGCGTCAGGGCTGTTGGCTTGCGCAGGTGCCGCGCTCAGCAGCGCACCGGCCAGCACCACAGCCCCCACTGCCAGCGAGCGGCCAGGGCGCCGCCACCAAGCCCAAGTGCTGTTCAGTGTGGTATTTGGTGAAGTGTTCGGGGCGTTGTGCATGCGCATCAAGCCGGTTTGGCCAAGGTGAACTGGATCACGTCGATGTTGGCCTCGTCAAAGGCGGCTTCGCAATACGCAAGGTAAAAAGCCCACAAGCGGATGAAGCGATCGTCAAACTTGAGCGTTCGCACCGTGTCGAGCTGCGACATGAAGCTCTCGCGCCAGCGGCGCAGGGTTTCGGCGTAATCGGGGCCGAAGTTCAGCTCATCGACCACCTGCAAGCCCGCGGCTTGGGCCTGCTTGCGGAACTCGCCGGGGCTGGGCAAACAGCCGCCCGGAAAGATGTACTGCTGAATGAAGTCGGTCGATTGCAGGTAGCGTTCAAAAAACCGGTCGTCGATGGTGATGCTCTGCACGCAAGCGCGGCCACCGGGCTTGAGCATGCGGCTGATGGTCTGAAAGTAGGTGGGCCAGTATTCCTGGCCCACGGCCTCGATCATCTCGATCGAGCACACCGCGTCGTAAGGCCCATCGCTGATGTCGCGGTAATCCTGCAAACGCAAATCCGCGCGGGCCTGCACGCCGTGCGATTGCATGCGGGCGTTGGCGAATGCCAGCTGCTCGGTGGACAAGGTCACGCCGGTGATGTGCGCGCCAAACTCGGTGGTGGCCGCTTCGGCCAAAGCGCCCCAGCCGCAACCGATTTCCAGCACCCGGTCACCGGGCTGGACGTTCACCATGCGCAGGGCGCGGCGCACTTTGGCTTTCTGGGCCTCGGCCATGTCTTGGGTGTGGTCGCCATCGAACCAGGCCGACGAGTAATTCATCGTGCCATCCAGCCACAGCTCGTAAAAAGCGTTGCCCAAGTCGTAATGGGCGTGGATGTTTTTGCGGCTGTTGCTGCGGTTGTTGCGGTTGAGCAGGTGCTTGATGCGGTAGGCCAAGCGCCCCAGCCAGTGGCCGTAAATGGCGCTTTCAATGTGGTCACGGTTGGCGATGGTCAAGCGCAACAGGCCGGCCAGGTCGGGCGTGGTCCAGTCGCCGGCCATGTAGCCCTCGGCAAAACCAATGTCGCCCGATTTGAGCACTTGGGCGCACATGTCCCAGCGGTGGATGTGCAGGGCCGCAAACGGGGCCTCGTGCGTGCCAAAGACCTGGTTGTTGCCATCGGGCGCGTGCACCGTGAGTGTGCCAATTTTCAGGCGACTCAAAAGGCTCAACAGGCGTGCCGCGGCTTTGGGCAAGCTGGTGTGCGGGATGGTAGCGGCGCTGGCGCGTGTGCCCATCGCTTGGGGGTTGTCGGCGGTTTTCATGGAAGGCGGCATCCGGTGGGGTCCAGTGTTCATCGGGTCACAAAATCTCGGGGGGGTTCAGGCTTGCGCCAGAACGGTACTTTTTTCAGCCACAGCAAGAGTGCATGCCAGTGTATGCGGGCCACAACGCCCAAGGTAAGCAGCGGAAAGCGCCACATGACGCGACGCAAAGCGGCTGCGGTGGCGGGCTCAAGCACGCCACTCCAACTGGTGTCGATCAGCGGACCGTCGGCGTCGGCGTGGTCCACACGCGCCACGATGCGGTCTTGCCCGGCGTGCTGCGTGCGCATGAAGCGAAAACGGTACTCACCTTGCACATCGCAAAAGGGCGAGACATGGAACACCTTGTTGGCCAGCATGGTCTGGCCGTAGTGCGGCTCGGGCAGCAGATAGCAATGGCGCTCGCCAAAGGTGTTGTTCACCTCGGCCACGATGGCCGCAAGGCTGCCGTCGGCGCGGTGCGCGTACCAAAAGCTCACGGGCTTAAAAGCATGGCCCAGCACACGGGGAAACGCTTGCAGCCAGACCTCACCCTTGGCATCCAGAATGCCTTCTCGCTGCAGCAGTTCATCGAGCCAGGCCAAGGCGCCGCCGGTTTCTGCCGGGCGGCCGTCGCCGTGGTCGGCATCGTGAAAGGCAAACCAGGCGCGGCGGTTTATGGCCAGATCGGTGGCAAAACCAGGGGCTTGCAAGCGGCGCATGGGCAGCATCAAGAACGCTGTCGGGTAGGCGAAGGCATGGTGGGCGGGGCGGTGGCGCGTGTGGCGCACCTGCCCCCAACCCATGAGCGCGGTGGGGGGCGTCATGCCGCCAATTTGTCTTGCACGGGGTGCGCCTGCTCGTGGATCTGTTTGAGCAGGGCACGGCACACTTGCAGACCCGACTTGAGGCCGTCTTCGTGAAAGCCGTAACCCGTCCAGGCACCGGCGTACCACGTGTGCTGTTGGCCTTGCAGCAAGGGCAAACGCTTTTGCGCCTCGATGGCGGCCAGGTCAAACACCGGGTGGGCGTAGTCGTATTCGCCCACGATGGTGGCCGGGTCAATGGCTTGCAGGGGGTTGAGCGACACCACCACCGGCTGCTCAAACGGGATGCGTTGCAAACGGTTGAGCAAA
>CALBEV010000095.1 GCA_937891045.1 uncultured Burkholderiales bacterium | reverse complement strand
ATTGGAAATTGGGACCGGTTGCGGCTACCAAGCAGCTCTGCTCAGCAAGGTTTCGCAAGAGGTCTACAGCATTGAACGCATCAAGGGACTGTATGAAAACGCCAAGGAAAATTTGCGACCCATGCGCATTCCGAATTTGCATATCATCTTGGGAGACGGCATGCTGGGATGCCCTGCGGGCGCACCGTTTGCAGGAATCATTGCCGCGGCCGGTGGGGACGCCATCCAACAAGCTTGGATCGATCAGCTGGCCGAAGGCGGACGCATCGTGGCACCTGTGGCCGGTGCGCAAGGCGTCCAGAGTTTGGTGGTGATTGACAAGCGCTCTTCGGGCCTTCATCAAACCTTGCTAGAACCAGTGCACTTTGTTCCTCTCAAATCAGGTGTGATCTGAATGAAAAAATCTCTCGACACCTTGGCCGCCCGTACCTTTTTGGGTTTGTTCATGATGCTTGCTTTGATCTTGGCGGGTTGCGTCAGTTCAGGGCGCAGTTCGCCCGCCCCCGTAGAAGATCATCCCACCGTCAAAAAGAAGCAAGCTCCAAAAGCGACTTCAGCAGCACAAGCACCTGTGCCAGCTCCCAGCGCTGCCGCACCAGATCAAACTACCAAGCCGGGGTACTACACCGTCAAGCAAGGTGACACCTTGATACGCATTGGCTTGGACAATGGCCAAAATTGGCGCGACATCATGCGCTGGAACGCTTTGGAAAACCCCAACTTGATTGAAGTTGGGCAGGTCTTGCGTGTGGCACCGCCTTCGGGCAATGTTCCATCAGAAGAAGTGGTGGTCAAACCCGTCACGCCACCAGGTCATGTGACGGGCTCCCAGGTCGAAGCCAAACCCAATCCGCAAAATCAACCGCCCGCCACCAACACACCTGCCCCTGAGGGATCAGAGGAACAACTGACGTTTTTGTGGCCGGCCCAAGGCACTGTGTTGGCTGGCTTTGATGAGGCCAAAAACAAGGGCATCGACATAGGCGGCAAGTTGGGTGAACCTGTGTTGGCCTCTGCGGATGGCAAAGTGGTTTATGCCGGTTCGGGCTTGCGAGGTTATGGCAACCTGGTGATCTTGAAACACAACAACACGTATTTGACGGCCTACGCCCACAACCAAACCTTGCTGGTCAAGGAAGACCAACAGGTCAAGCGCGGTCAGAAAATTGCAGAGATGGGCAACTCGGATTCAGAGCAAGTCAAATTGCACTTTGAGATAAGGAAGTTAGGCAAACCTGTCGATCCCGCCAAATTACTTGCGCCTCGCTAAGCACTACGCCTCAGCGCTTTAAAAATGTCAATCAGCCCGTTAACCATTGAATCCATGGATTTGGAAGCGCAAGGTATTGCGCACCGAAGTGATGGGAAAGTGGTGTTTGTGGAAGGCGCACTGCCGTTTGAAGTGGTCAGCGCCAACATCCACCGCAAAAAGAACAACTGGGAGCAAGGCAGCTTGCTGCAGATTCACCATGAATCCTCCCAGCGCGTGAAACCTCATTGCCCCAATTTCGGTTTGCAAGCAGGTGCCTGTGGCGGCTGCAAGATGCAACACCTGAATGTGTTGACCCAAGTTGCCGTCAAGCAAAGGGTGTTGGAAGACAACTTATGGCACTTGGGCAAGGTCAAACCCTTGCAGATCCTGCGTCCCATTCAAGGCCCGGACTGGGGTTACCGGTACCGTGCACGTTTATCTGTTCGCTATGTCATCAAAAAATCCAAGGCCTTGATTGGCTTTCATGAGCGCAAGAGCCGCTATGTGGCCGACATGGAAAGCTGCGCAGTGTTGCCGCCCCATGTGAGCGCCTTGTTGTTACCGCTTCGAGACTTGATTGGTGGTTTGGATGCCAAAGACAGCTGCCCGCAGATTGAAGTGGCTTGTGGCGACACAGTCACTGCATTGATCTTGCGACACCTGTTGCCTTTGTCGGATGCGGACACCCACTGCCTGCAGCAATTCGCCCATGACCACCATGTGCAATGGTGGCTCCAACCCAAAGGTCCCGACTCGGTTCACCCCTTGGCCTTGGCCGACGGCGCTGAAGCCGAATCGCTTTTTTACGGACTTCCCCAGTTTGGCTTGTCCATGCATTTTCGCCCCACCGATTTCACCCAAGTCAATCCGCACATCAATCAGGTGTTGGTCTCCAAAGCCATGAGAATGCTTGATATTCAACCCACAGAGCAATTGATTGATTGGTTTTGCGGCTTGGGCAATTTCACCTTGCCGATGGCCACCCTGGCCCGTCATGTGATCGGGGTGGAGGGCAGTCAGTCCTTGCTGGACTGGGCGCAGAAAAACAAAGATTTGAATTCACGATGTGCATTGGATGGAAGTCATGCTCAGCCGATGTGTGATGTTGAATTCAGGTCACGCAATTTGTTTGAGATGGGTACGGAAGACTTGGCGTCCTTTGGCCATGCGGACAAATGGTTGATCGACCCGCCGCGCGAGGGCGCATTTGCGTTGATCAAAGCCTTGGCCGCATTGAAAGCCGATCCATCGGCACAGTGGCAAGCACCTGCACGAATTGTTTACGTCAGTTGCAACCCTGCCACCCTGGCCCGGGATGCAGACTTGTTGGTGAACACAGCGGGCTACGAATGCTCAGCTGCTGGCATGGTGAACATGTTTCCCCACACAGCGCATGTGGAAAGCATTGCTGTTTTCAATTTGAAAAAATAAAAGACTTTTTCAGCCTTCACAAGCAAAAGGAAGAAGGGCCTGAAAAATACAAACGGCCCATAGGACCATAAAAAAAGGCCTCGAAAGGCCTTTTTGGGAAGATCGAAGCGCGGAGGGCTTAGTCTCTTTCGCCGCCCATCAATCCAAGCAAGGCCAACATGCTTTGGAAAACGTTGAACAGGTCCATGTAGAGTGCAAGTGTGGCACTGATGTAGTTGGTTTCACCGCCATCAATGATTTGTTTGATGTCAAACAGCATGTAAGCACTGAAAATACCAATCGCGAGCATGGAGATGACCATCATGCCAACAGATGAGCCCACGAAGATGTTGATGATGCTGCCCACCATCAACACGATGGCGCCGACAAACAACCACTTCGCCATGCCACTCAGGTCGCGCTTGATCACTGTGGCCAAACTGGCCATGAGGAAAAACACACCGGCTGTGCCTCCAAATGCGGTCATCACCAGCTCGCTGCCGTTTTTAAATCCAAGCACCATGGCAATCATGCGCGAAAGCATCAATCCCATAAAGAAAGTGAATGCCAATAAGACCGCAATCCCCTTGGAGGAGTGTTTGGTTTTTTCAATGGCGTAAATGAACCCGAAAGCACCGGCCAAGAAAACAATCAGCCCCAAACCGCCGGAGAGGGCGTAACTCAAGCCAGTGGTGATACCAACCCATGCACCCAAAACAGTGGGCAACAAGGTCAAGGCCAGCAACCAGTAGGTGTTTTTGAGCACCTTGTTGCGATCAGAGGTGACCGAGCCTGTATCGGCATAGTTGAAGTTCTGAATTTGTTCGCTCATGTGAATAACTCCTATAGAGGTAGATATGCGAACAATTCTAACTTTTTCAAGGGCTTGATGCCAAAAGGGTTATGCTTGGTTTTTTAACAATGCAATCAGGCCACAAGCATGCAAACAAAATCATTTCTTGAATTGGCGGACATCAAAAAAATAGCCGCAGCAGCAGAGGCCGAAGCCATCAAGCATGCTTGGGCCGTCACCATTGCCATTGTTGATGATGGCGGACATCTGTTGTGGTTACAGCGGCTTGATGGTGCGGCACCAGTTTCGGCCCATATTGCACCTGCTAAAGCGCATACAGCGGCTTTGGGTCGGCGTGAAAGCAAAATCTACGAGGACGTCATCAATTCTGGTCGCTATTCTTTCCTGAGTGCGCCAGACCTCAAAGGCCTTCTTGAGGGCGGTGTTCCCATCATCAAAGATGGCCAAGTGATAGGTGCCGTAGGTGTGAGTGGCGTGAAGTCCAATGAAGATGCGCAAATAGCCAAGGCGGGCATCGCTGCATTGGGTCTTTAAAGCCTCAGGTCCGTTCAGTAAGTCAATCTTTCAGGGCGGATTTCTTGCAAGATGGTGGTGGCTATTTCCTCGATACTTTTGGTCGTGGTCGACAGCCATCGAATACCGTGTCGGCGCATCATTGCTTCACCGTCATGAACCTCTTGCTTGCAATTTTCCAAACTGGCGTATTTTGAATTGGGCCGCCGTTCATTTCTGATTTCGCTCAAGCGTTCTGGCAAGATCGTCAAGCCAAATATTTTGCTGAGATGCGGTTTGAGCGCTGGCGGTAATTGTTGGCGTTCAAAGTCCTCAGGAATCAACGGATAGTTGGAGGCTTTGAGGCCGTATTGCATCGCCAAATACAAACTCGTGGGTGTTTTGCCGCTTCGGCTTACCCCCACCAAAATCACATCGGACTTGTCTAAATCCGAGTTTTTTTGGCCGTCGTCATGCGCCAAACTGAAGTTGATGGCTTCGATGCGGTCGTGGTAGGCCTGGCTCTTGCTGATATCCGAAAAGCGGCCAATGCGGTGGTTGGATTTGATACCAAACTCAAGTTCGAGTGGTTTGACAAACGTACTGAACATGTCCATCAAAAGTGCATTGCAACCATCCGCTAAAACCTGCAATACCTCGTCTTTGGCCAGGGTGGTGAACACAATGGGTTTGACTCCTTCGGCTTCGGCGGTGGCGTTGATTTGAGAAGCCGCTTGTTGGGCTTTCTCAACCGAGTCGATGAAGGGCAAGCGCACATGCCGAGGTTGAACTTCAAACTGCGCCAAGATGGCATTGCCAAAAGTCTCGGCGGTGATGCCGGTTCCATCTGATACAAAAAACACGGTGCGATTGGGCATGAGCAGTCAAGGGTGCGCAAGATTAGGCGCCTAAAATAGGAAGATTCCCTATTACAACATGCACCGCCCCGAACCGATGTCCATTCCAACAACAAGACAACATCAGCGTTTGCGCGAGTGCACGGCAGGCCGTCCAAGGAGCACCGCCTGCCCCGACCCCGTTTTAACTTTTGGAGTCTTGCCATGTCAGCGCTTTTCAATTCGACCGCCCTGGTCGTACCGTTTGAAAACTTAAGGATGTCCGACGTCGAGTCGGTTGGCGGAAAAAACGCCAGTCTCGGCGAAATGATCTCTCAACTCCCCAGTGGGGTTCGCGTCCCCACCGGCTTTGCCACCACTTCCCATGCTTTTCGCATTTTTTTGAAGCACGAGCAACTCGACGAACGCATCCAAGCCGCATTAGACGCATTGGACACCGACAACTTGCACGATTTGTCAACCACCGGTGAAAAAATCCGTGCTTGGGTCACGGCGCAACCCTTTCCCGCCCAATTGGAAACCGAGATCAAAGCGGCTTATGCGGTGCTCAATAGCCATGCCACCGCTGCCTCTTATGCGGTGCGTTCCTCAGCCACCGCCGAAGACTTGCCCGATGCTTCTTTTGCGGGCCAACAAGAGAGTTTTTTGAATGTCTTGGGGATTGATGACATTCTTCACAAAATCAAAGAAGTGTTCGCGTCTTTGTACAACGACCGCGCCATCAGTTACCGTGTGCACAAAGGCTTTGCCCATACCGATGTGGCGCTTTCTGCGGGTGTTCAGCGCATGGTCCGCTCAGATTTGGGAGCCGCCGGTGTGATGTTCACCATGGATACCGAGTCGGGTTTTGACGATGTGGTCTTCATCACCTCCAGCTATGGCTTGGGCGAAACCGTGGTGCAAGGTGCTGTGAACCCTGACGAGTTCTATGTGCACAAACCGATGCTTCGGGCTGGCAACAAAGCCATCGTGCGACGAAGCCTCGGATCCAAATTGATTCAAATGAATTTTGCAAGCGAGGCACAACGTCAAGCTTCTGGCAAATTGGTGCACACCACCGATGTCCCTGCCGAGATGCGCAACCGTTATTCATTGAACGACGACGAAGTGTCCGAATTGGCCCAATGCGCCCTGATCATCGAAGCGCATTACGGTCGCCCGATGGACATCGAATGGGGCAAGGATGGAATTGACGGCAAGTTGTACATCTTGCAAGCTCGGCCTGAAACTGTGAAGAGCCAAATGAAAGGCCAGACCGAACTGCGCTACAAACTCAAAGGGGAAGGCACCGTTTTGGCGGAAGGCCGTGCGATTGGTCAAAAAATCGGCACTGGACCGGTTCGTTTGGTCAACAGCTTGGCCGAAATGGATTTGGTGCAAGCCGGTGATGTGCTCGTGACTGACATGACCGATCCAAACTGGGAACCTGTGATGAAAAAAGCCAGTGCGATTGTCACCAACCGAGGCGGCAGAACCTGCCACGCAGCCATCATCGCCCGCGAGTTGGGCATTCCTGCCGTCGTGGGCTGTGGCGATGCCACCAGTCGCTTGGCCAACAACACCTTGGTCACCGTCAGTTGCTCGGAAGGCGATACGGGGTTCATCTACGACGGTTTGCTCGAGACCGAAGTCTCTGAGATGCAGCGCGGCGACATGCCCAACATTGCCACCAAGATCATGATGAATATTGGCAACCCAAGTTTGGCCTTTGACTTTGCACAACTGCCCAACTCGGGGGTTGGTTTGGCGCGACTGGAGTTCATCATCAACAACAACATTGGGGTGCATCCCAAAGCCATCTTGGATTACCCGCACATTGATTCCGACCTCAAAAAAGCGGTTGAATCGGTGGCCCGAGGACACGCGTCACCCAAAGCATTTTTTGTCGACAAAGTCACCGAAGGTGTGGCCACCATTGCCGCAGCTTTTTGGCCCAAGCCCGTGATTGTTCGGCTGTCAGATTTCAAATCCAATGAATACCGCAAGTTGATTGGCGGCGGCCGCTATGAGCCTGAAGAAGAAAACCCGATGCTGGGTTTCAGAGGAGCTGCTCGCTATTTGAGCCCAGAATTTGAAGAAGCTTTTGCCATGGAATGCGAAGCCTTGAGGCGGGTGCGCGGTGAAATGGGCTTGACCAATGTGCAAATCATGGTGCCCTTTGTGCGCACCCTGGGGCAAGCCAAACGCGTGGTCGACTTGTTGGCCGCGCACGGCCTGCGTCGCGGTGAAAACGACTTGAAACTCATCATGATGTGCGAGGTGCCCAGCAACGCCATCTTGGCCGAGGACTTCCTGGCCTACTTTGATGGGTTCTCCATCGGCTCGAATGACTTGACCCAATTGACCTTGGGGCTGGACCGGGACTCCGGCATGCCCTTGCTGGCTGCTGACTTTGACGAGCGTGACCCGGCGGTGAAATTCATGTTGCTGCGGGCCATCCAAGCCTGCCAAAAACATTCGAAATACGTGGGTATTTGTGGCCAAGGCCCCAGCGACCACCAAGATTTCGCCAAATGGTTGGTCGAGGCAGGTATTGAATCCATTTCACTCAACCCCGACAGCGTGGTGGCCACATGGCAGGCCTTGGCTGCTGGCTGAAAGCCCCCGACGAAGTTGAGTACAATGTCGGGTTTCCCACCTTGCTACACCACGCATGACGCTGTGGGTAGCTCAATCCACAAGGAGAGTTCATGCGTCATTATGAAATCGTGCTTTTGATCCATCCCGATCAAAGCGAGCAAGTTCCAGCCATGCTCGAACGCTACAAAAGCCTGATCACCAACGGCGGCGGCAAAGTCCACCGCCTTGAAGATTGGGGCCGTCGTCAGTTGACCTACATGATCAACAAATTGGCCAAAGCCCATTACTTGTGCTTGAGCATTGAAGCCAACCAAGATGTCATGGGCGAGCTTGAGCATGCCTTCAAGTTCAACGATGCCGTTCTTCGCCACCTGACCGTGCTGAAGAAAAAAGCGGAAACAAGCCCTTCACTCATGATGAAAACTGTGGAACGAGAAGAAGCTCGTAAAACACAGCACGCTGAGTTTCAAGCCTGATTGAACTGATCACGTTTGGGAGATGTGAATCGCTTCGAGATCGTTGCACGGATTGCTGAAGTTTCCGCAACGAGGTACACACCAGCTGGTTTGCCAGTGGTTGATTGCCAACTCGAACACGATTCCACCCTGGAAGAAGCGGGGACGCAAAGAAAAATCCATTTGCTGCTGAAGTCTGTTGCCATGGGTACCATGGCCGAAAAGATGATTCACATGCCACTGGAAAAACTTTGCAGATACACCGGTTTTCTGGCTTCCACGCAAAAATCAAAATCAGTCATCTTCCACATTCAAAGTATTCACACTGACAATTAGGAGCCTTTTTCATGGCCACGTTCAAAAAATTCAATAAAGACAAGCGCCCCAAGCGCAACACCCAGTCCTTGCTGTTCAAGCGCAAGCGCTTTTGCCGCTTCACCGTCACTGGCGTTGAAGAAATCGACTACAAAGACATCGACACTTTGCGCGACTTCATTGCTGAAAACGGAAAAATCATTCCTGCGCGATTGACAGGCACCCGTGCCATTTACCAGCGTCAGTTGAACACCGCCATCAAGCGTGCACGTTTCTTGGCGATGTTGCCCTATACCGACCAACACAAAATCTAAGGAGCGAAAACATGCAAATCATTCTGCTTGAAAAAGTCGTCAACCTTGGCAACCTGGGCGAAGTGGTCAAAGTCAAAGACGGCTATGCCCGCAACTTTTTGATCCCTTCCGGTCAAGCGCGTCGCGCCACCGATTCAGCTATCAAAGAATTCGAAGCGCGTCGTGCTGATTTGGAAAAAGCGGCTCACGAAAAACTCGTGGCAGCCCAAGCACAAGGCGAGAAGTTGAGCGGTACCACCGTCAAAATCACCCAAAAGGCTGGTGTCGATGGCCGTTTGTTTGGCTCCGTCACCAACTTTGACATCGCCGAAGAATTGGGCAAATCGGGTTACACCGTGTCCAAGGCTCAAATCAGAATGCCCAATGGTCCGATCAAGATCGTTGGCGACTCTGAGGTGAGCGTGGCTTTGCAAACCGATGTGTTGGTAGACATCAAAGTGTCTGTCTACGGCGAAACAGCCTGATCCGTTCAGTCTGACGCCCCTTTGAAAAAACCGTTCTTACAGAGCGGTTTTTTTCTTGGCCATCGGCCTTTTGAGAGGATTTATACAAGTCTGTCAGGTACTTATAAATAGCTTATTCACAGGCTTATCCCATGACAAATTTCATGTATTTCTATAGGATGGGTCTTTTAAAAGGTGATCGATGTCTGTTGGTTTTTCAAGCGAAGAAGACTTGTCTACGAGTGATCGACAAGTTGCGCAACTGCGCATCCCCCCCCATTCTTTAGAAGCTGAATCCAGCGTCTTGGGTGGACTGCTTTTGGACAACAGCGCATGGGATCGTGTTGGCGATCTTTTGTCTGATAGCGATTTCTACAGGTATGAACATCGATTGGTTTATACCGCTGTGAGTACCTTGGTGAATGCCAACCGTGCTGCGGATGTCATCACCGTTTTTGAAAATTTGCAAAGCCAGGGAAAAACCGAGGAAATTGGCGGTCTGGCCTACTTGAATTCACTGGCGCAATATGTCCCCAGCGCTGCGAACATTCGGCGCTACGCAGAGATTGTTCGCGAACGTGCGATTTTGCGTAAATTGGTCAGTGTGAGTGATGAGATCGCTACCTCTGCGCTCAATACCAACGGTCGACCTGTACCAAATATCTTGGATGAAGCCGAGCAGAAAATTTTCAATATTGGTGAAGAAGGCTCGCGAATGCGCCAAGGCTTTCAGTCCATGGGCAATTTGGTCGTCGAGCTGCTCGACCGAGTTGAAGAAATGTCGCAGAACCCCAATGACATCACGGGTGTGCCTACCGGCTTTTTCGATTTAGACCGCATGACCTCGGGCATGCAAGCCGGTGATTTGATTGTGTTGGCGGCACGGCCATCCATGGGCAAGACCGCCTTGGCCATCAACATCGCCGAAAACGTGGCCTTGAAAGAAGGTTTGCCGGTGGCGGTGTTCTCCATGGAGATGGGCGCATCCCAGCTGGCTATTCGCATTGTGGGCTCCATTGGCCGCATTGACCAAGGCCGTTTGCGCACAGGCAAATTGCAGGACGAAGAATGGCCTCGATTGGCTGAAGCTGTCGAGCGTTTGCGAACAGTTTCTTTGTCGATTGACGAAACCCCCGGCCTCACGCCGAGCGAACTTCGCGCCAGTGCACGTCGCTTGGCCCGCAATTGCGGCAAGCTGGGCTTGGTGGTGGTGGATTATTTGCAGTTGATGAGTGGCAGCAGTGGCAGTGATGGCGACAATCGCGCCACCGAGTTGGGAGAAATCTCCAGGGGCTTGAAGATGCTGGCCAAAGAGCTGCAGTGCCCAGTGATTGCCTTGTCTCAGCTCAACCGTGGTGTTGAGCAACGCACCGACAAGCGCCCCATGATGAGTGATTTGCGCGAGTCGGGTGCGATTGAGCAAGATGCGGATGTGATCATGTTCATTTACCGCGATGACTACTACAACAAAGATTCGAAAGAGCCTGGCGTGGCGGAAATCATCATTGGCAAGCAGCGTAACGGGCCAACCGGTACTGTGAAACTCACCTTCCTCAAACCCATCACCAAGTTTGAGTCTTATGCAGGCGGCAATACGGATTATTGAAACGCTAGAGCACTTCGCTGGCGAAGTCTGCCAGGCGTGAACGCTCGCCACGCGCCAGGGTGATATGACCACCGTGGGGCCAGCCCTTGAAGCGATCGACGGCAAACGTCAGGCCGGATGAGCCTTCCGTGAGGTAGGGCGTGTCAATTTGTGCGATGTTGCCCATGCAAACAATTTTGGTGCCGGGTCCAGCGCGGGTGATCAAGGTTTTCATTTGCTTGGGCGTCAAGTTTTGCGCTTCGTCAATGATGACAAACTTGTTCAAAAAGGTGCGACCGCGCATGAAGTTCAAGCTCTTGATTTTGATCTTGCTGCGGATCAACTCGTTGGTGGCAGCGCGGCCCCATTCACCGGCACTGGTATCGGTTTTGCCCAGCACTTCCAAGTTGTCATCAAGGGCGCCCATCCATGGACCCATTTTTTCTTCTTCGGTACCAGGCAAAAAGCCAATGTCTTCGCCCACACTCACAGTGGCGCGGGTGACAATGATTTCGGTGTATCGACGGTCGTCCAATACTTGCAGCAAACCCGTGGCCAGGGCCAGCAAGGTTTTGCCCGTGCCCGCCGTGCCCGTGAGTGTGACGAAGTCAATGTCCGGGTCCATCAGCATGTTCAGCGCAAAGTTTTGCTCGCGATTGCGCGAAGTGACACCCCAGACCGCATTTTTGATGTGGCTGAAATCTTTCAAGGTTTTCATCACCGCGGTTTTGCCACGAATTTCGGTGACACGGGCATACAAACTGGGCTCACCCGGGGACTCGAAATAGACAAACTGGTTGATGTGCATGTTGGCCACCACTGGGCCGCCAATGCGGTAGAAAGTTTGTCCACCGGCTTGCCAGCTCTCGACCGTTTTCGCTTGCTTGGACCAAAAATCGGGGGCCAACGCCATTGAACCCGAATACAGCAAGTCACCGTCTTCAAGTGTTTTGTCGTTTTGGTAGTCTTCTGCGGGCAACCCCAAGGCGCGGGCCTTGACCCGCATGTTAATGTCTTTGGACACCAGCACCACTTGGCGTGGCGCATGCAAGAGGCCCAACGCCTGCACCACACCAAGGATTTGATTGTCGGCTTTGCCTTGCGGCAAACTGGAGGGCAATTCAACCGTGAGGGGCGTGGTTTGGAAAAAAAGCTTGCCACCGACTTCTACATGGCCAGTGCCACTGAGTGACAAACCTTGTTCGATGTTTTCGTGGCTGGCACTGACCAAGGCATCCAAGCTGCGGCTGGTTTGACGCGCATTTCGCGCCACTTCGGTCATGCCCTTTTTATGGTTGTCGAGCTCTTCGAGGACCACCATGGGCAAAAACACATCGTGTTCTTCGAAGCGGAACAAACACATGGGATCGTGCATCAGCACATTCGTGTCCAGCACGAACAGCTTGCGCGGACCATTTGTTTTTTTGGCTGCCTTCGGTGTGAATCTGGGGGTTGTCTCTAAGCCGTGATCCTGAGGGGCAGGGGGTGTCTTGGTTTGGCTGCGGCGGGCGCTTGTTAGCGCGGGCTTGCTGATGTTGCGTCGCGGCTTGTCGGAGGAAGAAGCGGCCCGGTTTGGGAGGGCTTCAGGGGCAGAGGCCGCGCTGGATGGGGTTGACGGGCTAGACCCGTCCAAGCGCATCTGGTCTGCACGCTTGCGTGGGGCAGGGGGGAGCGGCATTGAAATCAGGCAGAAGCAGTGGAGGATTTTTTCAGTGCTTTGACCGCTTTGAGAACTTCATCGACGTGCCCGGGAACTTTCAGGCCGCGCCACTCTTGTTTCAAGATGCCATCAGCACCGACCAAGAAGGTGCTGCGTTCGATGCCTTTGACTTTTTTGCCATACATGATTTTGTTTTTGACCACGCCAAACATGTGACACATTTTTTCTTCTGTGTCGGCAATCAGCTCAAAGGGAAGCTCTAATTTTTCTTTGAAGCTGTCGTGTGAGCGCATGTTGTCACGGGACACACCAAATATGACGGCGCCCGCTTTGGTGAAGTCTTTGAATTTATCGCGAAACTGCATGGCTTCGGTGGTGCAACCTGGGGTGTTGTCTTTGGGGTAGAAATACAGAATGACGATTTGACCCACATGCGTTTGATGGGTCACTTTGATCCCACCGGTAGCGTTTGCTTCAAATTCGGGGAGGTGTTTATTGACAACAATCGCCATGGTTTTATTCCGTTATGTCTAGAGAGCCAAAAGTAGATCTTCGGGTGAAACGCATTTTATCTCGAAAAAATGCCGACGAACTTTGGCCTGTTTCTGAGCCGATGGATGCGCCCAGAAAAAACGATTCAAAGCAGATCCGTTGTCAGCAACACGGCAGCCACTTGTCGCTGCTCCGCCGCCAAAATATTGAAGGTTCGACAAGCGGCCACAGTGTCCATGCATTCAATGCCCACGCCTTTGGCAATCAGCGATTGGTACAAAGAGGGATGAAGGAATTGATGCTTTGAGCCCGAGCCAAACAGAATGATTTCTGCGCTCAATCCAAGCAGCATTTCAAAGTGCGCAGGCGCAAGTGCTGAAAAATGTTCGCAGGGCCATTTGATATTTTGTCCGTCCGAGGTGATCAGGAGGCTGTGTTCAAAGCGTTCGCCGTTGATGGCCAACCAGCCCGGTCCATGGGCGGTGACGGAAAGTGTGTGTGCACGATCGGGCTGTAGTTTCATAACGCGGGTCCAGGTTGAAAGCCAAAAAGTGCCAAGAAGTATGGTCAAATTATAGGTTTTACGCCGTCAGTACCACCGGAGTGTCTTTTGAAAACCATCCAAAAATCGAACAAGTTGGCCAATGTTTGCTACGACATTCGCGGGCCCGTGTTGGACAAAGCACGCCAAATGGAAGAAGAGGGTCAAAAGATCATCAAGTTGAACATCGGCAATTTGGCGGTGTTTGGTTTTGATGCCCCTGAAGAAATTCAACAAGACATCATTCGCAACTTGCCCGGTGCGGCCGCTTATTCCGACAGCAAAGGCATTTTTGCCGCCCGCAAAGCGGTGATGCACTACACCCAACAGCAAGGCATTGAAGGCGTGCTGCTTGACGATATTTACCTGGGCAATGGCGCCAGTGAGTTGATTGTCATGGCCACCAATGCACTGCTCAACAACGGCGACGAGTTGCTGCTTCCTGCGCCCGACTACCCCTTGTGGACCGCGGCCGTGAGTTTGTCCGGCGGCACACCGGTGCACTACATCTGCGACGAGGCCAATGGCTGGATGCCCAACATTGAGGACATCAAGTCCAAGATCACGCCCAACACCAAAGGCATCGTGGTCATCAACCCCAACAACCCCACGGGTGCGCTGTACTCCGACGCCTTGCTCAAAAGCATCGTCAATTTGGCGCGCGAACATGGCTTGATCATCTTTGCCGACGAGGTCTATGACAAGGTGCTCTATGACGGTGTGCACCACACTGCCATTGGCAGTTTGTCCAAAGATGTGCTGACGCTCACCTTCAATTCGCTGTCTAAAAGCTACCGCAGTTGTGGCTACCGTGCCGGCTGGTTGGTGGTGTCAGGCGATAAAAAACCCGCCAAGGACTACATCGAGGGCTTGAACATGCTGTCCTCCATGCGCTTGTGCGCCAACGTGCCTGGCCAAAGCGCTATTCAAACTGCTTTGGGTGGCTACCAAAGCATCAATGATTTGGTCAAGCCCGGTGGCCGTTTGTGCCGCCAGCGTGATTTGGCCTACGAGCTCATCACCGCCATCCCAGGTGTCACCTGCGTCAAGCCCCAAGCAGCGCTCTACATGTTCCCCAAGCTCGACCCGAAGATGTACCCCATCAAAGACGACCAGCAATTCATCAACGACTTGTTGCAAGAAACCAAGGTGTTGTTGGTGCAAGGCACGGGTTTCAATTGGCCCAGCCCTGACCACTTCCGGATTGTGTTTTTGCCGCATGAAGATGATCTGCGCGTGGCCATCGGTCGGATCGCTCAATTTTTAGAACATTACCGAAAGAATGCACTCGCATGAAACCCATTCAAGTTGGCCTGTTGGGACTGGGAACGGTTGGCAGCGGCACTTACGAAGTCCTGAAGCGCAACCAAGCTGAAATCCAGCGCCGCTTGGGCCGCCCCGTGGTCATCAGCATGGTGGCCGACCTGGACACTGCCAAAGCCCATGCGTTGGTTGGCAGCGATTGCCAAGTGGTCTCTGACGCCAAGCAGGTCATCGCCAACCCCGAGATTGACATCGTCATCGAATTGATTGGCGGCTATGGCATCGCCCTCGAGTTGGTGCTGAGCGCCATTGACGCAGGTAAACACGTTGTAACCGCCAACAAGGCCTTGCTGGCTGTGCATGGCAACGAGATTTTTGCCGCTGCCCAACGCCAGGGTGTGATGATCGGTTTTGAAGCGGCTGTGGCTGGTGGCATTCCCATCATCAAATCTTTGCGCGAGGGCTTGAGCGCCAACCGCATCGAATGGTTGGCGGGCATCATCAACGGCACCACCAATTTCATCCTGACCGAAATGCGTGAAAAGAGCTTGAGTTTTGAGGCTGCACTCAAGCAGGCCCAAGCACTTGGCTATGCCGAAGCCGACCCTACATTCGACATTCAAGGTATTGATGCCGCCCACAAATGCAGTATCTTGGCGTCTATTGCTTTTGGGATTCCCATGCCTTTTGCCAAGGCCTATATTGAAGGCATCGTCCATTTGCAAGCCGTGGATATCGAGTTTGCCAAACAACTGGGCTACCGCATCAAGTTGTTGGGCATCGCCAAGAAGACGGCCCATGGCATTGAACTCCGAGTACATCCCAGCTTGGTGTCCAAGGAATCGCTGATCGCCAATGTGGAAGGTGCGATGAACGCGGTCATGGTCAAGGCTGATGCTGTGGGCACGACCCTTTACTACGGCAAAGGCGCTGGTGGCGAACCCACTGCCAGTGCAGTCATCGCTGATTTGATCGACATTGCTCGCTTGAGCACGGCCGATGCCGCTTGCCGTGTGCCTTACTTGGCCTACCAGCCTTCAGCCATCCAAGACCTGCCCGTGCTGTCCATCGATGATGTTCAAACCTGCCATTACCTGCGTTTGGGCGTGGCCGATCAGGCGGGCGTGTTGGCCAATGTGACCGGTGTGCTGGCCGAATTTGGCATCAGCATCGACGCCATGCTGCAGCAACCCGCGTCCCAAGGCCATGACCAAACCGAGTTGATCATCCTCACCCATTTGGCCCAAGAGTCGGTGATAAACGCAGCTATTCAGAAAATTCAGCAATTGCCCACGGTGTTGCATCCCGTGGTCCGCATTCGCAAGGAAGATTTGAGCTGATGTTTTACATCTCGACCCGGGGTCATGCGTCCAAGCAACGCTTTTGTGACATCTTGCTGGAGGGTCTGGCCCCCGATGGTGGCTTGTATTTGCCAACCCATTACCCCGCCCTGGATGCCCAGCAGTTAGGCGCTTTGCGCCAAGTTTTCGAAACCCAAGGCTATGCGCACTTGGCATTTGAAATTCTGCGTTTGTACATTGACGACATCCCGGCAGATGATTTGTCGGCGCTTTGCAAAAAGACCTACACCGCTGATGTTTTTGGCTCGCCCCTGATTGCCCCTGTGCGGCCGTTCGAAAAAAATGTGTTTATTTTGGAATTGTCCAATGGCCCCACGTTGGCTTTCAAAGACATGGCCATGCAGTTGTTGGGCAACTTGTTTGAATATGAATTGAACCGCCGCTCGGCAGAGCTGAATATTTTGGGGGCCACCTCGGGCGACACCGGCAGCGCCGCTGAATATGCGATGCGCGGCAAAAAAGGTGTTCGCGTGTTCATGACCAGCCCACATGGCCGCATGAGCAAGTTCCAGCAAGCACAAATGTTCAGCTTGCAAGATCCGAATATTTTCAACATCGCCGTGGAAGGCGTGTTTGACGATTGCCAAGACATGGTCAAAGCGGTCTCGAACGACTTGGATTTCAAGCGCCGCTACAAAATCGGCACGGTCAACTCCATCAACTGGGCGCGTTTGTTGGCCCAGGTGGTTTATTACTTCGCTGCTTATTTTCAGGTGGCCAAGTCCAACCAAGAACGCATCAGTTTCACCGTGCCCAGCGGCAACTTCGGCAATGTATGCGCCGGGCACGTGGCCCGCATGATGGGTCTGCCCATCGACCATTTGGTGGTCGCCACCAACGAGAACGATGTGTTGGACGAATTTTTCCGCACCGGTATTTACAAAGTGCGCACCAGCAGCAACACGTTTGAAACCTCCAGCCCCTCCATGGATATTTCAAAAGCCAGCAATTTCGAGCGCTTCATCTTCGATTTGACCGGTCGAGATGCCGAGAAAACAGCCTATTTGTTCGGCCCCGAATTGATCGCCAAGGGCCAATTTTCATTGGCGCATGAGCCATTTTTCAACCAAACCGCGCAGCAGTACGGTTTTCAAAGCGGCAAGAGCACGCATCAAAACCGCCTCGACACCATCCGCGCCGCCGCTGCGCAGCAGGGTCAAATCCTCGACCCCCACACGGCTGATGGCATCAAGGTGGCCCGTGACTGGGCACAGCCTGACACCCCGATGGTGGTGCTGGAAACCGCGTTGCCCATCAAGTTTGAAAGCACCATTTTGGAAGCCCTCGGCCGCAGCCCCGACATGCCATCGAAGTTTGCGCATCTGGAAAGTTTGCCGCAGCGCGTGGAAGTCATGTCGACCGATGTGAACCAGATCAAGACCTTCATCGAAACCCACTGCGCCACGCCATGAACAAGCCCTCGCTGCTTCCCTTGGACGACGCCTTGGCGCAACTGCTGGGCCATGCCCAGCCGCTGGGGGCCGTCGACCACGTGTCCACCATGCAAGCCGATGGCCGCGTGTTGGCGCAAGACTGCGTGGCCGAACTGAACGTGCCGTCTTTCGATAATTCTGCGATGGACGGCTATGCCTTCAATTGCCAAGACTGGGCTGCCGCTGATGGTCTGCTGAAGTTGGGCCAACGCATTCCAGCAGGAAGTGCACCCTCTGAATTGCAAGCTGGTCATGCAGCACGCATCTTCACCGGCGCACCTGTGCCGCAGGGTGCCGATGCGGTGGTCATGCAAGAAGACTGCGTGGCCTTGGAGGATGGCCGGGTGCATATCCAAACCCCACCCAAAGCAGGCCAATGCATCCGCCAACAAGGCGAAGACATCGCGCAGGGCCAAGTGGTGTTGCCCAAGGGCTTGCGCTTGACACCTGCCTCGCTGGGGCTGGCTGCCAGCATTGGCATGGCGCAGTTGCCGGTGCATGTGCGACCCCGCGTGGGCCTCTTGTCCACTGGCGATGAATTGGTCATGCCCGGCGACCTTGCGCCCCACCAGTTGCCGCCTGGGGCCATCTTCAATTCCAACCGCTTTTTCCTGCGTGCTTTGCTCGAGCGCCTGGGTTGCGTGGTCACCGATCTGCGCAACCTGCCCGACAAACTCGAACCCACCCAAGCCATGTTGGCGCAAGCGGCCCAGCAGCACGACTTGATCCTCACCAGCGGCGGTGTGTCGGTGGGCGAAGAAGACCATGTCAAACCTGCGGTGCAGGCCTTGGGTGAACTGCATTTGTGGGCCTTGGCCATCAAGCCCGGCAAGCCCTTTGCCTTTGGTCAACTGCGCCGCACCGACGGCAGCACCGCGCATTTCATTGGCTTGCCCGGCAATCCGGTGTCCAGCTTGGTCACTTTCATGTTGCTTGTACGCCCCTTCGTCAGCGCTTTGCAGGGCGTCAGTTCAACAACACTTCAGCCGTTTGCCATGCGGGCCGATTTCGTTTGGCCACGCGCTGACAAACGCCGCGAGTTTTTGCGGGTTCGGCGCAATGCCCAAGGCGGTCTCGACCTGTTCGATAACCAAAGCTCGGGCGTGCTCACCTCGGCCGTGTGGGGCGATGGCTTGCTGGACAACCCGCCCGGCCGCACGATTGCGGTTGGTGATATGGTTGATTTCATTCCCTTCACCCACTGGATGTCATGAAGATCACACTCCGCTATTTCGCTTCGGTGCGCGAACAGTTGGCGCAAAGCCAAGAGCAGGTGGACACGTCGGCCACCACCTTGGACGGCTTGCGTGAAGAGCTCATTGCCCGCGGTGAGCCCTATGCGCAGGCACTGGGCTTGGGCAAAGCGATTCGCATGGCCATGAACCAAAAGGTCTGCGATGGTGATGCCGCCTTGCTGCCGGACGCTGAAGTGGCCTTCTTCCCCCCTGTGACGGGCGGTTGAGCATGGCTTTCACGGTTCAGATTCAAACCCAAGACTTTGACCTCAGCCACGAGGTGGCGCAGCTCAGAGCCGGTCAGCCCGCAGTCGGCGCGGTGTGTTCCTTCATTGGCACGGTGCGGGACCGCAACGAGGGCGACCAGGTGTCCTCGCTGGAACTCGAGCACTACCCCGGCATGACCGAGCAGTCCATCCAAGGCATGATGGCCGAGGCCGCCGAACGCTTTGACATCTTGGGTGCGCGGGTCATCCATCGGGTGGGCCTCATGCAACCCCTTGATCAAATCGTCTTGGTCGCCGTCACCTCGGCCCACCGAGGCGAGAGTTTTCAAGCCTGTGAATTCCTCATGGACTACTTGAAAACCCAAGCGCCATTTTGGAAAAAAGAAGCCACGCCCGGCGGCCACCGCTGGGTTGATGCCCGGGTGTCGGACGACAAAGCTTTGGCTCGTTGGGGCATTCAGGCCAGCAACGCCAGCAGCACGTAGCCAGTGGCCCGGCCAGCCGGGGCTTGAATTCGAACTGCATTGCCTCACGTGCTGTGGGTAGTCTCCAAGAAGAGGTCCAGATGCGTGTTGACAAGTTAACCACTAAGTTTCAAGAAGCCCTGTCCGAGGCCCAAACATTGGCCTTGGGTGCAGACCATGCCTACATCGAGCCCAGCCATTTGTTGGTGGCCTTGTTGCGCCAAGACGATGGACCCCGTGCGCTTTTGTTGCGTGCTGGCGTGAACATCGCGGGTTTGCTCAAAGACGCCGAAGAGGCCATGCACAAACTGCCCCAGGTGCAAGGCCAAGAGCAGGTGCAGGTGGGGCGCGACCTCATTTCCTTGATGCAGGCCGCTGAAAAAGACGCCATGAAGCGCGGCGACCAGTTCATCGCCAGCGAATTGTTTTTGTTGGCCTTGAGTGACGCGAAAACAGACTTGGCGCAAAAAGCCAAACAACACGGCCTGACCCGCCAAAGCCTGTCCTCTGCGGTGGAGGCATTGCGCGGTGGCGACAAAGTGAATTCCGCAGATGCCGAAGGCCAGCGCGAAGCCTTGAAAAAATACTGCATGGATTTGACCGAGCGAGCCCGCTCCGGCAAGCTTGATCCGGTGATTGGCCGGGATGATGAAATTCGCCGCGCCATCCTGGTGCTGCAACGCCGCAGCAAAAACAACCCCGTCTTGATTGGCGAGCCCGGTGTCGGCAAAACCGCCATTGTGGAAGGCTTGGCACAACGCATCGTCGCCGGTGAAGTGCCCGATTCACTCAAAGGCAAACGTGTGTTGTCCCTGGACATGGCGTCTTTGCTGGCCGGTGCGAAATTTCGCGGTGAGTTTGAAGAGCGGTTGAAGTCGGTGTTGAACGAGTTGTCCAAAGACCAAGGGCAAACCATTTTGTTCATCGATGAAATCCACACCATGGTGGGTGCCGGTAAGACAGAGGGTTCGATGGACGCTGGCAACATGTTGAAGCCTGCTTTGGCGCGTGGCGAGTTGCATTGCGTGGGCGCCACCACCTTGGACGAGTACCGCAAATACATCGAAAAAGATGCGGCCCTGGAGCGGCGTTTTCAAAAAATCATGGTCGATGAGCCGTCAGTGGAAGCCACCATCGCCATTCTGCGGGGTTTGCAAGAAAAATACGAAGTGCACCACGGCGTCGAGATCACCGACCCGGCCATCGTTGCGGCCGCCGAGCAGTCTTACCGCTACATCACCGATCGTTTCTTGCCCGACAAGGCCATCGATTTGATTGACGAAGCGGCCGCCAAAATCAAAATTGAAATCGACTCCAAGCCCGAGGTGATGGACAAACTCGATCGGCGCTTGATTCAATTGAAGATTGAACGCGAAGCGGTGCGCAAAGAGCAAGACGATGCATCCATCAAACGCATGGCCTTGATCGAAGAAGAAATCGTCAAGCTGCAAAAAGAATACGCCGATCTGGAAGACATTTGGAAATCTGAAAAATCCCAGGCCCAAGGTGGGGCGCAAATCAAAGAGGAGATCGAGCGCTGCCGCATTCAAATGGAAGAGTTCAAACGCCAAGGCGACTTCAACAAAGTGGCCGAGTTGCAATACGGCAAGTTGCCCGAGTTGGAAAAGCGCCTGAAAGATGCCAATGCCAGCGAAGACAACTGGGACACGGCCAAACAAGGCACGCGCCTGTTGCGCACCCAAGTGGGTGCCGAAGAAATCGCCGAAGTCGTGGCCCGCGCCACCGGCATCCCCGTGTCCAAACTGATGCAAGGCGAGCGTGAAAAACTGTTGCTGATGGAAGAGCGATTGCACGCCCGGGTGGTGGGCCAAGACGAAGCCATCGTGGCGGTGTCCAACGCCATCCGCCGTTCACGCGCGGGCTTGAGCGACCCTTCTCGCCCCACAGGATCGTTCTTGTTTCTGGGGCCCACCGGTGTGGGCAAAACCGAGCTCTGCAAAGCCTTGGCGGGCTTTTTATTTGACAGTGAAGACCACCTGATTCGCATCGATATGAGCGAGTTCATGGAAAAGCACTCGGTCAGCAAACTCATTGGTGCCCCCCCGGGCTACGTGGGCTATGACGAGGGCGGCTACCTCACCGAACTGGTCCGCCGCAAACCGTATTCGGTCATCTTGATGGACGAGATTGAAAAAGCCCATCCCGATGTGTTCAACATCTTGTTGCAAGTGCTGGACGACGGCCGCCTGACCGATGGCCAAGGCCGCACGGTGGACTTCAAAAACAGCGTCATCGCCATGACCTCCAACATCGGTTCCAAAATCATCCAGCGCATGGTGGGCCAAGACGCCACCGACATCAAAGACGCGGTGTGGGACGAGTTGAAAAACCATTTCCGACCCGAGTTCTTGAACCGCATCGATGAAACCGTGGTGTTCCATTCGTTGGACGCCCAGCAAATTGAAAAGATTGCCGAGATTCAACTCAAGGTCTTGAGTGATCGCATGGCGCGACTGGACCTGCATTTGGAGGTCAGCACCGCAGCCTTGCATGAGTTGGCCAAGGTGGGCTTTGATCCGATTTTTGGTGCGCGGCCACTGAAGCGGGCGATTCAACAGCGGATTGAAAACCCGCTGTCCAAGCTGCTGCTGGAGGGCAAGTTCATGCCGAACGATCAGATTGCCATTTCGGTGGACCCGATCCGGGCACCGGGGGAATTCATGTTCACTGCCACGCCCACCGTTTGACAAGCTGTGTGTTCGCCCTGGCGACCACACAAGTCACTTCAGCATGAAAAAAGGCCGCTTTCGCGGCCTTTTTCACATGCGAGCGTTGATCAACGCAGGTGCTTGCCGATCAGGCTGGCCAACTCAAACATGGTGACTTGCGCTTTGCCAAAGACAGCTTTGAGTTTGTCGTCGGCATTGATGTTGCGCTTGTTGGTTTTGTCTTGCAGGCTGTGTTTCTTGATGTAGACCCACAGCTTGCTGACCACCTCGGTGCGGGGCAGGGGATTGGCACCCACGACTGCGGCCAAAGCGGCGCTAGGTGTCAGAGGCTTCATGAACGCAGCATTGGGCGTGCGCTTTTTAGCTGGTGCTTTCTTGGCGGCTGTTTTCTTCACAGCTGCTTTTTTCGCTGGCGCTTTTTTGGCCGGGGCTTTTTTAGCGACGACTTTTTTGGCGGGCGCTTTTTTAGCGGGTGCTTTTTTAGCCGGTGCTTTTTTGGCTACAACTTTTTTAGCTGCGGCTTTTTTTGCAGGGGCTTTCTTCGGTGCGGTTTTTTTAGCCGCTTTCTTTGCAGTTGCCATTTTTCAATTTCCTTCTAGAAGTGAGTGAAACGCCGCCTTGTTTTTTGTTTTTGTCAGCAGCCGCTATCCTAAGGTAGAAAACGCTGTTTTCATAGACAAAATCACGCTTTTCTCCTCTGAAATGTTGTTTTTTTCAGTCCTGCTTCACCGTTGAAAAAAGGTGTTTGAACGATGGTTTGCGTGCAGAACGGCCCCCAATCGCATGAGAAACTTGTTTTCACGATACAAAATTGACTACGTTTCTTAGATCATGGCCTGTGGGTGTATTTCAGCTTGGGTCAAGCACTCAAACCATTGATTTGACGTAACTCATTGATTTATATAGGTATTTTGCAAAGTCGTTCTATTCTTTGAATTTTGCATCAACTCTTATATAAGACATATAATAGGTTTATCAAACGCGGTGCTGGTCACTGGTTTCTTTTCAACACTATTGGAGTCATGTCATGTCTAAATCACCCTTGAGCCGCGAACAGCAAATTGCCGAGCTGGAAAAAGATTGGGCCACCAACCCTCGATGGAAGGGCGTCAAGCGCGGTTACAGCGCCGCCGATGTGGTGCGTTTACGCGGCAGCATGCCCATCGAGCACACCCTGGCCAAACGCGGTGCCGAAAAGCTCTGGGAAAAAGTGAACGGCGGCGCGAAAAAAGGCTATGTGAACGCCTTTGGCGCCATCAGTGCGGGCCAAGCCATGCAGCAAGCCAAAGCCGGTTTGGAAGCCGTGTACCTGTCGGGTTGGCAAGTCGCCGCCGACGGCAACACCTCGGAAACCATGTACCCCGACCAGTCTTTGTACGCCTACGACTCTGTGCCCACCATGGTTCGCCGCATCAACAACACCTTCAAACGCGCCGATGAAATTCAGTGGGGCCGCGGCATCAACCCCGGCGACAAAGAGTTCATCGACTACTTCCTGCCCATCGTCGCCGACGCAGAAGCCGGTTTCGGTGGTGTCTTGAACGCGTTCGAGTTGATGAAAAACATGATCGCTGCTGGTGCGGCTGGCGTGCACTTTGAAGACCAATTGGCGGCGGTGAAAAAATGCGGCCACATGGGCGGCAAAGTGTTGGTGCCAACCCAAGAGGCTTGCGAAAAACTCATCTCGGCTCGTTTCGCTGCTGATGTCATGGGCGTGTCCACCATCGTGTTGGCCCGCACCGACGCGGAAGCAGCCAACCTGTTGACCTCGGACCACGACGCCAACGACAAGCCGTTCCTGACCGGCGAGCGCACCCAAGAAGGTTTCTACCGCGTGAAAAACGGCCTCGAGCAAGCCATCAGCCGTGGCGTGGCCTACGCGCCCTACGCCGATTTGGTGTGGTGCGAAACCGGCGTGCCCGACATTGGCTTTGCCCGTGAATTTGCCCAAGCCGTGTTGGCCGCTTGCCCCGGCAAGCTCTTGTCCTACAACTGCTCGCCCTCCTTCAACTGGAAGAAAAACCTCAACGACAAACAAATCGCTTCGTTCCAAGAAGACTTGTCTGCGTTGGGCTACAAATACCAGTTCATCACCTTGGCAGGCATCCACATCAACTGGTTCAACACCTTCCAATTCGCCCACGCTTATGCCAACGGCGAAGGCATGAAGCATTACGTCAACATGGTGCAAGAGCCCGAGTTCGCAGCCCGTGACAAGGGTTACACCTTCGTGTCGCACCAACAAGAAGTGGGCGCCGGATACTTCGACGATGTGACCACTGTCATTCAAGGTGGTTCTTCCTCCGTGAAGGCCTTGTCTGGCTCCACCGAAGAAGAACAATTCCATTGAGATCCGGGTGGATGCGGGGCGGCGTAAAATCTGCCCTCAGCGTTTAACCTCTTCATTCCAAGCGCGGCCCATGCCGCGCTTTTTTCATTCAGGCACATGGTTCAGATCACTCTTCCCGACGGTTCGCAACGTGACTACCCAGGCCCCGTGAGCGTGGCCGAGGTGGCCGCCTCGATTGGTGCGGGCTTGGCTAAGGCTGCCTTGGCAGGCCAAGTGGACGGCCAGGTGGTGGACACCAGTTACGTCATCGCCAAACCCGCCAGCTTGTCCATCATCACCGCCAAAGATGCGCAAGGCTTGGAAGTGATTCGCCATTCCACTGCCCACTTGCTGGCCTATGCCGTGAAGGCTTTGTTTCCAGAGGCGCAAGTCACCATTGGCCCGGTCATTGAGCACGGTTTTTTCTACGACTTCTCTTATTCGCGTCCGTTCACGCCTGAAGATTTGGAAGCCATTGAAAAGAAAATGACGCAACTGGCCCAACTCGATGAGCCCGTGGTGCGCCGTGTTCTGCCGCGCGACGAAGCGGTGGCGTATTTCAAAGGCCTGGGCGAGCACTACAAAGCCGACATCATCGCCAGCATCCCTGCCATCGAAGATGTTTCTTTGTACCGCGAAGGTGCGTTTGAAGACTTGTGCCGTGGCCCGCACGTGCCCAGCACGGGCAAGCTCAAACACTTCAAGCTGATGAAAGTGGCCGGGGCCTATTGGCGCGGCGACCACCGCAATGAAATGCTGCAACGGATTTACGGCACGGCTTGGGCCAGCAAAGAAGATTTGCAACAGCACCTGACCATGCTGGAAGAAGCCGAGAAGCGAGACCACCGCAAACTCGGCCGTGAACTCGATTTGTTCCACATCGACGAACATTCCCCCGGCACCGTGTTTTGGCATCCCAAGGGTTGGGTGCTGTGGCAAGAGGTCGAGCAATACATGCGCCGTGTCTACCGCGACAACGGCTACCAAGAAGTCAAAGCGCCGCAAATCTTGGACCAAAGCCTGTGGGAGAAAACCGGGCACTGGGACAAATACCGCGAGAACATGTTTGTCACCGAGTCCGAGAAACGCGACTTCGCCTTGAAGCCGATGAACTGCCCCGGGCACATCATCATCTTCAACCAAGGCATCAAGAGTTACCGCGACTTGCCCTTGCGCTTTGGCGAATTTGGCCAATGCCACCGCAACGAACCCTCGGGCGGCTTGCACGGCATCATGCGTGTGCGGGCCTTCACCCAAGACGATGGCCACATCTTTTGCACCGAAGCGCAAATTCAATCCGAGGTGATTGCCTTCACCACCTTGCTGCAAAAGGTCTACAAAGATTTCGGCTTCACCGACATCCTTTACAAGCTGTCCACCCGCCCAGAAAGACGCATTGGCTCCGAAGAAAGCTGGGACCGGGCTGAAAACGCCTTGGCTGAAGGCTTGCGGGCCTCGGGCTGTGACTTCGAATACCTGCCAGGCGAGGGCGCTTTTTACGGCCCCAAGATTGAATACACCTTGAAAGACGCTATTGGCCGTCCTTGGCAATGCGGCACCATCCAGGTGGATCCGAACATGCCCGAGCGGCTGGACGCCGACTACGTGGGCGAAGATGGTGCACGGCACCGGCCCATCATGCTGCACCGGGCCATTGTGGGCAGCTTAGAGCGTTTTATTGGCATTTTGATAGAACAATTCGCCGGGGCGCTGCCAGTTTGGCTCGCGCCGGTGCAGGTCGCGGTGCTCAATATCACCGATTCACAGGCCGATTACGTCACTGATGTGGTTAAAAAACTGAATAATCAAGGGTTTAGAGCGGTCTCAGACCTTAAAAACGAGAAGATCACGTATAAAATACGAGAGCATTCAATGCAGAAGCTGCCATATATCCTGGTCATGGGTGACAAGGAAAAAGCAGCCGGTACCGTCGCAGTGCGCGCCCGAGGCAATGTGGATCTCGGGGTCATGCCACTCGAAGCTTTCTTCCAAAAGTTAGCCTCTGACATTGCCACCAAACAATGATTTGTTTGGCAGCAAGACGGTTTTCTGCCCTTTGGGGCAGTTGTTTTTTGAAGGATTGAACCATCGCTACTGAATTTCGCGATCGCCGACAACGCGAGGAACGCAAACACCGCCTTAACCGGGAAATCATGGCCCCCGAAGTCCGCGTCAGCGGTCCCAACAATGAAGCCATAGGCGTGCTCAGTCTTGCAGAAGCACTGCGCATGGCGGGTGAGCTGGATGTCGATTTGGTGGAAATTTCCCCAACGGCGGTGCCACCCGTGTGTCGGTTGATGGATTACGGCAAATTCAAGTACCAAGAACAAAAGAAAGCGGCTGAAGCCAAGTCCAAGCAAAAAGTGATCGAGGTCAAGGAAATCAAATTCCGTCCCGGCACCGACGACGGGGACTACAACATCAAACTGCGCAACATCAAGCGCTTTTTGGATGAAGGCGACAAATGCAAAATCACACTGCGCTTTCGGGGTCGCGAGATCACCCACCAAGAAATTGGCATGGCGTTGTTGCAAAGGATTCGGGATGAACTGGCTGACCTGATCGTGGTCGAGCAGTTTCCCAAGTTGGAAGGGCGTCAGATGATCATGATGATCGCGCCAGGCAAGAAAAAACCGGGTAGCGTGGCCAAACCCGTTGCAGATGTTGCGCAAGCAACCCCTGCTTAAAGGCGACGCAACAAAAGTGTCTCGGGGCTAACAAGTCTGCGTCAGGTTCGCAGCGCCTCACGAGCACAAACAAAAAGGAGCATTCACATGCCCAAAATGAAGACCAAGAGCAGCGCCAAAAAGCGCTTTCGCGTTCGTCCAGGCGGCACCGTCAAGCGCGGTCAAGCCTTCAAACGCCACATCCTGACCAAAAAATCCACCAAGAACAAACGTCACTTGCGTGGTTCCGTGGGTGTGCATGAAACCAATATGGGTCACATGGCGCAAATGCTGCCCATGGCTGGCCTGTAATCGTCGGACGAACAAGGAGAAACAAACATGCCTCGCGTAAAACGTGGTGTTACGGCTCGCGCCAGACACAAAAAAGTATTGGCCCTTGCAAAAGGTTTCCGCGGTCGCCGCGGCAATGTCTACCGGATTGCCAAGCAAGCCGTGATGAAAGCGGGGCAATATGCCTACCGCGATCGCCGTGCCAAAAAACGGGTGTTCCGTCAGTTGTGGATTGCGCGTATCAATGCAGCAGCCCGTGAATTCGGCCTCACCTACAGCCAATTTGCCAATGGACTGCGCAAAGCATCCATTGAAATCGACCGCAAAATGCTGGCCGATTTGGCGGTGCACGACAAAGCAGCCTTTGGCCACATCGTTGATCAAGTCAAGGCGCGTTTAGCAGCTTGATGAGGATTCAGTCACCTTACCCACGGTGAATGGATGGACCCCAAGGGATTGAGGCTTTCACGGCTTCAATCCCTTCTTCATTTGTCACACTGAGACCCTATGAACGACCTTGATTCCTTGGTGACGCAGGCCCAAGATTTGTTTGCCAGTTGCACCACGCCCACTGATTTGGAGAATGCCAAAGCGCAGTACTTGGGCAAGGCCGGACGCATCACCGAGTTCATGAAAGGACTCGCGCAACTCGACATCGAGGCCAAGAAAACCCAAGGCGCGGTCATCAACGCGGCCAAGCAAGCCATCGAGGCAGCGCTCACGCAACGTCGTCAAGCGCTGGCGGACGCAGAACTCGACGCTCAACTCAAGGCCGAGGCCTTGGATGTCAGCTTGCCCAGCACGCTGCGTGCTGCAGGCGGTTTGCATCCTGTCAGCCTGAGCATGGAGCGCATTGAAAATATCTTCACGTCCATGGGTTTCGAAGTGGCCCAAGGTCCTGAAATTGAAACCGACTGGTTCAATTTCACCGCACTCAACACCCCCGAAGACCATCCTGCACGTTCCATGCACGACACCTTCTACATCGAAGGTGGCCATTTGCTGCGCACACACACCAGCCCGATGCAAATTCGCCATGCCATGGCCCATGTGCAGCAATACCAAAGCCGCATCGATGCCGGGCAGGGCATGCCCGAAATTCGCGTCATTGCGCCTGGCCGCACCTACCGTGTGGACAGTGATGCCACCCATTCACCCATGTTTCACCAGTGCGAAGGCTTGTGGATCGGTGAAAACATCAACTTCAAAGATTTGAAAGTGGTGTTCACCGATTTTTGCAAAACCTTTTTCGAAAACGACGACCTGGTGCTGCGTTTTCGCCCGAGCTTTTTCCCCTTCACCGAGCCCAGTGCGGAAATCGATATCCAATTCCCCAGCGGCCCCTTGGCGGGTCGGTGGTTGGAGGTGGCAGGCTCTGGCCAAGTGCATCCCAATGTGGTGAGAAACATGGGCTTGGACCCCGAGCATTACATTGGTTTTGCGTTTGGCATGGGTCCAGATCGACTCACCATGTTGCGTTATGGCGTGAATGATTTGCGCTTGTTCTTCGATGGCGATTTGCGTTTCCTAAGTCAATTTCAATGATGTTCGCAAGGCCTCTTCATGCAGTTTCCTGAATCCTGGTTGCGCGAATTTTGCAACCCACCCATCAACACCCAGCAACTCGCTGACACCTTGACCATGGCGGGTCTGGAGGTGGAAGAGATGCACCCGGTTGCACCGCCTTTCAGCCAGGTGGTGGTGGGTGAAATCAAGTCCGCTGAACAACATCCCAATGCCGATCGCTTGCGAGTGTGCCAAGTGGATGTCGGTGCTGCGCAAGCGCTTCAAATTGTGTGTGGTGCCCCGAATGCACGGGTGGGCATCAAGGTGCCTTGCGCCTTGGTGGGCGCTGCATTGCCTCCCGGCGAGGATGGCAAACCGTTTCTCATCAAACTGGGTCAATTGCGTGGCGTGGAAAGCCAAGGCATGTTGTGCTCGGCCAAAGAATTGAAGCTGTCGGACGACAGTGCCGGGTTGTTGGAATTGCATGAGTCAGCGACAGTGGGGCAAGACATTCGGGCGCATTTGAACCTGGACGACTATTTGTTCACCTTGAAGCTCACGCCCAATTTGGCGCACTGCTTGAGTGTGTATGGCATTGCCCGCGAGTTGTCAGCCCTCACTGGTGCACCCCTCAAAGCCCCAAGTTTCCCCACCGCCACCACCAACACCTCTGACAAATTGGAGGTGAAAGTGGCGGCGCCCGATTTGTGTGGCCGCTTCAGTGGCCGCGTGGTCAAGCATGTCAACCCCAAAGCCAAAACACCCGATTGGATGGTCGAGCGCTTGGCACGTTGCGGCCAACGCAGCGTCAGTGCCTTGGTGGATATTTCCAACTATGTGATGTTCGAGTTCGGACGGCCTTCACACATTTTTGATCTCGACAAAATCCATGGTGGTTTGGTGGTGCGCTGGGGACAAGCCGGTGAGCAACTCGAATTGCTCAATGGCAACACGGTCACGCTGGACGACAAAGTGGGCGTGATTGCAGACCACCAACAGGTCGAGTCCTTGGCGGGCATCATGGGCGGTCAAGCCACTGCCGTGTCCGATGACACCCTACACATCTACATCGAGGCCGCCTTCTGGTGGCCGCAAGCTGTGGCCGGACGTTCACGGCGTTTCAATTTTTCTACCGACGCCGGACATCGGTTTGAGCGTGGCGTAGACCCAGCCAACACGGTGGAGCACATCGAACACATCACTGCCTTGGTGTTGTCGGTTTGTGGCACACCCAGCTCTTTGGTGGGTGCCATCGACGATCAGCAAGTTCACATGCCCGCCTCGGTGCCCGTGACATTGCGCGTGGCCCGTGCCAACAAAGTGATTGGCGTGGCCATGAGCCAGCAAACCATGGCAGATGCCTTGCGAGGTTTGGGCTTGAGCGTGGCAGAGTCGCCCGGCGTCATCACCGTGACGCCACCGTCCTATCGCTTTGATTTGAAAATCGAAGAAGACCTGATCGAGGAAGTAGCCCGCATGGTGGGCTTTGACAAACTGCCCGCCACACCTCCCGTGGCCCCGATCACGCCGAAAATCCTGCCGGAAAACAAGCGAAACGCTTTTGCCTTGCGTCGTCAGTTGGCCGCTTTGGGCTACCAAGAAACCATCAACTTCAGCTTCGTCGATGCCCAGTGGGAGCACAGCCTCGCAGGCAATGCGCACCCCATCCAATTGCTCAATCCGATTGCCAGTCACATGAGCGTGATGCGCTCTTCCCTGATCGGTTCTTTGCTGCAAGTGGTGAAGTTCAATCTCGATCGCAAAGCGTCGCGGGTGCGCGTGTTTGAAATTGGCCGTGTGTTTCAACGCGACAGCCAAGTGGAAGATTCTTTGCAAACTGTCAAAGGTTTCACGCAACCCATGCACGTGGCTGGCATGGCCTATGGCCCCGCCCAGACCTTGTCTTGGAACGCCGACCGTGCGCCTGTGGATTTTTATGCGGTGAAAGCCGATGTCTCTGCTTTGTTTGCAGGACAACCGCTCAACTTCGTGGCCGCCGAACACCCCGCCTTGCACCCTGGGCGCACGGCTCGCATCGAGTGCAACGGCACTCAAGTGGGTTGGTTGGGCGAGTTGCATCCCAAGTGGCGTCAGCAGTGGGACTTGCCGCAAGCGCCGGTGGTTTTCGAGTTGTCTTTGGACGCGGTATTGACACACCCCGTGCCTGTGGCCCAAGCCGTGCCGCGTTTGCAAGCCGTGGAGCGCGACCTTGCCATCGTGGTCGACGAATCGGTCAGCCACAGTGCCTTGATGCAAGCCTTGTGGTCCGCACCCGTGGACGGTTTGCTGCATGACGCTTTGTTGTTTGATGTCTACCGTCCGCAAAAACCAGGTGGTTCGGTGGCCATGGGTGAAAAAAGTTTGGCAGTTCGCTTGGTGCTGCAAAGCAAAGACGATGTGAGCCTGACTGACGCCCACATTGATACTTGCGTGCAAAATATCCTTGCGCAGCTGTCCAAGCAGTTGAATGCCAAGTTGCGAACCTGAAGGGAATCGATCATGGATTTGTCGTTTGAAAGCATTGAAACCCCAGCCTTGACCAAGGCTCAATTGGCCGAATTGCTGTTCGACCAGATTGGTTTGAACAAGCGCGAGTCCAAGGACATGATCGACGCTTTTTTCGATTTGATTTCTCAAAAATTGGTGGATGGCGAAGACGTGAAAATTTCAGGCTTTGGCAATTTCCAAATCCGTACCAAAGCGCCGCGACCAGGGCGCAACCCGCGCACGGGTCAGCCGATTCCGATTGAGGCACGCAGGGTCGTGACCTTTCACGCCAGCCACAAGTTGAAAGAGCAGATTCAAGAGTCGTTCACGCCAGCGGTCGAGTAAAGAACACTAAGCGTTTCATTTGGCTCTTGGACGGTGGCCTGAGTCAGCTAAGCTTCCAAAAAACAAGTTGCAAGAACGTCATTGACTGCTTTAATTTAGGAATTTTCTGCCGATAAACAACTTTGCGGCTTGAACTTCGTGTAACCTCTGTCTTCCCTTTTTCCGACTGCCCCGATTCATGGAGTCCTCTCTCCCATCCATTCCAGCCAAACGCTACTTCACCATTGGTGAGGTCAGCGACTTGTGTGGCGTCAAGCCCCACGTGCTGCGTTATTGGGAGCAGGAGTTCACGCAACTCAAGCCCATGAAGCGTCGAGGCAATCGACGGTATTACCAGCATCATGAAGTCTTGATGATTCGACGCATCCGTGATCTCTTGTATGAACAGGGGTTCACCATCAGCGGTGCACGCAATAAATTGCAAGAAATTGTTCAACTCGAGCTTGAGAAAAAGCGCGCTGGTGAAGTCATGCTCAGTGGCTTGGATGATTTAGAGGACAACTTGCCCTTGGATGCCAAACTGGAAGCGGTGGTCCAGTCGACCATGGCTGACAATGATGTCAACCAGTTGCAGATGTTGCGGCAGGAATTGTTTGAAATTCGCGGACTCTTGGACTGATTCAGCAGCATGAGACGGCTATAATTCATTTTTTCGGCGTGTAGCGCAGCCTGGTAGCGCACTTGCATGGGGTGCAAGGGGTC
>CALBEV010000094.1 GCA_937891045.1 uncultured Burkholderiales bacterium | reverse complement strand
CAGCGGCCGGCTTGCCGTTCACGGTGTGCAACACGTCGCCGTCGCGGTTGGCGGCAGGGTCAGGCACCGGGATGCCTCGCCCGGCCAGGTGCTTCATCAAGAGCAGATAAAAAGGCAGCTGCGCGTGCGTCAAGCGCTCAAACAGGGTGAGCACGTACTCACCCTGATCGGTGGTGGCAAAGTAGTTGGTGTTTTCAATCCCGCCCTCAATGCCGCGCAAGGCGTTCAGGTGGCCCAAATTCAGGGCTTGCATCAGGTCATTGGCCTGGGTTTCGGTGACTTCGGTGAATACCGCCATGGGAAGAGATCTGAGCGCCAGCGCAGGCTGGCTTGGGTGGGCAAAGTAAGGATTGTAGAGGGCGAAAAGAGTCAAACGTCCCAGCCCTAGGGGGCTCTGCGCACGAAGGCAGTGAGGTCGCAGTGGGAGAGACTTGGGGCCTGGCCTGCGCCAGGGTTTAGAGGCGCTTCGCTTTGCCACATCACCCTGCCGCAGGCCAGGCCCCAAGCCATTGAGGTTTTTCGGGGGTAAAGCCGGTACACAATCGGGGGATGAGTGAAAACACCCCCGAAATATCCAAGCCAACCCTCTTGCTGGTCGACGGCTCCAGCTACCTGTACCGCGCCTTTCACGCCATGCCCGACCTGCGTGCCGTGCCGGGCGACCCGACGAGCCCAGCCACGGGGGCCATTCGCGGCATGATCAACATGATGGAGCGCCTGCGCAAGGATGTGCCGGCCGTTTATGCCGTGTGCGTTTTTGACGCCAAAGGCCCGACATTTCGGGACGAGATGTATCCCGAGTACAAGGCCAACCGCAGCCCCATGCCCGACGATTTGCGCACGCAGATTGAGCCGATCCACGAACTGGTGCGCCTGATGGGCTGGACGGTGCTGGATGTGCCGGGTGTGGAAGCGGATGACGTGATTGCCACGCTGGCCAATGTGGCCGCCCAACAGGGAGTTACCGTGACGGTGTCGAGCGGTGACAAGGATTTGAGTCAACTGGTGAACGAGCACATCACCATCATCGACACCATGAACGGCAAGGTGCGCGATGTGGCGGGCGTCACCGCCGAGTTTGGCGTGCCGCCGTCGCTCATGATCGATTACCAAACATTGGTGGGCGACACGGTCGACAACGTGCCCGGCGTGGCCAAGGTGGGCCCCAAGACGGCGGCCAAGTGGCTGATGGAATACGGCTCGCTCGACAAACTGATGGAAAACGCCCACGACATCAAAGGTGTGGCGGGCGAGAACCTGCGCCAAGCCGTGGACTGGCTGCCCAAGGGCCGGGCGCTGGTGACCATGAAAACCGATTGCGACTTGAACGCTTGGGTGCCCGATTTGCCGTCGCTGGCCAGCTTGCACTTGCATGCGCCTGACAAAGACAAGCTGCTGAATTTTTACCAAACTTATGGCTTCAAGGGGCTGGTGCAGTCGCTGGGTGGGTCTGTGCCTGCATCTTCACCCGCGCCCAAAGCCAAAACCGCCAAGCCCAAAGACACGGGCATGGGCGATTTGTTTGGCTCGGCTCAGGAAGATGAACCTGCGGCCTTGCCCGAATTGGACAGCGCGGCCAGCGCCGTGCAGGGTGATTTGAAATACGACACCGTGCTCGACTGGGCCGCATTCGAAACTTGGCTGGCCCGCATCGAGCAAGCGCCGCTCACGGCCATCGACACCGAAACCACGTCGCTCGACGCCATGCGCGCCGAGATCGTCGGCATATCGCTGAGCGTCACACCCGGCGAGGCGGCCTACATTCCCCTGGCCCACAACGGCCCGGGTGCGCCCGAACAGCTGCCCTTGGCCGATGTGCTGGCCAAACTCAAGCCCTGGCTGGAAAACCCAGCGCGTCACAAACTGGGCCAGAACATCAAATACGACCGCCATGTGCTGGCCAACCACGGCATCGAGGTGCAGGGCTATGCGCACGACACCATGCTGGAGAGCTATGTGCTCGAAGTGCACAAACCGCACGGCCTCTCCAGTCTTGCCGAGCGCCATGTGGGCCGCAAAGGCGTGACGTATGAGGACCTGTGCGGCAAGGGCGCGCACCAGATCCCGTTTGCGCAGGTGGACGTGGACAAAGCCGCGCACTATTCCTGCGAAGACTCGGACCAGTGCCTGGACGTGCACTTGGCGCTGTGGCCGCAGATCGAAGCGCATGCGGGTCTCAAGTATGTGTACGACCTCGAAATCAAGACCAGCGAATCGTTGTACCGCATCGAGCGCAATGGCGTGCTGATTGACGCGCCCACGCTGGCCGCGCAAAGCCAAGCGTTGGGCGAGCGCATCTTGCAGCTCGAAACCGAAGCCTACGAAATCGCTGGCCAACCTTTCAACTTGGCCAGCCCCAAACAATTGGGCGAGATCTTCTTTGACAAACTGGGCCTGCCCGTTATCAAAAAAACTGCGACGGGCGCGCGCAGCACCGACGAAGAGGTGCTGGAAAAACTGGCCGAGGACTACCCGCTGCCCGCACGCATCTTGGAGCACCGCAGCCTGGCCAAGCTCAAGGGCACTTACACCGACAAACTGGCGCAGCTGGCCTTGCCGCGCACGGGCCGGGTGCACACGCATTACGCGCAGGCGGTGGCCGTGACCGGCCGTTTGTCGAGCAACGAGCCGAACCTGCAAAACATCCCGGTGCGCACCGCCGAAGGACGCAAGGTGCGCGAGGCCTTTGTGGCCCCCGCAGGCTGCGTGATCGCCAGCGCCGACTACAGCCAGATCGAGCTGCGCATCATGGCGCACCTGAGCGACGACCCGGCTTTGCTCAAGGCCTTCCACGAAGGCCTGGACGTGCACAAGGCCACCGCCGCAGAGGTGTTTGGCGCGACGCCCGACACCGTGAGCAGCGAGCAGCGCCGCTACGCCAAGACCATCAACTTCGGCCTGATCTACGGCATGAGCGCCTTCGGCTTGGCCAAGGCGCTGGGCATCGACAACACCGCCGCCAAAAACTACATCACCCGTTACTTTGAGCGTTTTGCCGGCGTCAAGCACTACATGGACGCCACCCGCGAGCAGGCCAAGGCGCTGGGTTATGTTGAAACCGTGTTCGGCCGCCGTCTGGTGCTGCCCGAGATCAACAGCCCCAACGGCCCACGCCGCGCCGGGGGCCGAGCGCGCCGCCATCAACGCGCCCATGCAGGGCACAGCGGCCGACCTGATCAAGCTGAGCATGGTCGCGGTGCAAAAAGCGCTGGACGACCAAGGCAAGGCCACCAAAGTCATCATGCAGGTGCACGATGAATTGGTTTTTGAAGTGCCTGATGCCGAGGTGGAATGGGTGCGCACCGAGGTGCCGCGCCTCATGGCCGGTGTGGCCGACCTGAAGGTGCCGCTGCTGGCCGAAGTGGGCTTTGGGCCCAACTGGGAGCAGGCGCACTGAGCGGTTTCAGAGTTGGGTGCGCAGTGTCCAGATTTCGGGGAAGAGAACAGTGTCCAGCATCTTGCGCAGGTAGCTCACGCCCCCGGTGCCGCCCGTGCCGCGTTTGAAGCCGATCACGCGTTCCACCGTGGTCACATGCCGAAAGCGCCACAAGCGAAAAGCGTCTTCCAGATCGGTGAGTTCCTCGCCCAGCTGGTACAAGTCCCAATGTTGTTGCGGGTTGCGGTACACCACCAGCCAGGCGTTTTCGACCGCCTCGCTGGCCGGGTAGGGCTGACGCCAGTCGCGTTGGGTGTGGGTGCCCGGCACATCCAGGCCACGCCGCTTTAAAAGGAGCAGACATTCGTCGTACAGCGAAGGGTCTTTGTAGGCCACCTGCACGGAGGCCGACAGGTCGGGTCGGTGCGCGTGGGGTTGCAGCATGGCGGTGTTTTTGTTGCCCATTGAAAATTCAATACAGCGGTATTGCCAGCTCTGGAAACCGCTGGATTGCGCCAAGTAAGGCCGGATGGCGCTGTATTCGGGCGGCGTCATGGTGGCCAGCACGTCCCAAGCGTGCACCAGTTGTTCCATGATCTTGCTGACGCGGGCGAGTTTTTTGAAGGCGTCGGGCAGTTCGTCGGCTGCGATGCCGCGCATGGCCGCTTGCAGCTCGTGGAGCATGAGCTTCATCCACAGTTCGCTGGTTTGGTGCTGCACGATGAACAGCATCTCGTTGTGGTCGGGCGAGAGCGGTTTTTGGGCGTTCAGGATCGCGTCGAGCTGCAGGTAGTCGCCGTAGCTCATGCGACCGTCAAAGTCGAGCTGGGCTTTTTCATCGTGCACGATGCGCTCGCCTGTGGCATCGCCCTCTGCGGCGCTGGTGCTGGCTGTGTTGGAGGCGGAGGAGAATGGGCAGGAACTCATGACAGGTCTTTCAGGTCACGGCGTTCTTTTGCGCAAAGCGGGCGTCTTGCCACTCGCCAGTTTGCATGACTTGGCACAGGTGCTCTGCGGCTTGCCACACGTCGGCATAGCCCACATACAGCGGCGTTAAACCAAAGCGCAAGATGTCGGCGTGCAAGCCGCCATCGCCCGCCCTGAAATCGCCAATCACGCCGCGCGCGATCAGGGCTTGCACTATGGCGTAAGCGCCATCGGCGCGGGTCAAGCTCACTTGCGAACCGCGCAGTGCTTCTTCGGCCGGGGTCGCTATGGCAAAGCCGTGGCCGTCCAGGCGCGTGCGCACCAACTGCATGAACAGGCCCGTGAGTGCCAGCGACTTTTGGCGCAGCGCGGCCATGCCGCCCAGCGACTCGGCAGCCAAAAAAGCGTCGAGGCTGCAGTCGAGCGCAGTCAGGCTCAAGATGGGTTGCGTGCCGCACTGGTAGCGCGTGATGCCTTTGGCGGGTTGGTAGTCTGGCGTAAAGGCAAACGGCGCAGCGTGGCCCCACCAACCGGCCAGTGGCTGCCAAAAGCGGTCGGTGTGCTGGGGGTGCACCCACACAAAAGCGGGTGCCCCGGGGCCGCCATTGAGGTATTTGTAGCCGCATCCCACGGCAAAGTCGGCTCCTGAACCGTTCAGGTCCACAGGCACCGCGCCTGCGCTGTGCGCCAGGTCCCACACGGTGAGGATGCCGTGCGCGTGGGCCTGCGCGGTGACGGCCTGCATGTTGTGCATGGCGCCGGTGCGGTAGTTC
>CALBEV010000093.1 GCA_937891045.1 uncultured Burkholderiales bacterium | reverse complement strand
TCTTTGAAGGTGCATCGGCCACTCCGGTGTACCTGTACATCAACGACGACGTGGCCGAGCTGCGCGACGCTTCCCACCTGTGGGGACAAAGTGTCTGGAAGACCGAAGAGGTCCTCAAGTCCAGCCTGCAAGACCCATTGGTGCGCGTGTGCAGCATTGGCAAAGCCGGTGAAAACAAGGTCTTGTACGCCGCTGTGGTGAACGATCTGCACCGTGCGGCAGGCCGCTCGGGCGTGGGCGCGGTCATGGGCAGCAAAAACCTCAAGGCCATAGCCGTGCGTGGCACCAAGGGCGTGGGCAACATCCGTGACCCCAAGGCCTTCATGAAGGTGACCTTCGAGAAGAAGAAAATCCTTGCCGACAACGCCGTCACTGGCCAAGGCCTGCCCGCTTACGGCACCCAGGTGCTGATGAACGTGATCAACGAGATGGGTGCTTTGCCCACCCGCAACCACCGCGATGTGCAGTTCGAAGGCGCGAAAGATATTTCTGCTGAAGCCATGGTCACCCCACGCGAGAGCGACGGCAAAAAGCACTTGGTGACCAACCAAGCCTGCTTCGGTTGCACCATCGCTTGCGGCCGCATCAGCCGCATGGACGAAGGCCACTTCACCGTGCAAAACAAGCCCCAATACTGGGGGGCCAATGGCGGCCTGGAGTATGAAGCAGCTTGGGCGCTGGGCGCGGCCAACGGCGTGAACGACCTTGAGGCCTTGCAGTACGCCAACTTGTTGTGCAACGAAGAAGGCTTCGATCCCATCAGCTTCGGCGCCACGGTGGGTGCGGTCATGGAGCTTTACGAGATGGGCGTGCTGACCCAAGAACAACTGGGCATTGACGCCAAGTTCGGTTCGGCCCAGGCTTTGGCCCACTTTGCCGAAATCACCGCCAAGGGCGAAGGCTTCGGCGTTGAAATTGGCCAGGGCTCCAAGCGCTTGACGGCCAAGTACGGCCACCCCGACTTGTCAATGAGCGTCAAAGGCCAGGAATTCCCCGCCTACGACGGTCGCTCGATCCAGGGCATTGGCCTGGCGTACGCCACTTCCAACCGCGGTGCTTGCCACCTGCGCGGCTACACCATCGCATCCGAAGTGCTGGGCATCCCGGTCAAGACCGATCCTTTGGAGCACGAAGGCAAGCCCGAGCTGGTCAAGGCTTTCCAGGACGCCACTGCCGCTTTCGACTCGTCGGGTCTGTGCGTGTTCACCACTTTTGCCTGGGGCGTGGCCGATCTGGCACCGCAACTGCAAGCGGCGTGCAACGACGAATACACCACCGAAGAGCTGGAAAAAATCGGTGAGCGTATCTGGAACATGGAGCGCGAGTTCAACAACGCCGCAGGCTTCACCAAGGCCGACGACAGCCTGCCTAAGCGCCTCTTGACCGAAGCCGCCAAAACCGGCCCGTCCAAAGGCAAAGTGAGCATGTTGCCCGAGATGCTGCCCAAGTACTACGCTGCCCGCGGCTGGGACAGCGAAGGCCGCCCGACGGCAGAGACCAAGGCGCGTCTGAGCCTTTGACCCGCATGCCTTGGACCTTGCGGGAAACCGGTTGTGGTTTAACCGCTGGGTCTGGGGCTTGATTGGATTGTGCAGCGGCCTTGAGTGGCCGCTGCCTGCTTTTGGAGTTGAACATGCACCACGTCATTTTGGGCGCAGGCCCCTCCGGCGTCATCGCTGCTGAGACCTTGCGCAAACACGCGCCCGCTGACACCATCACCTTGGTGGGCGACGAGCCTGATGCGCCTTATTCGCGCATGGCTATACCTTATTTGTTGATTGGCAACATCGACGAACGCGGCACTTACCTGCGCAAGAGCGACTCGCACTTCGAAGATTTGCGCATCAATCAAGTCAAGGCCAAAGTGACCCGCGTCGATGCGGCTGGCAAAACGGTGCAATTGGACAATGGCCAGTCCCTGGCTTTTGACAAGCTGTTGATCGCCACGGGCTCACACCCGGTGCGTCCGCCCATTGCGGGCATGGACTTGCCCGGCGTCCACCCCTGCTGGACGCTGGAAGACGCCCGCGCCATCCAGGCGCTGGCCAAGCCCGGTGCCCGTGTGTTGCAAATGGGCGCGGGCTTCATTGGCTGCATCATCATGGAAGCGCTGGCGGCGCGTGGCGTCAAGCTCAGCGTGGTGGAGATGGGCGACCGCATGGTGCCCCGCATGATGGGCCCGGTGGCTGGCGGCATGATCCGCGACTGGTGCGAGGCCAAAGGCGTGCAGGTGTTCACCGGCACCAAGGTCGAGGCCATCAGCCAAGGCGGTGGCGCAGAAAAAGGCTTGCTCGGCAAATTGGCTTCTGCGGTGGGCTTGGCTTCTGACGCCGCCAGCGCCGCGCTGCAAGTGCGCCTGTCCAACGGCCAAACCGTCGAGGCCGATCTGGTCATCAGCGCCACAGGTGTGCGCCCGGCCATTGGTTTTTTGAAAGACAGTGGCATCACCTGCCTGCAAGGCGTGTTGACCGACCAGCACCTGCAAACCAATGTCCCCGGCATTTACGCCGCAGGCGACTGCGCTGAAGCGTTTGACATGGTCAGCGGCAAAACCATTGTGAGCGCCATTCAGCCCAATGCGGCCGAGCAGGCCCGCGTCGCCGCGTTGAACATGGTGGGCCAAAAAACCGCACTCAAAGGCGTGACACAAATCAACGTGCTGGACACCTTGGGTTTGATTTCTACGAGCTTTGGCAACTGGGAAGGCGTGTCTGGCGGCCAGTCGGCCGTTCTGACCGATCAGGATGCCGGAAGGCACCTGAGTCTGCAGTTTGAGGGCGATGTGATGGTCGGCTGCAACAGCGTTGGCTGGACGGAGCATGTGGGCGTGATGCGTGGCTTGGTCGAAGGCCAGATCCATTTGGGCGACTGGAAAGACCGGCTGATGCATGACCCGACCAAGCTCATGGACGCTTACCTCGACTGTGCGCAGGGTCAAGGTCGATGGAGCGGCGCGGCCGACGCGCGTCGCCGTTAAAGTCCGGGCCATTGACCTGACGAACCCCACATGAACATCACCTTCAAACTGTTTGCCACGCTCACCGACTATTTGCCCGCCGAAGCCCGGCGCAGCAACCAAGTCACGCTGAACGTGGCAGCTGACGCCAGCATCAGCCAAATCATCGAGCCCTACGGCATGCCGCCCAAGCTTGTGCATCTGG
>CALBEV010000092.1 GCA_937891045.1 uncultured Burkholderiales bacterium | reverse complement strand
CAGCAAGGCGTCGATACAAAGATCCTGCGCATCCATCTGTTGCAGCCAATCGGTGGGCGCGCTGAATTGAATGCGCACGCCGGCCAGCTGCGCACGTTGCAAGGCCGCTTGCGCATCTTCAGGGCCGGGACCCGGTGAGACGAGCAGGCTGACCACCACCTTTTTGCCCCATTGGTGCAGGTGCAAAGCCGCCTCCAGGCCGTCGCCGCCGTTGTTGCCTGGTCCTGCGGCGACCCAGATACGCCGAGCATGCGGTGCCAAGGCCAAGGCCAGTTTGGCGCAGGCAAGGCCAGCGCTTTGCATCAGAGGCGTAGGGTTGAGGGCCTGAAGCAGCGGCTCCAGCTGCCGCACCTGCGCAGGCCCCAGGATGGGCCAGTCGTGTGAGCGGCTCAGGGTGTGCATGAAGTCAGTGATGTTACAGCAGGGGCTCGAGCAACAAGGCCAGTTGCAAAATGGTGTCGTCGTGCATGGCGGCATGCCAAGCCATCAAGCCCACGGGCAATTCGCCCGGTGCGTGGCAGGGCAGAGAGATGCCGCAGCCATCCAATGTGTTCACGGCGCTGGTGTTGCGCAGCAGCAAACTGTTGACTCGAAAAAACTCAGCATCGCGCTCGGGACCAGGGGCGACTTCGCTGATTTTCGGTGCCGTGATCGGGGTGGTGGGCGACAGGACGGCGTCGTAGCCGACCAATGCGGTTTCGACCCGTCGTATCCATTGCTGGCGCACTTGCACCAAATCCATGTATTCGTGGGCTTTCATGCTGGCGCCGCGCAACAGGCGATGGGCCACACGCGGGTCGTAGCGTTCAGCATCGCGGCCGAGCAGCTCGCGATGCCAGGCAAAGCCTTCGGCCGGGCTGAAGCCGCCGGTGCTCATCATGGGTGCCAATTCGTTCAGTTCTGTCAGCGCGATCTCGTCGATGCGTGCGCCGGCTGTCCGAAGCGCGTTGAGGCTGCGCTCAAAAGCCTGCGTCACGTTGTTGTCCATGTCGTTTTGCATCAGGTTTTGCACCACGGCCAAGCGGTACCCTTGCAGTGGGCGCAGCCCACGGGGGACTGCCCTTGCAGAAAGAATTTCGTGGGCCAAAATCGTGTCGCGCACCGTGCGCGTCATGGCGCAAATGGTGTCCAGAGTGGTGGACAAGGGGATGGCCCCATGCGTTGGGACACGCCGGGCGGTGTTTTTGAAGCCCACGATGCCATTCAGGGCAGCAGGCACACGGATCGAGCCGCCCGTGTCTGAACCCAGCCCGATGAAGGCGGCACCAGACGCCACCGACACGGCCGCGCCTGAGCTGGAGCCACCCGGCACATGGGGCTGCCCGGGGGGGCCAACAGCGCGGTCACTTTGGGCATCCCAAGCCGCCGGCGTGCCGTGGTGCGGGTTGGTGCCTACGCCCGAAAAAGCAAATTCGACCATGTTGGTGCGCCCGATCAGGCCGGCGCCTGCCGCACGCAAACGCGCAACTGCGGCGGCATCTTGCTGGGCGGGCAGGCTGTTTTGCAAAACCAGTGACCCCGCCGCCGTGCTCTGCCCTTGGACATCAAACAGATCCTTGATGGAGACCGCCAGACCAGCCAAGGGTTTGGCGTTCCCTTGCGCTTGGGCTGCGGCGCGCAAGAGTGAATCGGGGGTCAACTGCGTGAACACGTGTTCACAAGCTGGACTTTGGGCCACAGCCAAACAGGCCTGCGCCACCGCTTGGGCTTGTTTCTCGCCCGACAAAATGGCTTGACGGGTGGCAATCAGATCAAATTTCATGGCTGGCACGCTCTTATTTGGAGTCAAGATGCTATAATCGTAAGGCTTTGCTGAGTGCAGCTTCTGCTCTTTTTAGATGTCTTGTCAAACAAGCTCTTTTAATTGCATTGCGCAAGCCGAGTTGGGCTCATCGAGTTCAAACGCGAATCCGTCCTGACAAGGTGTTTCCTGCTGTTTTTTTTGGCTGCAGGCGATCATTGGACTGGATTTTAGACCTAACCTTTGGAGTATTTTATGTCCGTTACCATGCGCGAAATGCTGGATGCTGGTGTCCATTTTGGTCACCAAACCCGCTTCTGGAACCCCAAGATGGCCCCGTTCATCTTCGGTCACCGCAACAAAATTCACATCATCAACCTGGAAAAATCGCTGCCGATGTTCCAGGACGCGATCAAATTCGCCAAGCAGTTGTCGGCCAACCGTGGCACCATTTTGATGGTGGGCACCAAGCGCCAAGCCCGTGATCTGGTGTCGGCTGAAGCCCAGCGCGCTGGCGTGCCATTCGTTGACCAGCGTTGGTTGGGCGGTATGTTGACCAACTTCAAAACCGTCAAGACCTCCATCAAGCGCCTCAAAGACATGAAGGCGCAACAAGAAGTTGGCCTCGAAAGCCTGAGCAAAAAAGAGCAGTTGATGTTCAAGCGCGAGATGGAAAAGCTCGAAAAAGACATCGGTGGCATCCAAGACATGGCGGCTTTGCCTGATGCCATCTTTGTGATTGATGTCGGTTACCACAAAATCGCCATCTCGGAAGCCAAAAAATTGGGCATTCCATTGATCGGTGTGGTTGACACGAACCATTCGCCCGAAGGCATTGACTACATCATCCCCGGTAACGACGACTCGGCCAAGGCCGTGGCCTTGTACGCCCGTGGCATCGCTGACGCCATCATCGAAGGCCGTGCCAATGCCGTCAACGACGTGGTCAAGGCTGTGACCGAAGGTGACGAAGAGTTCGTCGAAGAAGCCAACGCTTCTGCCTGAGTTGCCAAAACTCGATGAAAGGGGCTTTGTGGCCCCTTTTTTTTAATCTGACTTTTAGACTGAATACGGAGAAATCAAATGGCTGCAATCACCGCAAGCATGGTCGCTGAACTGCGCGCAAAAACCGACGCCCCCATGATGGAGTGCAAAAAAGCCCTGACCGAAGCCGAAGGCGACATGGTCAAAGCCGAAGAGCTGTTGCGCGTGAAGCTGGGCACCAAAGCTGGCAAGGCCGCTTCGCGCGTGACCGCCGAAGGCGTGGTGACCAGTTTCGTGAGCGGCACTACGGGTGCCATGATCGAAGTGAACTGCGAAACCGACTTCGTGACCAAGAATGACAGCTTCCTGGCTTTGGCCAACGCAGCGGCCAAATTGGTCGCTGAGCACAACCCCGCTGACCTGGCTGCCTTGGGCGCGTTGCCTTACAGCCAGGACAGTTTCGGCCCCACACTGGAAGACGTGCGCAAAGGCCTGATCGGCAAGATCGGTGAAAACATGAGCTTTCGCCGTTTCAAGCGCGCAGCGGGTGCGGCCAAGATTGCCAACTACTTGCACGGCACCCGCATCGGTGTGTTGGTCGAGTTCGACGGTGACGAAACCGCTGCCAAAGACGTTGCCATGCACGTCGCCGCCATGAAGCCTGTGTCCTTGACCAGCGCCGAAGTGCCAGCCGATCTGATCGAAAAAGAGCGTTCAGTGGCTGCAGCCAAGGCTGCTGAATCGGGCAAGCCTGCGGAC
>CALBEV010000091.1 GCA_937891045.1 uncultured Burkholderiales bacterium | reverse complement strand
CATGGTGACGGACTTCACAAACATTACGTTGGTACGGCTGGAAGGGGGCAGGTCATTGGCGGCCTCTTCATTCATCATGATGATGCTGGTGTTCATCACCGCCGCCATGGGTTACTTGCTTGAGCGCGGCGCCCAGCCTGACAAGTTTGAAGACATTCCCACAGCCATGTATTGGGCGGTGGTGACCTTGGCCAGTGTCGGCTACGGCGACATCACGCCCATCACCCCAGCGGGTCGGCTGCTGACGGTGTTGTTGGCCTTGGTGGGCATCGGTGTGTTTGCCATTCCAGCGGCCATCATGTCGTCGGCCTTCACGGACCAGCTGCGGGCAGAACGGGAAGAAGCTTTGAAAGCCCAGCAGCAGCCTCCGAATGTGGAGCTTCACCCCAGCTTGCTCCAAAGCAATGCCGACTATGCCTTGGCGCGTTACCGCACCTTGTTCAGCCAAATGCGGGAGTTGGCCGCCTTGAGCGACCATGCGCAAATCAACCAGCGCTTGGCAGATGAAGGCTTGTCCAACGAACAGCAGGTGTGGCAGAGCCTGAAAAACCGCTGATTCAGCGCAGTGACACGGCCTGCATCAAGGCCGCGAAAGCCTCGATCGCCAACTGCATGTCATCGGCCGTGGTGCTCTCCAGCGGGTTGTGGCTGATGCCCTGGTTTTCCCCGCGCACAAACAACATGGCTTGCGGCATGGCTTGGTGCATCTTCATGGCGTCGTGTCCTGCCCCGCTGGGCAGGTGGTGCAGCGGCAATCCCAGGCCAGACACCGCTTCTTCCCAACGGCGTTGCAAGCCCGGATCGCTGGGCGCGGCAGCGGCACGCACGGTTTCTTCCAGCTTCAAATGGATGCTGCGTTCTGCACAAACTGTGCGCAGTTTGTGCAAGATGTCGGTGGCCAAGGCGTCGCGCTGGGCATCGCTGGGGGCCCGCATGTCCAAGCTGAACTGCACCAAGCCGGGCACCACGTTGATCGAACCTTGCGGCACGTTCAACATGCCCACCGTCGCCACCGAGTCGCCATCTTGGCGGGCGCGTTGCTCCACATACACCGCCCATTCGGCAAAGGCGGCCACCGCGTCGTGCCGTTGGTCCATGGGGCTGGTGCCTGCATGGCTGGCCGTGCCGGTCAGTTCACCCACATAGCGCACGCTGCCATTGATGGAGGTGACGATGCCCAAAGGCATGTTCAAGGCATGCAAAACCGGGCCTTGTTCGATGTGCACTTCGACAAAACCCACGTACTTTGAAGGCTCGCGTTTCAGGGCCGGTATGTCTTTCGGGTTGTGACCAGCGGCTTGCAGGGCTTCACGCATGCTGATGCCTGCGGTGTCTTGTTGGTCCAGCCAGACGGGGTTGAAGTCGCCCACCAAGGCCGAGGACGCCAAAAATGTGGCCTTGTAGCGCTGGCCTTCTTCTTCGGCAAAGGCCACCACTTCCAAGCCCACAGGCAAGCGTTGCCCTTGGCTGGCCCATTCGCGCACACAGGCCATGGGCACAAAGACGCCCAGGCGGCCGTCGTATTGACCGCCATTGCGCACCGTGTCGTAATGGCTGCCGGTAAGGACATAAGGCGCGTCTGCTTGGGCGGGGTGGTAGCGGCCCACCACATTGCCCACCGCGTCAATGGTCACCTCGTCAAAACCGCAGGCTCTCATGCCCAGGGCGATGGTTTGGGCGCAGGCTTGGTGCGCCGGGGTCAGGTAGCTGACGCTGAGTTGGCCGTGCTCTTGGAAACCCGGGTCGCTGAACTGCGCCAGCCATGCGTGCCAATCCCAAACTTCGCCGCCCAAGACCGGGTGTTGCTGGCATTTTTCGTTCAAGCGCAGTTCGGCGATGCGGTGGATTTGCCGCAGGTTTTCTTGGAACGCCACCGCAGGCGACTGGTGCATGCGCCAGGCCATGGTGTCCAAAATGGCCTGGGGTGTCAGGCCATTGCCGCGTGGGCCGCGCACCGCAACGATGAACGGCCAGCCGAATTTGGCGATGTAGGCCTGGTTCAGGGCTTGCAATTGGGCCGCTTGCGCTGGCGTGCTTTGCCACAAGCCCGCCACTTGTTGCTCTTGTTTGGATTCGCTGGTGAGGTGCGGGTTGGGTTTGGCCGCGAGCAACGGGTGCGCCTTGATGAGCGCCATTTGCTGCATCGGATCGGCTTGCATGACGCTGTGCGCCAAGGCCCATTTCAGGTGCGCCAAGCTGCGAAACGGGCGCTGCGCCAAAGCCTGTTCGGCCACCCAGGGCGAGTGTTCGTAAATCCCATCCAGCCAGGCCAGGGCTTCTGCCGTGCTGGCTTGGTTCAGCCACTGAATGCGTTCTTGTGAAGGCTGTGGCCGAGAAGGGGAGGGGATGGGCATGGGATGGAAAGCTACACTGCGAATTTTCAACTATACCTTTCGGCCTCAACGCCTGTTCGAGGAGCTTGCACATGGGATTGAGCACACATGTTTTGGACACCATGCACGGACGCCCAGCGGGCGGCATGGAGGTGGCTTTGTACGCCACCAAGGGCGCAGACAGCCGCTTGCTCAAGTCGTTCACGCTGAACGCCGATGGCCGCAACGACGGCGGCCCCTTGCTGGACAACGACAGCTTGCAAGTGGGCACCTACCGGCTGGTGTTCTCGGTGAAGCCCTATTTCAAAGCCTTGGGCGTGGCCTTGCCCGAGCCCTCGTTCCTCGACCAAGTGACGCTGGACTTTGGCGTGGCCGATACCCGCCAGCATTACCACGTGCCTTTGCTGGTCAGCCCTTGGAGTTTTTCCACCTACCGTGGCTCTTGAGGCCGGGCGGGCCGTGTTGGGGCGCTCGTTCAGCGCAGCCTCAGTGCTGGCCTTCGGTCAGGGTGTCGAGTTGAAACTGGCCACTGGCATGCCACAACCAGGTGTCCAAGTATTTCACTTTTTTCAGCAGACGCGGCGCCGGATAGGGCTGGGCTTCGCGCACCTTGGTTTCGATTTCGCGCATCACCTCGGGCACATGCCGGGGGGCACGCAACCAGACGATCTCGTCCACCTGGCCTTGGCTGTTGACGCTGACCTCGATCACCCCCACGGCTTTGAGCATGGGCGGCATCTTGCCTTTGTAAATGGATTGTTGGTATTGCCGGTAGATGTGGCTGGCCGCGTCGGCGCGGTATTCCTTGGGGCTGCGGGCATCCGAGACCAGGGCGGGCACCGGTGTGGCGGGCACGGGTTGCACCACGGGCGGCGGCAAACTGGGCGGCGCGGGCGGCGGCACTGTGATGATGGCCACGGGGGGTGCAGATGCGGGTGCTTGGACCACCGGGGGTGGCATCAAGCTGCAGGCGCTCAGGCTGAGCAGCAGCCCAGCCCCGAGTGCGGCCCAAGGCGTGCTGCGGCTGCTTGTCTGTTCGCAGGGCGTGATCGACGCCGCTGTGCGCACACCCAAGCCTGCCGCGCCCAACGTGTTGGCCGGGTGGTGATTGCCTGGGATTGAACCAGCCCGCATGACCGCTCCTTGTGCCGTACTAAGCTTGTCACTCTGCACCGGCTGGGCGCATTTGGCAAGCTTGATAACCCGAGGATTAATTTGAAACAACTGTCAGATTTGCTTGAAGATGTGCAACACGCGCCCGCCGTGCTGGTGCGGGTGCAGCAGGCGCAGGGCTCGGTGCCGCGAGACACCGGCACCTGGATGGCGGTGTTTGATGCGCACCAGGTGGGCACGATTGGCGGCGGCCACCTGGAGCACCAAGCCATCGCCCAAGCGCGGGCGGCATTGCAAAACCCCGACTTGCCGCTGCCCGAGGCGCAGCGCGTGGCGTTGGGGCCCAGCCTGGGGCAATGCTGCGGCGGCGTACTGGAACTGGGTTTTGAGCACATCAGCGCCGCCGATGCGCCCCGCTTGCAGGCGGGTTTGGCCAGCGCGGGCCGACCCCTGGCGCTGTTTGGCGGCGGCCACGTGGGGCAAGCGCTGGTGCAGCTGTTGGCCGATTTGCCCTTTCATGTGCGCTGGATCGACAGCCGCGACGAGGTCTTCCCGCCTGACACCCCGCGCCATGTGCAATGTGAACATTCCGCGCCGGTGCAAGCGGCGGTGGCCGATCTGGCACCGGGCAGTCTGGTGCTCATCATGAGCTTCAGCCACGCCGAGGATTTGGAGGTCTTGGCCCAATGCTTGCGGCGTGCGCGTGACTTGAACGATATGCCTTTCATCGGCCTGATTGGCAGCGCCACCAAATGGGCCACCTTTCGGCATCGCCTGGAGGCCAAAGGTTTTGGCGACGCCGACTTCGCGCGGGTGACCTGCCCGATTGGCTTGCCCGGCATCAGCGGCAAATCGCCCTCCGAAATCGCGGTGGCCGTGGCCGCGCAGTTGCTGCTCCTCCTCGGCAAGTAATTGGGGTCAGATTCCAATTGTTCTAAAACAATTGGAATCTGACCCCAATTACCCATAAGCTAAAGTCCGACCCCATGGAAACCTACTTGCTCGAATGGGCGCAACTGCTGGTCCGCTGGCTGCACGTCATCGTCGCCATCGCCTGGATCGGCTCGTCGTTTTACTTTGTCTTCCTCGACAGCAACCTGGTCCCGCCGCAAGACCCGGCGCTGAAAGACAAAGGCGTCGGCGGCGAAATGTGGGCAGTGCACGGCGGAGGTTTTTACAACCCGCAAAAATACGCTGGCGCCCCGGGTCACATCAACAGCACCTTGCATTGGTTTTACTGGGAAAGCTACGCCACCTGGCTGAGCGGCTTCGCCTTGTTTGCCATGATGTATTTGTGGCAAGCCCCTACCTTCTTGATCGACACCTCGGTCATGGCCTGGTCACCTGCTGCCGCCATCACCACCGCCTTGGCGTTTTTGGTGGGGTTTTGGCTCGTCTATCACGCGCTGTGCAAAGCCTTGTTCAACCACCCCCAAGGCCAAGCCTGGGTCGGCGCCATCACGTTGGTTTTGGTGGCCGCGCTGTGCTGGTTGGCCTGCCAACTCTTCGCTGGCCGGGCCGCTTTTGTGCTGATGGGGGCGGCCATCGCCACCACCATGACGGCCAATGTGTTTTTCTGCATCATCCCGGGCCAACGCGTGGTGGTGAAAGCGCTCACCTCGGGCCAGCCGTACGACGAGAAAGCCATGGCGTTTTACGGTTTGCGCGGCAAGCAGCGCAGTGTCCACAACACCTACTTCACTTTGCCGGTGTTGTTCGCGATGTTGGCCAACCACGAGGGCTTGTTGGTCAGCCACCCGCAGCGCTGGGTGTTGTTGTTTTTGATGATGCTGGCCGGTGCCAGCATCCGCCAGTTTTTTGTACAAAAGCACGCGTGGCATTTGGGCAAAAGTGCCCATCCCTGGCCCTATGCCGCGTTCGGTGCGGCCATCATCATTGGCCTGATCGTGGCCTTGCGTCCCGCACCTGCCAGCCCTGAGGCCGCGCAAGCAGCGGTCAGCTTCGAGGAGGTGCAGGCCATCGTCAATCAGCGCTGCACAAGCTGCCACGGCGGACAGGTGCAAATGAAAAACCTGCGCTTGGATTCAGCCGACCACATTCGCGCCAACGCGCAAAACATCTACCAGCAGGCGGTCGTTTTGAAACAAATGCCGATGAACAACGCCACCGGGCTCACGGAGCCGGAGCGTCAAGCGCTGGGACGCTGGTTTCTGGTGGCGTCGAAGCCCTGATTTTTTTCTCGTAAGCCTGCAAGCGTTTTTCCCTTTGCACCAAATACACCTGGTATTCCTGTTGCATTTTTTGCATGTGCCGGTCTTGTTGTTCTTTGATCATGTTGTCGTAGCGCATTTGTTCCCGCCCGTTGCTGATGGCTTGCGCCCACATGGCGTCAAAGCCTTTGTTGAGGCCGCGCCACAACAGCATGGCCAGGGCGAGCGGGAAAAAAATCACAGCCGCCGCGTACAACCACATTTCTTCGGGGTTGGACGCGGTTTCTTTCAACTGTTTGGCAAATTCTTCGGCGGTCATGGCGTTCTTTCCAAGGTTCTACCTGATGGGAATCGGCCCCAAACCGCGCTACTTGAGTCCCTGCGTAAACTTTCGACATGAACACCCTCATCTCCCCCCAACAGCAGCCAAGCGATTTTTTGCGCCAACTTTTTGCCGCCGCCGTGGCCCGGGCCCAACCGCTCTTGAACCTGCCGGCGGTGCTGCCCGCCGTGCCGCGCGGGCGCACCGTGGTGATTGGGGCCGGCAAAGCCGCCGGTGCCATGGCGCAGGCTCTGGAACAACTTTGGCCTGCCGATGCGTCAATGGCGGGCGTGGTGGTCACCCGCTACCACCACACGCCGCCGCGCCCTGCCGGTGTGTCGCAACGCATCGAGGTGTTGGAAGCTGCCCACCCGGTGCCCGACGCCGCAGGTTTGCAAGCTGCCGAGCGCATCTTGGCGCAGGTGCAAGGCTTGCAGCCCGACGACCTGGTGATCTGCCTCATCTCTGGCGGGGGCTCGGCGCTGCTGACCCTGCCCGCCGACGGCTTGAGCCTGGCCGACAAACAACAGATCAACCGCGCCCTCTTGGAAAGCGGCGCCAACATCACCGAGATGAACACGGTGCGCAAGCATTTGTCGCGCATCAAAGGCGGACGTTTGGCGGTGGCTTGCCACCCCGCCCAGGTGGTGACGCTGACCATCAGCGATGTGCCCGGCGACGACCCGGCCATCATTGCCAGCGGCCCCACCGTGGCGGACGCCAGCACCTGCGCCCAAGCCTTGGCCATTTTGGAGCGCTACCGCATTGAACTCCCAGACGCTGTGAAAGCGGCCCTGCAAGCAGGGACCTTGGAAACCCCCAAACCAGGTGACGCGGTGTTTGCAGGCCACCAAGTACGCATGATGGCCACGCCGCAGCAGTCGCTGCAAGCCGCCGCCGAGGTAGCGCAAGCGGCGGGTTTGAACGCCTACATCTTGTCGGATGAAATCGAGGGCGAGTCGCGTGAAGTGGGTAAGGTGCATGCGGCCTTGGCACGCGCCGCGGCGCTGGGGCAGGGGCCGTTTCAAAAGCCGTGTGTGATTTTGAGTGGCGGCGAAACCACGGTCACGGTGCGCCCACAAGCGCCGGGTGCGCCACGCGGCAAAGGCGGGCGGGCCGGGGAGTTTTGTTTGGGGCTGGCGGTGGGCTTGCAGGGGATGAGCGGCGTGTGGGGCTTGGCGGCCGACACCGACGGCATTGACGGCGTGGAAGACAACGCTGGTGCCGTGGTGACCCCAGACACCCTAGAGCGAGCAGACCACGCAGGTTTGAAACCGTCTGCGTTTTTAGACCGCAACGACAGCTATCAGTTTTTTGAAGCCTTGGATGATTTGGTGGTGAACGGCCCGACCCACACCAATGTGAACGACTTCAGGGCCTTGCTGGTGCTTTAGAGTAGTTTCACCAGGGTGGCCATCACGCCGATGGCCAACACCATCAGGCTGCCCAGCTTGATGACCATGCGTTGCTCTAGCAGCATGAGGTTGTGGTTGGTGGTGATTTCCAGATGCTGGATGTCTTTGCGAAGACTGGTTTCCATGAGCTGCATCTCTTGGCGAAGACTGGTTTCCATGATTTGCATGTCTTTGCGAATGCCAGCTTCCATTTGTTGCATTTCATTGCGAACGTTTTGGAATTCTTGCGCCATTTCACTGCGAACGTTTTGGAATTCTTGCTGGACGCCTTCTTGCATGACCTGAAACCCCTGCTTGGTGGCCAGATCGCTTTGCGTGACATCTTGCTTGGTGGCCAAGTCTTGCATATTCACATGCAGCACATCAGCCATGGCGAAGGCTTGAACCTCGGCCAACTGCGGCTCCATGCCTGCGGCTTTGAGCCGATTGGCATAGGACAGGGAGTCGAAGTGCAGGGCATTCATGGTGGCGAAAGTTTAAAACCAAGTCCATGCTCTGGCAATGTGATCTATGCACCGGGTCGGCCATTGACCACCACGTTGTCCACCAGGCGGTCGTCACCCAACACAATCATGGCGAAGAGTTGTTCATCCAAGGAATCGGCAGCGGCGGTGCGCCTAGCCAATAGTGGCGTGGCTAGCGGGTTCAGCACCACGAAATCGGCTTCGCAACCGACGGCCAAATTACCACACACCCCGGCCAAGCCCAGCGCTTGTGCCGCGCCTGCCGTATGCAACCACCACAGGTGCTGGGCACTCAGCGAATGGCCATCGCGCCCAACGCTTTGGCGGCCCACGGTGTAGGCCGCATGCATGGTGTGAAACGGGCTGAAGCTGGTGCCCCCGCCCACATCGCTGGCCAAGCCGTGCAACACCCGGTGGGTTTGGGCGTCTTGGAAATGGAAAAAACCGCTGTCCAAAAACAAATTGCTGGTCGGGCACACGGCGGCCGCCGCACCGCGCTCGGCCATCAGATCGCGGTCGCTGGCGTCCAGATGCAGGCAGTGCGCATACACCGAACGCTGGCGCAACAAGCCGACGTTTTCATACACATCCAAGTAGCTGCGTGCTTGCGGAAACAACTCGGCCACCCAGCGGATTTCATCGGCGTTTTCAGCCACATGGGTTTGCACCCACACGCTGCTGTGTTGCTGCGCCAAAACGCCTGCACCGTGCAATTGTTCGGGGCTGGAGGTGGGCGCAAAACGCGGTGTGATGGCGTAGCCCAAACGGTCCACGCCGTGCCACTTGTGAATCAGGCTTTCGGTTTCAAGCAGGCTTTGTTCGACGCTGCGATCACGCAAACCATCGGGGCTGTGCCGGTCTTGCAGCACCCGCCCGCCAATCATGCGCAATTGACGCTGCTGCGCTTGCTCAAAAAACGCGTCCACCGAGGCCACATGCGCGGTGGCGAAGGTGAGCGCGGTGGTCACACCGTGGCGCATCAGCTCATCGAAATAAAACTGCGCCACTTCACGCGCATGGGCCGGATCGGCGAAACGCGTTTCTTGCGGAAAGGTGAAGTGGTTCAGCCAAGGCAGCAAGCCATCGGCGGGCGAGGCGATGACGTCGGTTTGCGCATAGTGGATGTGCATGTCGACAAAGCCCGGTGCCAGCCAACGGCCGCGCCAATCGGTGCACGCCACTTGCGCATGGGCCGCGTGCAACAAGGCATAGGGGCCGATGGCGCTGATGCGGGCCACGCCGTCGTCACCGCGCTCGGTGACCAACAGGCCATCGGCCTCGAATTGAATCTGGTCGCTGTCGCCATCGGGAAACCACAGCAGGCTGGCGCGATATGCCTGCTGCGTTGGCAGGCCGGGTTCGGGGTGTTTGTTCATCGGTTCAGGGTTCAATTCAAAAAATCATGCCAGCCAGAGCGCAAGGCGTTTCAAGCCTGCTTGGGTTGCAGCGCCATCAACACGCGCTCGGGCGTGGCGGGTGCGTCGAGCTGCACCGGCGCGTTGCCGCCCAAGCATTGGCCGACGGCATCGCGCAAGGCCTCGAACACGCTGATGGCCAGCATGAACGGCGGCTCGCCCACCGCCTTGCTGCCACCGATGTTGTCTTCGCGGTTGGCCTCGGGCCAGAGCTGGATGTTGAAGTGCTGCGGGATGTCGGCGGCGGTGGGGATTTTGTAGGTGCTCGCGCCCCGTGTCAGCAGTTTGCCGTCAGCGCCCCACACCAGTTCTTCGGTGGTCAACCAACCCATGCCTTGCACAAAGCCGCCTTCAATTTGACCGATGTCCAACGCCGGGTTCAAGGAATGCCCCACGTCGTGCAGGATGTCAACCTTCAACACCTTGTGCTCGCCGGTCAAGGTGTCGATCAAGACCTCGCTGCAGGCTGCGCCATACGCGAAATAGTAGAACGGCCGACCGGAAAGGGTGGCGCGGTCGTAATGGATTTTTGGCGTGGCGTAAAAACCATCGCTCCACAACTGCACCCGTTGGCTGTAGGCGAATTGCACGGCTTGTTCGAAGCTGCGCACTTGCTTGGGGCTGTGCACTTGGCTCTTCAGGAAGCGCACCTCGGCAGCCGTGCAGCCATCGGCTTGGGCCACACAGGCGGCGATGTTGCTGCGCACTTGCAAGGCGGCGCGTTCGGCGGCGCGGCCATTCAAATCGGTGCCGCTGGAGGCTGCTGTGGCACTGGCGTTGGCCACCTTGTCGGTGTCCGAGCTGCTGATGCGCACCTGTGTCAACGGCAAGCCCAACACCTGGGCCACCACCGCGCACACCTTGGTGTGCAGGCCTTGGCCCATCTCGGTGCCACCGTGGTTCACCCGCACGCTGCCATCGGTGTAAACCGACACCAGCGCACCAGCTTGGTTGAACTGGGTGGCGGTGAAGCTGATGCCGAATTTCACCGGCGTCAAGGCGATGCCACGCTTGAGCACGGCGCTGCTGGGGTTGAAGGCTTGTATCTCGGCGCGGCGTGAGCGGTAATTGCAATCGGCGGCCAACTGCGTCATGAGCGCGGGTGCGATGTTGTCTTCCACGGTCATGCCGTAGTGGGTGGTGTTGCGTGGGGCCTCCCCATAAAGATTGGCCAAGCGCACATCCAGCGGGTCCAGGCCAAGTTGCCTGGCGATGTCACCCATCAAGGCCTCGATCAACAACACGCCTTGCGGCCCGCCAAAGCCGCGAAATGCGGTGTGGCTTTGGGTGTTGAGCTTGCTGCGGTGCGAGACGATATCGACCGCCTCTAAAAAATACGCGTTGTCGGTGTGGAACACGGCGCGGTCGGCCACCGGGCCGCTCAGGTCGGCGCTGAAACCGCAGTGCACCCATTGGGTGGATTGCAAGCCCAGCAAGCAGCCTTGGTGGTTGAAACCGGCTTGGTAATCGTGGCTGAACGGATGGCGTTTGCCGGTGATCAAAAAATCGTCTTCACGCGCCAAACGCAGCTTCACGGGGCGGCCGGTTTTTTGCGCGGCCAATGCGGCCCACACTGCCGGGTGACCCGACTGGGTTTCTTTGCCGCCGAAGCCGCCGCCCATGCGGCGACACAGCACCCGCACGCGGTGCAAAGGGACATTCAAGGCATGCGCCACCCAATGCTGGGCTTCGCCGGGGTGTTGGGTGCTGGAGTGCACCAACCACTCGCCGTCGTCTTGCGGCAGCACATAGGCGATTTGGCTTTCCAGGTAATAGTGCTCTTGGCCGCCAATTTCCAGCTGGTTGCGCAATTGGTGCGGCGCGTTCTGCAGCGCTTGCGCGGCGTCACCGCGTTGCACATGGACCTTGGGCAACACCGTGCTTGGCGCGGTGCGGGCAATCAAAGCAGGGGGCAGGGGGGCCACTTTCAATTGCATCAAGGCTGCCGCCGCGCGGGCCTGAATGTGGCTGTCGGCCACCACCACGCCCAGCACCTGCCCGATGTGTTCAACATGGGTGCTGGCAAAAATCGGTTCGTCGTGCACAAAGGTGGCCAGCAGTTTGTCGCCCACGACATCGTCGGCGGTGACCACGGCACGCACGCCGGGTGCGGCCAGCACGGCGCTCAGGTCGAGCGACAGGATGCGGCCATGGGCCACGTTGCTCATCAGCGGCGCAGCGTGCAGCGTGCCTTCGGTCAGCGGCAGGTCGTCGATGTAGGCCGCCAAGCCTTGCACATGCCCATGTGCACTTTCGTGTTTCGCGTCTTGGTCCAGCGCTTGGTCAAGGGTATTCATCTTAAAAATCCTCCAAGCGGGTGTGGGCCACGCCTTGGGCCTGCAACCAAGCGCGTTGCAGCAGGTTGCGCAACAGCTGATGGCGGTACGCGGCGCTGGCACGCATGTCAGTGATGGGTTTGAACTCTTGGCCCAGGCTGTCTTGCGCCCGGGCCAAGGTGGTGGCGTCCAAAGACTGGTTGTCCATCACCGCTTCGGTGCGCCGAGCCCGCACGGGCGTGGCCGCGACACCACCGACACCGATGCGCACATCGCGAAGGGTCTGGGCGTCTTGGTGCCAACGCAGCACCAAACAAAGGGTGGAAATATCGTCTTCTTGGCGTTTTGACACTTTGTAGGCGTGGAGCCGCTCGTTGTGAAGAGGCTGCGGCACGACGATCCAACACAGCACTTCGTCGGGGGCCAACACGGTTTGGCGGTAGCCCAGGTAATAGTCTTCCAAGGGCTCATGGCGCGACACCATGCGGCCTTGGCGGTAGGCCATCAGCACCACCTGCGCCCCCAGGGCGATCAACAGCGGCATGCAGTCACCGATGGGCGAGCCATTGGCCAGATTGCCGCCGATGGTGCCGGACTGGCGCACCGGGCGACCGGCAAAACGGTGGGCGAAATCCGTCACCTCGGGGCGGCGTTGGGCCAGCGCCGCGAAGGCATCGTGCAGGCTCACCGCCGCGCCAATGGCCAGATGGTGGGGATAGGTTTCCACTTTTTTCAGCTCGGCCAAGCGGGTCAGGTCGATCACTTGGTCAAAGCGGCGGTGCTGTTGGGTGACCCACAAACCGGCGTCGGTGCCACCGGCCATCAACTGCGCTTGGGGGTGGCGGGCACGCAAAGTCAGCAGTTGAGCCAACGACGTGGGCAGGGCGTAATGCGGGTTCAAGGGGTCGCGCAAGTCGGGCCCGGTTTTCAGTTGGCGTCGCGGCGCGGGGGCTGGGTACAGGTGCATGGCGCAGGCGGCGTCCAAGATCGGGCGGTAGCCGGTGCAGCGGCACAAATTGCCCGAGATCGCTTCCATGGCTTCTTCGCGCGTGACCGCTTGGCCTTGGGCGCGGTTGTAAAGGTCGTACAGGCTCATGACAAACCCGGGGGTGCAAAAACCGCATTGCGAACCGTGGTGGTCTAACATGGCCTGCTGAACCGGGTGCAGTTGACCGTTGGTGGGCAAATCGCTGGCGGTGGTGACTTGCAAACCATGGGCAGAATGGGCCATGCGGATGCAGCTGTTGACCGTGTGCGATTGCGGGCCGTGACCAATCACCACGGTGCAAGCGCCGCAGTCGCCGCTGGCACAACCTTCCTTGACGTCGGTGGCCCGCAGCTCTTCGCGCAAAATGTCCAACAGGGTGCGACTGGGCGAAACATTCGGAATTGAATTCTTTGTGTTTCTAAAAATCAGGTCTAAGTGAGGAATGGTCATGGAAACGAGGTGCTTTGGTTGGATTCAAAAGGTGATGCCCGGAAACCTTGGGGAGAACTTGGCATGAGTCCTGTTCCTTTGTTGAGCCTCAAAGGCATCCGCAAACAGTACCCTGCCGTGCTGGCCAACGACAATATTTCCTTGGACGTGATACCCGGCCAGATTCACGCCATTTTGGGCGAAAACGGTGCGGGCAAGTCCACCCTGATGAAAATCATATTTGGTGCGGTGCAACCCGATGCAGGCGACATCCGCTTCAATGGCCAAGCGGTGCGCATTCGCAACCCCCAGCAGGCCCGTCAATTGGGCATCAGCATGGTGTTCCAGCATTTCAGTTTGTTTGACACCCTGAGCGTGGCGCAAAACGTCTGGTTGGGTCTGGGCAAAAGCCTGTCCTTGGCCGAGGTGACCCAACGCATCCGCGACAAAGCCGCCATTTATGGCCTGGACATCGAGCCCGAGCGCCCCGTGCACACCCTGAGCGTGGGCGAAATGCAGCGGGTGGAAATCATCCGCGCCTTGCTGTGTGAACCGCGTTTGCTGATCCTGGACGAGCCCACCTCGGTGCTCACACCGCAAGCCGTGGACAAACTGTTTGCGGTCTTGCGCCAATTGGTGGCCGAGGGTTGCAGCATTTTGTACATCAGTCACAAGCTGCATGAAATCCGTGCGCTGTGCACCCATTGCACCGTGCTGCGGGCCGGTCGTGTCAGTGGGGCCTGCATTCCCAGCGAAGAAACCAATGCGTCTTTGAGCCAAATGATGATTGGCAGCGAGCCGCCGGCGCTGGACCACCAAACCAGCCAACCCGGTGCCGTGGTGCTCGAGGTGCGCCAACTGCAACTGGCCCGCCAAGACCCGTTTGGCATGAGCCTGTCACCGATGGATTTGCAAGTGCGCCAAGGCGAAATTGTGGGCATCGCCGGGGTGTCGGGCAATGGCCAGCGCGAGCTGCTGTATGCCCTGAGCGGTGAGGACACCCGCGCCTCAGCCGACAGCATCCGTTTGTTGGGTCAGGCGGTGGGTTCGCAAGGCCCCACCCAGCGGCGTGCCTTGGGCCTGCACTTTGTGCCGGACGAACGCTTGGGCCGGGGTGCCGTGCCCAGCCTGAGCTTGGCGCACAACCTGTTGCTCACCCGGTCCGACGCCATCAACAGGGCTGGGTGGATCGACATGAACGCCCTGAAAACCCAGGCCGAATCCATCATCAACCGCTACAAGGTCAAGGCCGGTGGCGCCCATGCGCTGGCGCAGTCGCTGTCGGGTGGCAATTTGCAAAAGTACATCGTTGGCCGCGAAATCGACGCTGCGCCCAAACTGCTGATCGTCTCGCAACCTACCTGGGGCGTGGATGTCGGCGCTTCAGCGCAAATCCGCGGCGCTTTGCTGGCGCTGCGCGATGCCGGTTGCGCCGTGTTGGTGGTCAGTGAAGAACTCGACGAGTTGTTTGAACTCTCCGACCGCATGCACGTCATCGCGCAAGGCCGCTTGTCACCCTCGATCAACCGGGCCGATGCCAACGTGGCCTTGGTCGGCAGTTGGATGAGCGGCTTGTGGGACCAACCAGCAGGAATGGTGAATTGACATGTTGAAACTTGAAGCTCGGCCTCAGCCTTCAGGCTTTTGGCGCATCGCCTCACCCTTGCTGGCCCTGGTGCTGACCGTGGTCATCGGCGTGGTGCTGTTCTTGGCGCTGGGCAAAGACCCGGTGCAAGGCTTGAGGGTGTTTTTCTGGGAACCGATACGTTCCTCCTATGCCCTCGGCGAGTTGGTGGTCAAAGCCACCCCCTTGCTGATCATCGCTTTGGGCTTGGCGCTTTGTTTCCGCTCCAATGTGTGGAACATCGGTGCCGAAGGCCAGTATGTGATGGGCGCGGTGTTTGCCACCGGCATCGCCTTGATGGCCGACAAAGCCAGCAGCCCCTGGGTGATGGTGCCTTCGGTCTTGTTGGCGGGCGTGATGGGCGGCATGGTCTGGGCGGGCATCACGGCGTTTTTGCGCGACCGCTTCCACGCCAATGAAATTTTGGTCAGCCTGATGCTGGTCTATGTGGCCATCATGGTGTTGGGCTACTTGGTCTATGGCCCGTGGAAAGACCCCTTGGGCTACAACTTTCCGCAAACCAAAACCTTCGAGGCGGCCACCCAAATTCCGCGTTTGTTCAAAGGCTCGCGGATCAACATGGGCGTCTTTTTGGCTTTGCTGGGAGCGCTGTTGCTGTGGGTGTTTTTGTTCCGCACCCGGGCCGGGTGGGCACAGCAAATCGGTGGTTTGGCCCCGCATGCAGCCCGCTACGCGGGTTTCTCTTCCAGCCGAGCCATCTGGTTGGCCTTGTTGGTGTCGGGCGGCGCGGCCGGTTTGGCCGGTGCCTTGGAAGTGGCCGGACCCATCGGTCAGCTGACCCCTTATGTGCCGGTGGGCTATGGCTTTGCAGCCATCATCGTCGCTTTTGTCGGGCGCTTGCACCCGGTGGGCATGGTGTTTTCCGCCATCCTGATGAGCATTTTCTACATCGGCGGCGAGCTGGCCCAGTCCCGTTTGGGCTTGCCCAAATCCCTCACCGGTGTGTTCCAAGGGCTGTTGTTGTTCAGTTTGTTGGCCTGTGATGTCTTGATGAATTACCGCTTGCGCTGGGCGCCCAAGCGTGTGGAGGTGGCGTGATGGAATCCTATGCATTGTTAATAGCCGCCACCCTGAGTGCGGGCACGGTCTTGGCCATCGCGGCGTTGGGGCTGCTCATCAACGAAAAAGCGGGCATCGTCAACCTCGGTGCCGAGGGCATGATGCTGTGCGCGGCCATCGCTGGCTTTGCCACCGTGGTGCACACCGGCAGCGATCTGCTGGGCTTTGCCGCAGGCATGGGCGCTGGGGCCTTGTTGGCCCTGATTTTTGGTGCCTTGGTGATTGGCCTCAACACCAACCAGTACGCCACCGGTTTGGCGCTCAGCCTGTTTGGCGTGGGCTTCTCGGCCTTTGTGGGCACCGGCTATGTGCAGGCCAAACTGCCCGAGCGCATGCGCTTTGAGGTGCCTGGTTTGGTCGATCTGCCTTTTGTGGGCCCGGCCTTGTTCAAACAACACCCGATGGTCTATCTGGTCATCTTGTTCACCATCGCCCTGATTTGGTTCCTCGAGCGCAGCCGAGCCGGTTTGGTGCTGCGGGCGGTGGGCGAGTCGCCGCAGTCGGCCCATGCCTTGGGCTATTCGGTGCGCGGCATCCGCCTGGGCGCGGTGGTCACTGGCGGCGCTTTGTGCGGTTTGGCGGGCGCCTATATTTCCATCATCTACACCCCGCTGTGGGTGGAGGGGATGATCGCGGGCAAGGGCTGGATCGCCTTGGCACTCACCACCTTCGCCACTTGGCGACCCATGCGGGTGTTGATGGGGGCGTATTTGTTCGGTGGTGTCACCATGCTGCAGTTTCATTTCCAGGCCAGTGGGGTGGAGGTGCCCAGCCAGTTCCTCAGCATGCTGCCCTACCTGGCCACCATCATCGTGCTGGCGCTGATATCCCGCAATCCACAATGGATTCGGGTCAACATGCCCGCTTCTTTGGGCAAACCGTTTTACCCCGGCACATGATGAAAAATTTCGCACCCAGCCTGGGCAAAGCCTTGTCTGGGGCCATAATCAACCGTTTTCCAACCTCCTCCGCCTTACTTTGACAAAGGACTTTTCATGACAGATTTGTACAAACGTTCTTGGTTCCGTGCAGCTGCATTGGGCCTGGTTTCTGCCGCCTTGCTTGTGGGTTGCGGCAAAAAGGAAGAACCCAAAGCCGAGCCAGCACCCGCTGTTGAAGCACCCAAACCCGAGCCATTGAAAATTGCCTTTGCCTATGTCGGTCCTGTGGGTGACGGCGGTTGGACATTCGCCCATGACAACGCTCGCAAAGCCTTGGAGGCCGAGTTTGGCGACAAAATCAAAACCTCTTACACCGAAAACGTGTCCGAGTCTGCTGACGCCGAGCGCAACTTCCGCGACATGGTGGGTCAAGGCAACAAGCTGATTTTCGGCACCACCTTTGGCTACATGGAGCCCATGCTCAAAGTGGCTGCAGACACACCGGATGTGAAATTCGAGCACGCCACTGGTTACAAGCAATCTACCAATATGCGCACCTACGACAGCCGCACCTATGAAGGCGCGTACATGGCCGGTGTGATCGCAGGCAAGATGACCAAGTCCAACACCTTGGGCGTGGTGGCTTCCATCCCCATTCCTGAAGTGGTTCGCAACATCAACTCTTTCACCATGGGCGCTCAGTCGGTCAACCCCAAGGTGAAAACCAAAGTGGTGTGGGTCAACGAGTGGTTCAACCCACCCAAAGAAACCGAAGCTGCCACCTCCCTCATCAACAGCGGTGCTGACGTGCTGTTCCAAAACACCGATTCACCTGCCGTGCTGAAAACAGCCGAAGAAAAAGGCAAGCGTGCTTTCGGTTGGGACTCGGACATGACCGCCTACGGCCCCAAAGCCCACTTGGGTTCGGCCATCATCAACTGGGCGCCTTACTACATCCAAACCACCCGTGAAGCCTTGGAAGGCAAATGGGTTGGTGGCACAGGCGTGTGGTGGGGCGTGAAAGAAGGCGCGATCGACATCGTTTCTATCGCTGAAGACGTGCCTGCTGACACCAAAGCCAAAGTGGATGAAATCAGAGCGGGCTTGAAAGCCGGTACCTATGCCATTTGGAAAGGTCCCTTGGTTGACAACACCGGCAAGACCCTGCTGAAAAAGGATGAAGTCGCTGACGACAAATTCCTGAGCGGCGTCAACTTCTACGTCAAAGGCGTGGAAGGCAAAGTGCCCGGCAGCAAGTAATGCTTGTTGTCAAGCGCACTGGCTTGAACCAAAAAGGCTGCCCTCGGGCAGCCTTTTTTTGGTGGCTAGCAGCTGGACTGCTCACAACCGGCAGCGTCTGGGCGCAGCAGACTAGCAGCTCGCCAGCCCAGGGCGTGGTTGCCCCGGCCTTGCCCAACCCGGCGTTCACGCCGGGAGCCATCGACCCGGCGGTGACAACGCAAAACCTGCAATCCACGGTTTGCGTGAAGGGCTACACCGCCAAGGTGCGCCCCGACAAAAAATACACCAACCGCATGAAGCGTCAGCAGCTGCGCCAATTCAATTACGCAGACCGCAACCCGCAGAACTACGAACAAGACCACCTGATCCCCCTGAGCATTGGTGGCAACCCCAGCGACCCGAAAAACCTCTGGCCGCAACCGCGGTCAGGTGAATGGGGTGCCGAGCAGAAAAACGACCTTGAATTCGTGGTTTACAAAATGGTCTGCAACGGCGACATCAGCTTGGCCGAGGCGCAGCAGCGGGTTGCCCGCAACTGGATCGAGGCCTACCAAGCTTGGGTGCCCAAGCACCAACACTACCTGCCCAAAGGCCGCCGACATGACGCCGATTGAACACCTTTTGTGGCATCCGGTGGCCGATGCCCATGACCTGACCGACCAACCCCTGCCGGTGCAATTGCTTGAACTGCCCGTGGTGCTGTGGCGCGATACCCAGGGCCAAGCCCAGGGCTTGCACGACCGATGCCCCCACCGAGGCGCGCAACTCTCATTGGGCCGTGTTTGCCAAGGCCAGTTGCAGTGCCCCTACCACGGCTGGACATTCAATGGCCAAGGCGCGTGCACCCGGGTGCCCGCCATGCCCGACTTTCAACCGGGCCAAGCGCAACAAGCCCGGCCCATTGCGGTGCGCGAAGCCTATGACTTGATTTGGGTGTGTTTGTCACCCGATGGTCATGACCTGCCAGCTTTCAATGCCGAAGCGCAAACGGGTTTGCGCAAACTCAATGCCGGGCCGTATCTGGTGAACACCAGCGCCCCGCGCATTGTTGAAAACTTTTTGGACATGGCGCATTTCAGCTTTGTGCACGAGGGCTGGTTGGGCGACGCCGAGCACACGCAGATTCCCGACTACCAGGTGCAAACCACCGCACACGGCTTCAAGCTGATCAACGCCCAAGCTTGGCAACCGCAGTCCAGTGCCTTGGCCTCTGGAGGCGCGATGGTGGCCTACACCTACGAGGTGGCGCACCCGTATGCGGCGGTGCTCACCAAAGTGCCGGGCGCGGACAGCGGTGTCAAGCCCGGCTATGAAGAATCCATCGCTTTGTTCATCCAACCTGTTCAAGCAGACCAAAGCCGGGTGTGGTTTCGCATGGCCATGGCCGACTTCGAGCTGCCCGCTGACAAAGTGCTGGACTTTCAAAACACCATCTTTTTGCAAGACAAGCCGGTGCTGGAGTCCCAGCGCCCGCAGTTGTTGCCCTTGCAGGCTGGGGCAGAATCCTTCGTCGCGGTGGACAAAGGCTCTGCCGCTTACCGCCGCCTGTTGCAACAGCTGGGCATCACGTTTGGAGTGTGTTGAATGAATTTTGCCGCTGTATCCCCTGAGCGTTTGCCCGACTTGCTGCGGGCCATGCCCAAAACCGAATTGCACATGCACATCGAAGGCTCGCTTGAGCCTGAGCTGATTTTTCAGATGGCCAAGCGCAACCAGGTGCAGATTGCGTACAGCAGTGTGGAAGTGCTGCGAGCTGCTTATGCGTTCACCGATTTGCAAAGTTTTCTGGACATCTATTACGCTGGTGCCAGTGTGTTGCTGCAAGAGCCCGACTTCTACGACATGGCCTGGGCCTACTTTCTGAAAGCCCAAGCCGACAACGTGGTGCACGCCGAGTTGTTCTTCGACCCGCAAACCCACACCGCCCGTCAGGTGCCCATGGCCACCGTCATCAACGGCCTGCACCGCGCTTGTGTGGATGCCCACACCAAGTTGGGCATCAGCGCTTCACTCATCATGTGTTTTTTGCGGCACCTGTCCGAAGAAGAAGCCCTGCAAACCTTGGAACAGGCCAAGCCGCATTTGGACAAAATCATTGGCGTTGGTCTTGATTCGAGTGAGCGCGGCCACCCGCCTGAAAAATTCGAGCGTGTGTTTGCGCAAGCCCGCGCACTGGGTTTGCGCGTGGTGGCCCATGCTGGTGAGGAAGGCCCGCCAGCCTACATCTGGGGTGCTTTGGATCTGCTCAAAGCCGAGCGCATCGACCACGGCGTGCAAGCCATCCATGACGCCGCCCTCATGCAACGCTTGGCCCAGGAACGCATCCCGCTCACGGTCTGCCCTTTGTCGAACCAAAAGCTGTGCGTGTTCCCCAACTTGGCCGACCACAACCTCGGGGCCATGTTGGACCAAGGCCTGTGCGTCATGCTCAATTCCGACGACCCGGCTTACTTTGGCGGCTACTTGAACGACAACTTTTTGCAGACCTTTGCGGCGCTGCCCCTGACCGCGGCCCATGCCTACCAATTGGCCTGCAACAGCTTCGAGGCCAGCTTTGTGCCCGAGGCGCAAAAGCAAGTTTGGCGCGGCCAGTTGGATGCTTGTTTCAAGTTGCATGGGGCCTGACATTCACGTTTGCTAGCATGACCGCATGAGAGATGTACTGATCGCCGGAGGCGGCATAGGCGGCTTGGCCGCTGCACTGGCCTTGGGCCATGTGGGCACCACCAGCCAATTGATTGAACAAGCAGAGTCCTTCGCCGAGGTGGGCGCAGGCATTGGCTTGGGCCCGAACGCCATGAGGCGTTTGCACGCCTTGGGTTTGAAGGACGTGTTGGCGCAACGCGGCTTTGTGCCCAGCCACCTTGAGGTGCGCAATGCCTTGGACGGCAGAAGCCTCGGCCAAATGGCGATGGGCGACGACTTCGTGCACCGCTACGGGGCGCCTTACCTCACCATCCACCGCGCCGATTTGCACCAAAGCTTGCTTGAAGCCGTGCAAACGCAAAACAAAGCCAGTGTGCTCTTGAACAGCAGTGTGCACACCGTGCAATCTTTGAACGAGGGTGTGCAAATTGGTTTTGAAAACTCAGGGCCCATGCAAGGCATGGCCTTGATTGGCGCCGACGGCATCAGCAGCCGGGTGCGCCATCAAGTGTGGGGACCGCAGTCCCTGGTGCCTAGCGGCCATTGGGCCTACCGCAGTGTGTTGCAACGCGATCAACTGCCGCCCGTGTGGCGCGGCGACGGCATGGGCTTGTGGCTGGGGCCGCGTTTGCACGTGGTGCATTACCCGATCCGTGGCGGCGACTTGTTGAACCTGGTGGTGTTGGTGGAAGCCCAAGACATCCCAGCTGCACCCGGCTGGGAACATGTGCGCAGCGCCGAAGAAGCCACCTTGGATTTGCAAGCCGCGATGTACGCCTGTTGTCCGTCGCTGCAAGAGCTGGTGCGCATGGCCGGGCACAGCCGCAAAGCCTGGGTCTTGTTTGACAAGCCGCCATTGCGGCAAGCGGCTGAGATGGCCAAAGGCAAAGTGGCCTTGCTGGGGGATGCGGCGCACCCGATGCTGCCGTATTTGGCGCAAGGCGCAGGCATGGCCATCGAGGACGCCGACAGCTTGGCGCAACACTGGCAACAGCAAAGCCAAACCGTGGAACAGCGCTTGCAAGCCTATGCCATGGCCAGGTGGCAACGCGCCGCCAAGGTGCAACAACGGGCGCGGCGCAATGGCCAGGTGTTTCATGCCAGCGGGCCGCTGGCGTGGGCACGCAACCTGGCCATGGGCTTGGGCGGTCAAAACCTGATGGACCAGCCCTGGCTTTACAAATACTGAGTCAGAGTCGGCCCAGCAGCAGCAACTCCATCAGGGCTTTTTGCACATGCAAGCGGTTCTCGGCTTCATCCCACACCACGCTTTGCGGGCCGTCAATCACCTCGGCCTGCACCTCTTCACCACGGTGCGCGGGCAGGCAATGCATGAACAAGGCATCCGGGTGGGCGGCGGCCATCATGGCTTCATCCACACACCAAGCGGCGAAGGCTTGGCGACGCGCTTCGTTTTCCGCCTCAAAGCCCATGCTGGTCCAGACATCGGTGGTGACCAAATGAGCGCCTTGGCAGGCCTGCAACGGGTCTTGGAACACCTTGTAACAAGCCGGGTTCTTCACACCCGCCACGGCTTGGTTCACCTCGTAGCCGCTGGGCGTGCTGACATGGACCGTGAAGCCCAATAAGTCGGCGGCTTGCAGCCAGGTGTTGGCCATGTTGTTGCCGTCGCCCACCCAAGCCACCACCTTGCCTTGGAGGCAGTGCAAAGGGTTTTGAACATCGCCCCGGTGCTCGATGAAGGTGAGCAGGTCGGCCAAGATTTGGCAGGGGTGGAATTCGTTGGTGAGACCGTTGATGACCGGCACCCGCGAGTTGGCGGCGAAGCGTTCGATCTTGGTTTGCTCGTAGGTGCGGATCATCACCAAGTCCACCATGCGGCTGATGACTTTGGCGCTGTCTTCAATCGGTTCGGCACGGCCCAACTGGCTGTCACCGGTGGTCAGGTGCACCACCGCACCGCCCATTTGGTACATGCCCGCTTCAAAGCTAATGCGGGTGCGTGTCGAGGCCTTCTCGAAAATCATGGCCAGGGTGCGGTCGGTCAGGGGCTGGTGTTTGTCATAGGCCTTGAACTTGGCCTTGATGAGCGCCGCGCGGTTGAACAAGTAGGCGTAGTCGTCTGCCGACAAGTCGGTGAACTGCAAATAGTGTTGGAGGGGCTGGCGCATGTCAGTCCTTGGGCGTGTTAAAAAATTGTTTCACCAGTGGCACCAACAAGGCCACCACTTGGTCGGCCTCTTGCTCGGTCATGATCAGGGCGGGCAGCAAGCGGATGACGCTGTCAGCCGTGACGCTGATGAGCAAACCGTGTTCCATGGCTTGGCCCATGAGGGGGCCGCAAGGGCGATCCAGTTCAATGCCGATCATCAAACCCTGGCCGCGAATCTCTTTGACGCCAGACAGGCCTTTGAACTCGCGCTCGAAAGCGGCTTTGAAATGCAGACCCACACGGTGCGCGTTCTCCAGCAAGCCGTCCTCTTCCATGATGCGGATGGTTTCCACGCCCGCCCGCATGGCCAGCGGGTTGCCGCCAAAGGTGGTGCCATGGTTGCCGGGTTGAAAGATGCCAGCGGCCTTGGGGCCTGCCACCACCGCGCCAATCGGCACACCCGAGCCCAAGCCCTTGGCCAAGGGCATCACATCCGGCAGGATGCCCGCCCATTGGTGGGCAAACCATTTGCCAGTGCGACCGATGCCGCATTGCACCTCGTCGATCATCAGCAGCCAGTCTTGCGCGTCGCACAGGGCACGCACCTCGCGCAGGTAGTCGGCGCGCATCGGGTTGATGCCGCCTTCACCTTGGATGGTTTCAAAAAACACCGCCACCACGTTCGGGTTGCCTTGGGTGGCTTGTTTCAAAGCAGCGATGTCGTTCAGCGGCACCCGGATGAAGCCTTCCACCAAGGGGCCAAAGCCTTTTTGGATTTTTTCGTTGCCGGTGGCGCTCAGGGTGGCGATGCTGCGGCCATGAAAGGCGCGCTCATAAACCACGATTTCAGGGCGTTCAATGCCTTTGTCATGACCGAACTTGCGGGCCATTTTCAAAGCGGCTTCGTTGGCCTCCAAGCCGGAGTTGCAAAAGAACACATTGCGCATGCCCGACAGCTCAACCAGTTTGTCCGCCAGTTGCTGCTGCAAGGGGATGTGATAGTAGTTGCAGCTGTGCATCATGCGGCCCACCTGGTCTTGCAGCGCGGGGGTCAGCTTGGGGTGGGCGTGGCCCAAGGTGTTGACCGCGATGCCAGCCAAAGCGTCCAAGTAGCTTTTGCCTGCCGTGTCAAACACATGCACACCTCGGCCATGCGACACCGACATGGGCAAACGGCCATAGGTGTTCATCAGGTGGGCGGTGGTGTCGTGGGCGCTGGACATGGAGACTCCTCAAAGGTGGGCTCAAAAATGAAATCGGCTCAGCAGCCATGCAGGCTGGAGCCGGGAATGCGATTTTAGGCGGCAAACGCTTGTCAGGGCATTGAAATAACCCCACCCTAGAATTCGCGCTGTCTTACCTTCTCACCCATGGCCGATCTCAAAGCGCACGACATCATCATTCTTGGATTGACCACTTCCGGCCAAACCTTCCGCCCCAGCGATTGGGCGGAGCGCTTGGCGGGTGTGATGAGCAGCATCCGCCCGGGTGGCGCGTTGCCCGGTGACCACCTCAGCTATTCACCTTGGTGTGTGCCCAACGATTGGCAGGGCCAGAAATGCGTGGTGGTGCACACCGACATGCGCTCAGCCCATGTGATGGCTTGGGATTTCGTGATGGGCTTTGCGCGAGACAACCAACTGCAAGTCATCACCGGTCCTTTGCCCGGCTCCTCCAGCTGACCTTCAGGGTGTTTACTCGTAGCTGAGCATGACCGTGGCGGTGGACGAAAAAATCCCCGGCGCTGGCTCTTCGCCATTGGCCACAAAAGCGGCATTGAAATTCAAACTCACATTGCTGGCGTTGTTCAACGCACGGTAGGTCTCGAGGTTTTTGATGGTCAGGTCTGCATAAGCCGTGCCTGTGTCCAAGGCCATTTTTTGGTTGTCAGCGGCGATCACCATCACATCCACCCCTTTGGATCCATCTGATTTTTGATTGCTCAGGCGGCTTGGGTTGTTCGGATTGGGTTTGTTGAAAGTCCAGGTCAGATTGACTTTGCGGGCTTGGTCCGTGGCCGTGCAGCTGGTCAGGTTCAAGCTGAAGGGCTTGGTCAGCAGGGCTTTGCTGGTGTTGGTTTTGTCCACATTGTTGAGCTGCAAGGACCCCAGCACCACTTGCAGGTTTTGGCTGTTGGCCGCAAAGGTGCAAGAGGGCGAGGGTGCCAACTTGAAGCTGGCGCTGGGCGAACTTGGAATCACCGTTCGGACATTGTTGGTGCTCAGAGACACACTGGTTTGAGGCAATTGATCTGGCCTGAAAGTCAATTCTTCTTTGGTCAGCAAGCTGTTGGCAGTTTGGATGATCCGCACACGCATCTCGATTTTCATTTTGGTGCAGGGCGTTCCATTGGGCCAAGTCACTTTGATGGCGTTGCTATTGGCAAATCCTTCAGTGGAGAAGACCGTGCTCGAACCACACAAGCGGTTGCCATCGTCATACAACTCGATGATGCGGGTCATCGTGAATTTCAGATTTTCGAAGCTGTTGCCGCAGGTTGGGCAGGCGTAGCCTGTGTAATCAATGTTGGTGGTGGACGGATTGGAAGAATCCAGCTTGGTGCCAGGTTCTGTATTGTTCTGGTTGTAGGCCAGGTTTTGCTTGAAGCTGGAGATGTAAATCGTGCTGCCGCGAAGATCGCCACAGTCTTCCAGCAAAACATAGTTTTAGAAAGAGGCCAACTCGGCTCCGGCAGTCCTTTTGCCCACAACGATGCTGGGTGGACTTTTAACCCCTTTGGTGGTGATGGTTGGACAGGCCGCCTGCGCCCCTTGCGGCATGCCCAGCCAAGCAAACAACAGCAGCAAGCTCAACAACGCCATCTTGCGCCAGCCAAGGGCTGAGGAGGATGAACTTGCCAAGGGTTGGGAAGCAGGTAGGTTGGGAGCCGTTTGCATCATGGATCTGATTGAAAAAATCCAATGATAGAGCTATAAATAACTAATTCGAAACTAAATTAGCGGCAATTTAGGTAAATTTGACACAAAAAAACCACCCCGAAGGGTGGTTTGTTTGTTTTTTTGCCAACAGCGCACCGGTTTCAAACGGCGGCCTGCGGTCAGCAGGCCGGGCTGGATGCCTGAATCGTCAGGCGGCGAGGGCCAAGGTCTTCACCTTGGCGGCCAGGCGGCTCTTGTCGCGAGCAGCCTTGTTTTTGTGGAAGATTTTCTTGTCGGCAATGATGTCCACCACGGATTGCATCTTGCCAAACAGTTCAGCGGCTTTGGTTTTGTCGCCAGCTTGAACTGCTTTTTCAACGTTCTTCACCGCAGTGCGGTATTTGGAGCGCAACGAGCTGTTGGCTTCGTTCAGTTTGACGTCTTGGCGGGCGCGTTTGCGGCCCGACGCCAGGCGTGGGTTCTTTTTCTTGGGTTTGGCTGAGGCCATGGAATTTCCTTTAGGGGTTTGAGGATGATGCTGGCAAAGCCGGTGATTGTAGCAAACCAGCCCTTTGCGGCCTCAAACCCACCGCTACACTCCACCGCGTGAGCCTTTTCAAGTCTGCCTCCACCGTCTCTTTGCTGACCCTGCTGTCGCGCATCACTGGGTTTGCGCGTGAGACCCTGATCGCCAGCGCCTTTGGGGCCAACGTGGTCACCGACGCCTTTCGCGTGGCCTTTCTCATCCCGAATTTGTTTCGCCGCTTGTTCGCCGAAGGTGCGTTCAGCCAGGCCTTTGTGCCGGTGCTGGCCGCCACCCGGGCCGAACAGGGCGACGCCGCCACCCAGGTCTTGATTGACAAAGTGGCCACCCTGCTGGCTTGGGCGGTGCTGATCACCAGCGTGTTGGGCGTGCTGGCCGCGCCCGGTTTGGTGTGGTTGATGGCCAGTGGCTTGAAACAGTCGCCGCAGGGCCTGGAAACCGCCGTGCTGCTCACCCGCTACATGTTTCCCTACATCGCTTTCATGTCCATGGTGGCGCTGTCCGCGGGCATCTTGAACACCTGGCGGCGCTTTGCCGTGCCAGCGGCCACGCCTGTGCTGCTGAATGTGTGCATGATCTTGGCGGCTTGGCTGGGCGCACCTTGGTTGGCCAGCCGCGGGCTCGAGCCCATCTATGCCTTGGCGGGCGGCGTCATGCTGGGCGGGGTGTTGCAGTTGGCGGTGCAAATCCCGGCGCTGAAAAGCCTGGGGCTGCTGCCGCGCATCGCCGTGTCGCCCAGAGGTATTCGCCAAGCTTGGCAAGACGGCGGCACGCGGCGCATTTTGGCCATGATGGGCCCAGCGCTCTTGGGTGTGGGCGTGGCGCAGTTGTCGCTGCTGATCAACACGCAAATCGCCTCGCACCTGACGCCGGGCAGCGTGAGTTGGATCAATTTCGCCGACCGCTTGATGGAGTTCCCCATCGCCATGCTGGGCGTGGCCTTGGGCGTGGTGCTGATGCCGCAACTCTCTGCCGCCAAAGCCAGTGGCGACAGCGAACGCTACAGCGCCATGCTGGACTGGGGCTTGCGCCTGGTGCTGGTGCTGGCCCTGCCGTGCGCCGTCGCCTTGCTGGTGTTTGCCAAGCCCATGGTCGCTGTGCTCTACCACTACGGCGCGTTCACCGCGCTGGATGTGACGCAAACCACCGCGGCCCTGACCGGCTACGGCGTGGGCGTGCTGGGCCTGGTGGCCATCAAGGTGCTGGCGCCGGGCTTCTATGCGAATGAAGACACCCGCACGCCGGTGCGCATTGCTGTGGCCGTGTTGGTGTTCACGCAGGTTTTGAACTTCTTCTTGGTGCCGCATTTGGCGCATGCCGCGCTCACTTTGTCCATCGGTTTGGGGGCCTTGGTGAATGCACTCAGCCTGTTGGTGGGCTTGCGCTTGCAAGGCAAATACAAACCCTTGCCGGGCTGGTGGCTGCTGATGGCGCAAGTGCTGGCGGCCAGCGCGGTGTTTGGCGGGCTGCTGTGGTTCGCGGCTGGCCATTGGGATTGGACCGGCCTGCAGGCTCAAGCATGGATGCGGGCGGGTTTGATGTTGGGGGTGACCAGCGGGGGTGTTGTGGTGTATTTCGCAATACTGAAGGGTCTTGGGGTGGATTTGCGTGCGCTGTGGCGGCGCTGAAGGCATGATTGCAAGATGGACTACAAATTAAAGCCCTCGGCGCTGGACTATTTCACCACCTTGGTGCAAAGCGACGACGATTTCCCCTTGCTGGAAACCGCCATCAGCTTGGCGCAAGATGAATTCCCTGGTTTGGACATCCAGCAGGTGTTGGATGAGGTGGACGTGATGAGCGCCAAGCTCAAACGCCGCTTGATGGCCAACGCCGAGCCGCTGGACAAGCTGCGCGAGCTGAACCATTTTTTCTATGAAGAACTGCGCTTTGCCGGCAACGTCAACCATTACGACGACCCGCACAACAGCTTCATCAACATGGTCCTGACCAAGCGCTTGGGCATTCCCATCAGCTTGGCCGTGCTGTGGCTGGAGTTGGGCCAAAGCATGGGGCTGCGGGTGCATGGCGTGAGTTTCCCGGGGCATTTTTTGGTCAAACTCGACCTTACCTACCCCCAAGAGGGCCATGTGGTGCTCGACCCTTTCAGCGGTGAATCACTCAGCCGCGACGACCTGGCCGAACGACTGATTCCTTGGCTGCATGGCGCCAAACCGGGCCGTCCGCAGGCCATCTCGGATGACGCCTTGGCCTACCACTTAGAGCCCGCTACGCCGCGCGACATCATTGCCCGCATGCTGCGCAATTTGCAGGAAATTTACCGCCGGCAGGGCGACGGCGAGCGCTTGCAAAAAGTACAGGCCCGGTTGGCGGTGTTGCTGCCTGAATAATGGGGGTCAGATTCCAATTGTTTTTTGGGCCCTCAAAAAAGCCTTGTTTTGAGGGGGTGGTCAGTAGGGACGGGGCTTGCGGGCATTTTTATGATACATAAATTCGAAATTTTGCCGTTTTTGTGTATCACGATTTGTTGAAAAGTCACGCTTGAGCCGCCCGCCATGGGGACTCATTTTTCTGGTCTTTCGCTCAAAAAATGGTCCCCAGGCCGTGCGGCTTTGAAGTGATGTTTCGGCGCAAGGTGTAGCGATTTGCGAAAAATCGCTTTAAGCCATTTGGTCAACCTAACAAACCTCTTCAGCTTGCGAATATGGTGGGTCGGCCCGCGTAGCGAACGTTGCCACGAAGTGGCGGTGAGCGGCGGACGAGCCCACCGTGGTCGGCAAGCAAGCGTGGATTAATTGGAAACTGACCCCAATTATTGCGGACGAGCCCACCGTGGTCGGCAAGCAAGCGTGAATTAATTGGAAACTGACCCCAATTAGCTCCAATTATTTAAACGGAAACTGACCCCAATTAGCTTCAGCGGATCACGACAGCCGCACCATCGCCCCGCTCGGCGATCACGCCCATTTGAAACACCTGCTCGCCCAAGTCCGCCAAGGTCTTGGCGCATGCAGCAGCGTGGGCGGCGTCCAGTACCAGCACCATGCCAATGCCGTTGTTGAAAGTGCGGCACATCTCGGCGTCGTCAATCCCGGCGGTGGTTTGCAGCCAAGCAAACAGCTCGGTGCGCGGCCAGCTGTCGCGTTGCAAATGCGCGGCGCAGTGCGCGGGCAACACGCGGGGAATGTTTTCAGTGAGGCCGCCGCCGGTGATGTGGGCCAGCGCTTTGATGGGGTGGGCTTTCAAAGCCGCCAACACGCTTTTCACATACAAGCGGGTCGGGGTCATCAGGGCTTGCTTGAACGGTTGACCATCCAAGGTGGCAGGCAACTGGGTGGCGGCGCGGGCTATGCATTGGCGCACCAAGCTGAAGCCATTCGAGTGCACACCGCTGGACGCCAAGCCCAGCACCACGTCGCCGGGCTTCACATCCTGGCCGGTCAAAATCTTGCTTTTTTCCACCACGCCCACGGCAAAGCCTGCGAGGTCGTATTCACCAGCCGGGTACATGCCGGGCATCTCGGCGGTTTCGCCACCAATCAGGGCGCAACCCGACAACTCACAGCCTTTGGCGATGCCGCCCACCACCGCAGCCGCAGTGTCCACATCCAATTTGCCGCAGGCGAAATAGTCGAGGAAAAACAGCGGCTCTGCCCCTTGCACCAGCACGTCGTTCACGCTCATGGCCACCAAATCGATGCCCACGGTGTCGTGCATTTGCCATTCAAACGCCAGCTTCAGCTTGGTGCCCACGCCGTCTGTGCCACTCACCAACACCGGTTCTTTGTAATTTTTCGGCACCTCGAACAAGGCGCCAAAGCCGCCGATCCCAGCCAACACACCTTCGCGCATGGTTTTCTTGGCCAAGGGCTTGATGCGTTCAACCAAGGCGTCGCCAGCGTCAATGTCAACGCCAGCGTCTTTGTAGGAAAGGGGAGTGTTCATGGGGCGGGGCGACAAGCGCCAGAGGGTCGGGTCGATAGAATGCGCAGATTCTAATTGCCGGGTTTCAAGCCGCCTGATGACCTCCTCCCCCGACTACCGATTCCACGCCGCTTGGTTGGCCATCACCGCTGTGTTGCTCGGGCTTGTGTGGTGGTTGGCTCCGGTGCTCACACCGTTTTTGGTGGCTGCGGCCATGGCCTATGCCTTGAACCCTTTGGTGGTGTGGTTGCAAGCGCGTGTTGGCAAGGGCATGCCACGCTTTGTGCTGGTGCTGTTGGTGGAAGTCTTGTTTTTGCTGGCCGTGGTGGCGCTGCTGGGGCTGGTGGTGCCGGTCTTTTTCAAAGAAGCGGCCCGGGTGCAAGCGCAGTTGCCCACCTTGCTGGCCTTGCTGCAAACCGACTTGGCCCCCCAGTTGGCCCGCTTGGGCGTCGAGGTGAACTTCGACCAACCGTCCATCAAAGCGTTTTTCAGCACCTACATGAGCAATCTGTGGGACAGCGGTTTGTCCTCGCTGTTGGCCTCGGTGCAAATCGGCGGCAGCGTGGCGTTGGCGCTCATTGGCAACCTGGTTTTGATTCCGGTAGCGCTTTATTACTTCCTGATGGACGGCCACCATGTCTTGGCCCATGCGCGTGACTGGATTCCGGTGAAGGCCAAAGACAGCGTGGGCGGTTTCATAGACGAGGCCGATGCGGTGCTGGGCGAGTATTTGCGCGGCCAGTTGCTGGTGATGCTGATCCTGTCGGTGTATTACGTGGCGGCGCTCAAGCTGTTTGGCCTGTCGGTGGCCTGGCCGATCGGCATCTTCACCGGCTTGGCGGTGTTCGTGCCCTATGTGGGTTTTGGCATTGGTTTTTTGCTGGCCGCCTTGGCTGGCTTTTTGGAAATGGCCCCGATGCAAGCCGGTCTCATGCTGGCCGTGGTGTTTGGTCTGGGCCAACTGATTGAAAGCTTCATCCTCACACCGCGATTGATTGGCGAGCGCATCGGCTTGCACCCGCTGACCGTGATTTTTGCCTTGCTCGCCTTTGGCCAGTTGCTGGGCTTTGTTGGCATCCTGATCGCCTTGCCCGCCAGCGCCGTGTTGCTGGTGGCGCTGCGCCGATTGCGCAGCCGCTACATGGCCAGCCGCTTGTATGCAGGCTGATCGGCGATGAAACAAATTGCCCTGGATATTGGTGTGTCGGTCGGCCCCAGCTTGGCCAACTTTTTCCCCGGCAACAACGCCTCGGCCTTGGCGCACTTGGAGCTGTGGATGGCTGGCAGCACCCGCTCGCCGGTGCCCACCTACCTGTGGGGCGAGCACGGTTGCGGCAAAACCCATTTGCTGCAAGCCGTTGCCGAGCACATTCAAGGGCAGGGGGCCTTGGTGGGTTGGATGGACGCCAGCACCCGCCAAGCGGCTGAGTTCAACCCCGAGTGGGAAGTCCTCATCATGGACGATGTGCAAAGCTTCACACCGGTGCAACAACACGCCGCCTTCAACTGGTTTGTGAACGCCGCCACCCCGGGTTCATCGCGTCAGCCTTGGGTCTTGGCCGCTGGTGCCTTGCCGCCGCAAGACCTGCCTTTGCGCGAAGACCTGCGCACCCGCTTGGGCTGGGGCCATGTGTTTCAGTTGCAGCTGTTGGACGACGACCAGCGCCGCGAGGTGTTGGTGCGCCATGCGCAAGCCCTGGGCATGAGCTTGAACACCGATTTGCTGGATTACCTGCTCAGCCGCTTCAGCCGCGACTTGGGCCACCTGATGGACTTGCTGCAACGCTTGGACCACTACGCCTTGCAAACCCAGCGCCCGCTCACCATCCCTTTGCTGCGGGCCATGTTGGATGAACTCTGAATGAAGCTCGCGCTGTTTGACCTTGACCACACCTTGCTGCCGCTGGACTCGGACCAATCTTGGGGCGAGTTCACCTTGTCTTTGGGGTGGGTCGACCCCGATACCTTTCAAGCCAAAAACAACGGCTTTTACGCCGACTATCTTGCGGGTTGTTTGGACATCCACGCCTACGTGCGCTTTTCCACCGCGGCGGTGCGTGAAAAAGGACCGGCTGCTGCCGCCGCCGCCCACGACTTGTTCATGGAAAGCGTCATTCGCCCGGCCATCTTGCCCGCTGCCCTTGACTTGGTGGAACAACACCGCCGTCGTGGTGAGCGCTTGGTGATGGTGACCGCCACCAACGAATTTGTCACCCGACCGATTGCCGAGGCTTTTGGCATGGACGTGTTGTTGGCCGTGGAACTCGAGCGGGATGCCCACGGCCATTTCACCGGCGAGATTGCCGGCGTGCCCAGCTTGCGCGAAGGCAAGGTGACGCGGGTTCAGCAGTGGTTGGCCACGCAAGGCACCAGCTTGGCCGATGTGCAAGCCACGTTTTACAGCGACTCTTTGAACGACTTGCCGCTGCTAGAGCAGGTGCAGCAACCGGTGGTGACCAATGGCAGCGCCGAGTTGCGACAAACAGCCCTTGCGCGGGGTTGGCGTATCCTCGACCTTTTCGAGACCCCATGATTAAAAAAATAATCGACCGCTTGCTGGGCAAACCAGCAGCTGCGCCCAAAGCCAGCTTTGGCAAGCGCCGCGTCATCAGTGAACAAGAACACCGCATCGACCACGAGTTGGTGGACGAACGCGCCCTGAACGTGGTGCGCACCCTGCAAGACCGCGGCTATGAAGCCTACATCGTCGGCGGCGCGGTGCGCGATTTGCTGGTCGGCTTGAAGCCCAAAGACTTTGATGTGGCCACCGACGCCACGCCCGAGGAAGTGAAAGCCTGTTTTCGCCGCGCCTTCATCATTGGCAGGCGTTTTCGCATCGTGCACGTGGTGCATGGCCGAGGCCGCGACCACGAGGTGATCGAGGTCTCCACCTTCCGCGCCCACTTGGACAGCCAAGACGCCGAGCAGGTGAGTGGCAATGAACGCACCAGCAAAAAGGCGCTCTCCAACATGACCCATGCGGTGGACGCCAGTGGCCGGGTGCTGCGCGACAACGTCTGGGGCCCGCAAGACGAAGATGCAGCGCGGCGCGACTTCACGGTCAACGCCATGTATTACGACCCTCACAACGGCGACGTGATCGATTACCACCATGGGTATGAAGACGCCAAGAAGCGCGTCATCCGCATGATTGGTGACCCGGCAGCCCGCTACCGCGAAGACCCGGTGCGCATCATCCGCGCTGTGCGTTTTGCCGCCAAGCTCAACAAGCTGGGTTTCACCCTGGAGCCACGCACCGCCAAACCTTTGAAGGCCATGCTCAAGCTGCTGGCAGATGTGCCGCAAAGCCGCTTGTTCGACGAGATGTTGAAGCTGTTGCAAACCGGTCATTCCTTGGCCAGCATCCAGCAGTTGAAGGTGCTGGGCTTGGCCAAAGGCATTTACCCGCTGCTGGATGTGGTGGTGGAGCGCGCCGACACGCCCTTTGTCAGCGCCGCTTTGCAAGACACCGACCGCCGCGTGGGTGAAGGCAAACCGGTGGCGCCCAGCTTTTTGCTGGCCTGCGTACTGTGGGCCGATGTGCGCGAAGGCTGGCAAGCCCGCACCGGCGAAATGCCCATCTACCCCGCCTTGCAAGAAGCCATTGAAGACGTGTTCAATGCGCGCATCGGTGACGTGTCGGGACGCGGCAAGTTGGCCGGTGACATGCGTGAAATTTGGACCATGCAGCCGAGGTTTGAAAAACGCACTGGCAGCGCACCTTTTGGTTTGGTGGACCAAGCCCGCTTTCGCGCTGGTTTCGATTTCCTGTGTTTGCGTGCCGAAGTTGGCGAGTTGGACATCGAGCTGGCCGACTGGTGGGAAGAGTTCCAGCATGCCGATGACGAGGCCCGCTTGAGCCTGATTCAAGCCGTGCGCCCTGCAGCCCGCGCGGTACGCGCCGACGGCAGCGAGCCGCGCAAACGCACCCGGCGGCGGCGCAAACCCGCAGCCGGTGCTGCCGGTGACAAACCTGCTGCGTGACCCCATCAGCGCCTTTGTGGCGCTGGGGGCGAATTTGGGCGAGCCCGCGCAGGCCGTTCAGCATGCCTCAGCGCAGCTTGGACACATCGCACACACCCGGCTTGTAAGCGCTTCCTCACTCTATGAAACCGCGCCGCACGAGGCCAGTGGCCCGTTGTATGTGAACGCTGTGGCCCATCTTGAAACCCAATTGAACGCAGTTGAATTGCTGCTGGCTTTGCAGGCTTTGGAGCAGGCCGCGGGGCGGGTTCGCAGCGTGCAAAACGCCCCGCGCACCCTGGACCTGGACCTGCTGTTTTATGGGGATGCCTGCATTCAAAGCGGCTGGTTGACCGTGCCGCACCCCCGCTGGCGCGAGCGGGCGTTCGTGCTGCGGCCTTTGCAAGAGGTGGCTGGGCACTTGGTCAGTGAAGGGATGCTGGCGGCTGTCGCAGATCAGCCGATTCGGCTTCTGTGATTTGCGACTCGAGTGCGCTGAAAACCTACTGCGACAGCTTCTCGGCTTCTGTGATTTGCGCTTCGAAATAGCGCTGAAAGCCATAGGCCAGACTGGAAAGCATGGCGGTGGTGCCCAGAATCATGGACAAGACCATCGCAATGACCGTGAACCAATTAGTGCTCCCGGCTTTGTGCTCGGCATCTTCCGAGGGGTTGTACAAACTGTTCCAGTTGACTTTCGACATCAAGCCCCAATACAGGGCTTGCATGGCGCTGGCTGTGATGGTCAAACCCACCACAGGCAGCAAAAACCAGCTCAGCGGATCATCCAAGCCCATGGTTTGGGCGCGTTCGTAGCCGTAGAGTCCGAGCAAACTCATCAATGCCATGACCCAACCCCAGGAGTCGCGCCAGCCAAACATGTAGAAACGGTGCAAGCCCAGTGTGCCTGTGCAGATGCTGAGCCATGTGGCCAATGTTTTGTTCTTCATGGTGGGAATTATGTGTTGCGGCTCGCAGGTTTGCTGTTCAAGGGGCTGTGTGACTGACCAACCAAAGGGTCATCTGGGCGGCGGTCTATAATGGCAGGCTTTTCAGCGAGCGCTGGCCGGGTGGTCAAGTCGCGTGTCTCATCGCTGAATCAAAGTCTGCACCCAAGGATAAACCATGGTCGTCATCCGACTTTCTCGCGGCGGTTCTAAATCCCGTCCGTTTTTCAACATCGTCGTCGCCGACAAACGCGTTCGCCGCGATGGTCGCTTCATCGAACGTGTGGGTTTTTACAACCCCATCGCCGCTGGTGGCGAAGAGCGCTTGCGCATTGCCCACGACCGCCTGAACTACTGGGTGGGTGTCGGTGCACAAACCTCCTCCACCGTTGACCGCCTGATCAAACAGGCCGGCAAACCCGCCTAAACGCATCCCATGCAGCCCGCTTGGGAGCCTGCTGAATTACCAGCGGACGCCATCGAAGTCGGGCGCATTTTGGATGCTTGGGGCCTCAAAGGCTGGCTCAAGGTCTTGCCCCACAGCGCTTCGCCCGAAGCGCTGTTTTCTTCCAAACGCTGGTTTTTGCAACCCAACGAGCGCGGTGCTTCGCCGTTTGTGGGCACCGTCTTGTTGCGCATCCGCGAGGCCAAAGAGCACTCCAACAGCGTGGTCGCTTTGGCTCACGACCTGACTGACCGCGATGTCGCCGAAAGCCTCAAAGGCGCGCGAATATTCATTCAGCGCTCCTCGTTTCCCTCTACCAACACCGACGAATACTATTGGGTCGACCTGATCGGCTTGACCGTGCGCAACCGCGAAGGCATCGATTTGGGCGAGGTGACCGAACTGCTGTCCACCGGGCCGCAAACCGTGTTGGTGCTGTCCCAAGCCAACCCCGACCCCGAAGGCAAGCCCATCGAGCGCATGATCCCTTTCGTCAACGCCTATGTCGATCAGGTGGATTTGGCGGCCCGCCAAATCCTGGTGGACTGGCAAGCCGATTACTGAGGCGGCCATGCGTGTAGACATCATCACCTTGTTCCCCGAGCTGATTCAAAGCTTCCTCGAGGTAGGTGTGACCCGCCGCGCCTACGAAAGCGGCCAAGTGGCGGTGCATTGCTGGAACCCGCGTGACTATGCCGATGGCAACTACCGGCGGGTGGACGACCGCCCGTTCGGCGGCGGCCCCGGCATGGTGATGCTGGCCGAGCCCTTGGCGGCCTGCCTGGACGCCATACGCCAAGCCCGAGGTGAAGACCGCCAAACTGCCCCCTTGGTTTATTTTTCGCCGGTGGGTCAGGCTTTGAACCAAACGCTAGTGCTGCAAGCTTCTACCTCCCAAGGCGCGGTGCTGCTGTGCGGCCGCTATGAAGGCGTGGACCAGCGCTTCATCGACACCCATGTGGACCTGCAAATCAGCTTGGGCGACTTTGTCTTGTCGGGCGGTGAATTGGCCGCCATGGCTTGGCTGGATGCTGTGGCACGTTTGCAACCCGGCGTGTTGCACGACGAAGAAAGCCATTTGCAAGACAGCTTCACCCCAGCCCTGAGCGGCTTGCTGGATTGCCCGCACTACACCCGCCCCGAAGCATGGCGCGGGCAGGGCGTGCCAGCCCCCTTGCTGTCGGGGCACCATGCCCAAATTGCTGAATGGCGGCGGGCCCAAAGCCTGACCTTGACGGTTGACAAGCGCCCCGATCTGATTGACCAAGCCCGCCAACAAGGCTTGCTCAAGCCCCAAGACGAGCAGTTTCTGAAAACCCTGACCTGAGCGCTTGTTGGCGGCCCAATGGCCAGCCAGCCAGGGCGGTTTGGCGGCTGGTTATAATGTCGGGGTCTGATCCTCTGGATGGCCGCCAGTGTTTGCACCGTCAGCACCGGCCTTTTGTGTAGCGCATCCATGATCGTTTCGAGGAAATCATGAATCTCATCCAGATCCTGGAACAGGAAGAAATCGCCCGTTTGGGCAAAACCATTCCCCCGTTCGCCCCCGGCGACACCGTGGTGGTCAGCGTCAATGTGGTCGAGGGCACCCGCAAGCGTGTTCAGGCTTTTGAAGGCGTGGTCATTGCCAAGCGCAACCGCGGCATCAACAGCAACTTCATCGTTCGCAAAATCTCCAGCGGCGAAGGCGTGGAACGCACCTTCCAAACCTACAGCCCGCTCATCGCTGGCATCGAAATCAAACGCCGTGGCGATGTGCGCCGCGCCAAGCTGTACTACTTGCGTCAGCGCAGCGGCAAATCCGCACGTATCAAAGAAAAGCTCACGGCCAAAGCCACCCCAGCTGCTGCCAAGTAAGCAGGGTCTGAGCTCAATCCCTGGCCGCCCCAGTTCACGCTGCGGCGGCTTTTTCATGACTTCAAGCAAGCTGTTTTGAGCCAACCCCCCAAATTCAATCCCGAATCGGCCCAATTGCTGGGCACCGATGGGCATTTGCCTGCCTTGCCGCTGTCACGGCTGCTGCCCGATGCCTTGCGGGCTTATTTCGCCAACCCGCCAGCGTGGACCCAACCGATTTACGAGCCGCCGTTCAGCAGCCGACCACCCGCGCCAGCCTCGGTGCTCTTGGGCATCGTCATGCGGGAGGAGCCCACGGTGTTGTTGACCTTGCGCACCGCACATTTGTCCAGCCACGCCGGACAAATTGCGTTTCCCGGTGGCCGCCAAGACGACGCAGACGCGGATGAAGTTGCAGCGGCTTTGCGCGAGGCCCAAGAGGAAGTGGGCTTGCACCCCAGCCATGTGACGGTGTTGGGTTGTCTACCGATGTACGTCACCGGTACCGGCTTCAAGGTGACCCCTGTGGTGGCTTTGCTCAGCCCCGAAATACGTTTGCAAGCCAACCCCCACGAAGTGGCCGATGTGTTTGAAGTGCCTTTGTTGCACCTGATGAACCCGGCCAACCACCAGCGCCACGGTCTGCAATGGCAAGGTGTGCAGCGCGAGTGGTATGCCATGCCCTGTGAATCGCCCGAGGCACGCCGCGTGATTTGGGGCGCCACCGCTGGCATCTTGCGCAATTTCTACGAATTTTTACAAGCCAAACTTGAGCCTTAAGCGCCACCGCGTGGGCATCACTATCATTGGGCCATGAGTTTCATCGCCCTCTTGCTTGCCTTGTTGCTGGAACAAGCCCGTCCGCGCTCGGCCAGTGCGGGCATCGACAAGCTGTTCATCCAATGGGCCGACTGGTTGCGTCACACCCTGGACGCTGGCGACAAGCGGCATGCTTGGATCGCGTGGGGATTGGCCGTGGTGCTCCCTTGCGCATTGACCGTGCTGGTGCATTGGTTGCTGTGGTGGTTTGGCGGTTGGTTCTTGGCCATGCTGTGGAGCTTGGTGGTGCTTTACGCCACCTTGGGGTTCAGGCGCTTTAGCCACCATTTTTCGGGCATCCGTGATGCCTTGTCCACGGGTGACGATGACCTGGCGCGAGAGTTGCTGCGCCAATGGCAGGGGGATCTGGAACCAAACATGCCGCGCAGCGAAATCGTTCGCCATGTGATTGAACATTCTTCGATTTCTGCTCACCGCCATGTGTTTGGCGTGATTGCGTGGTTTTCGGTGTTGGCCGCGATGGGCTTGGGTCCAGCGGGGGCGGTGTTTTTCAGGCTGTCTGCCTTGTTGTCAACAGACTGGGCGGCTTCCTCCGACAGTTCGCAGTTGGATGCAGCGCACAGCAGCCCGGCCTTGCAGGAAGTCACTGCACTGGCTTGGCGACAGGTGGATTGGGTGCCTGCACGGATGACGGGTTTGTCTTTCGCGGTCGTGGGCAATTTCGAAGATGCGGTGGATGCTTGGCGCCAAGATGCACAGCACTTTCCCAATGCCAATGATGGTGTGGTGCTGGCGGCCACTGCAGGCGCCATCAATGTGCGCTTGGGCGGCGTGGGTTTGCGCCCTGCCTCGAAAGAGGCTTTGTCCGACGATCCGCTAGTTCAACCCACCGCTGGGCGCGAACCCGAAGTGGCGCATTTGCGCAGCATGGTGGGCTTGGTCTGGCGTGCCGTGGTGATGTGGATGGTGCTGCTGGCCTTGCTCACCTTGGCCCGTTTGCTGGGCTGACCACAGCCCGCTGGCCGGTGTCTTGTCAGCCCTGAGCAGGCCTGTTTCGCGTGGCTTCAATACTGCTTGGGCGCAGTCAGTTCTTCAAACAACTGGGTGTAAATTTTGTAACGACCTGCGTCAATCAAGCCTTGTGACAAGGCTGACCGCACGCCGCAATCGGGTTCGTGCACATGGCTGCAGTTGTAAAACTTGCAATGATCCGCATGGGCCCCGATGTCGGGCATGCATGCCGCCAAATCGGTAGGCGGAATGTGGTGCAAGCCAAACTCTTGAAACCCCGGTGAGTCCATGAGGGCCGCCGTTTTCGCCGCGTCCATCCAATACCAGGTGGTGGACGTGGTGGTGTGTTTGCCCGACTGCAAGGCTTTGGAGATGATGTTGGTGGCCGCATTGGCTTGTGGCACCAAACGGTTGATCAGGGTGCTTTTGCCAGCGCCCGAAGGCCCCAGCACCAAGGTCACCCGATTCGCCAATTCGGCTTCCAAGGCGGCAAAGGTGTGATCATGACCCTTGAGACCCAGTGGCAGCACCACAGTGCCAAAGTCGCGGTAGGGTTGCAGACGTGCCCAGGCCTTGTCGAAGGGTTCTTTCAAGTCTTGCTTGTTCAGTGCAATCAAGGTTCGGATGCTGGCCTGCTGCGCGGCAATCAAAGCACGCGCCACTTGGCTTTCTGAAAAATCGGGCTCGGCTGCCACCAGCACCAGCACCTGGTCCAGGTTGGCGGCAAACGATTTGCTCCGGATATCGTCTTGGCGGTAGAACAAATTGCGCCGGGTCTCCACCGCCTCGATGCTGCCCTCGTCCTCGCTGGGCGACCATTGCACTTGGTCGCCCACCACGGCTTGGTTTTTCTTTCCACGCGGGTGGCACAAACGCCGTTCGCCCTGAACATCTTCGACCACCACATGACGACCGTGGCTGGCCACCACGCGGCCCCATTGCGTCATGCGGTCAAGCGGGCCAGGCGCTGCGAAGCGGGCGGGTGCGAATGATAAAAAGCCACATACAGCGGGTCGGGCGTCAAGGTAGAGGCATTGTCTTGGTAAAGCTTCAGCAGGGCTTGGCGCAGGTCTTGACCGCTGGCATGGGCGCAGGCAAAGGCATCGGCTTCAAACTCGTGCTGGCGTGACTTGATGGCGTTCAATGGCGTGGTGATGAAGGTGACCAAGGGCACCACTTGCATGAACAACAGCAAAGCCAAAGCGTTGTTGGAAGAGGCCAAATGGGGTTGCACGCCCAAGCCGGTGTAGAACCAAACTTGGGTGCTGAGCCAACCTAAAGCCGCCATGCCCACCAAGCTGACCGCAAAGCCGCGCAGCATGGATTTGGGGATGTGGTTGAGTTTGGCGTGGCCCAACTCGTGGGCCAACACGGCTTCCATTTCAGACGGGCTGAGTTGCTTGAGCAAGGTGTCGAAAAACACCACCCGTTTTTGTTTGCCCAGACCGGTGAAGAAAGCATTGGAATGCGCCGATCGGCGGCTGCCATCCATCACAAAAAAACCATCCGATTTGAAACCCGTGCGTTGCATCAAGGCGTCCACTCGGGCTTGCAATTGCGCATCGTCCAACGGTTGAAATTTGTTAAACAAGGGCATGATGTAGTTGGGTGCCAACCACATCACAAACAATTGGTAGGACACCAGCAAAGCCCAAGCCAGCAGCCACCATTGATCACCGCCTGATTCCATGAGCCACAGGATGGCCCACACCAATGGCAGGCCCAAGACCACCCCCAGCGCCGTGCCTTTGACCAAATCACTCAACCACAAACCCACGGTCATGTTGTTGAAGCCAAAGTGTTGCTCCACTTTGAAGGTTTGGTAGTAAGACAGCGGCAAGTTCACCAAGCCACTGATGAGCATGAAGCCCATGACCAACAGCAGTTGCTGCAACATGCCGCTCCCACTGATCTCGACCAACCAAGCATCCAGGGCGCCCAGACCGCCCAGCAAAGTCCAAACCAACAACATGCCTGCGTCAATGGCCAAATCCCAGTGCCCCAAGCGCAGTTTGGCCAAGGTGTAGTCGGCGGCTTTTTGATGCGCTGGCAGACTGATGACTTCCTTGAAAGCTTCTGGGACCGCAGGACGGTGAAGCGAGACATGACGAATTTGGCGGTGCGCCAACCAAAGTTTGAGCAGCAAATTCAGGGTTAAAAAGCCTGCAAATGCCAAGGTGAAAGAGGTGCTTGTGTTCATGCCGCGAGTTTAGGTCTTTTTGTTTTCCTCACGCTGCCTGCGCTTTTGCAGATCAGCCTGGTGCTTTCATGGACAATCTGCAAATGAATGCCCCCACTGAAACTGCTGCATCCGACATCCCCGCCACCCTCGACAAGTCCGATCAAAACCTGGTTTGGCTTGATTGCGAAATGTCCGGCCTGGACCCTGAAAAAGAGCGTCTGCTGGAAATTGCGGTGGTCATCACCGGACCTCATCTGTCGCCCCGCATCGAAGGGCCGGTGATCGTGATCCATCAACCGGACACCTTGCTCCATGGCATGGATGCCTGGAACAAGGGCACCCATGGCAAAAGCGGCTTGATCGACAAAGTGAAGACCTCCACCGTGGATGAGGCGCAAGCCGAGGAGGTGTTGATCGCCTTCTTGAAAAAATATGTCAGCAAAGGTGCCACCCCCATGTGCGGCAACACCATCAGCCAAGACCGGCGGTTTTTGGTCAAGTACATGCCCAATTTTGAAGCTTGGTTTCACTACCGCAATATCGATGTCAGCACGCTCAAAGAACTGTCCAAACGCTGGAAGCCTGAGGTGTATGCGGCTTTCAAAAAGCGTCAAAAGCACACGGCTTTGGCAGATGTACACGAGTCGATTGATGAACTCGAGCACTACCGCACGCATTTATTGAAGACCTAAGAATTCGTTTAAGCCTTTGAATCGACATTCATTTCTATGCGAGAATACCCTTAGTCGCGATTCAAAACCCCGACTTTGTTACATCTGCCTCACACCTTGGGTTCGCATTGAACCGCGTTGCAAACACATTGCAGCATGCTTTGTTTGAAGGTTGATGTTTTTTCCAACCTTTGAATGGAGCCACCTCACCTTTTCAGGTGGTGGTTAAAACATGATTGACGATTTGAATTCCCACGCCTTGGCCGACACCCTGTTGGACCACGTCACACCTGACGTTGCCGAACCCAGCAGCGTGACACCCGCTGCCAAAGCGCCGGTCAACAACGCCTTTGCAGACATGGGCTTGGCCCCAGAACTGCTGGCTGCGCTGAAAGACCTGAACTTCACCCAGCCCACCACCGTGCAAACCAAAGCCATTCCGCTGGCTTTGCAAGATGACGCTTCCAAGCCTTCCATCGATTTGCTGGTGTCTAGCCAAACCGGTAGCGGCAAAACCGCTGCCTTCTTGCTGCCGGTGTTGCACACCTTGTTGGTCGAGCGCCAAGCCCAAGAGACAGCCGAAGCCCAAGAGTGGGGCCAAAAAGTCGCCGAAGCCAGAGCCAAGGGCGAAGAGTTGCCCAAGAAAGCCCGCCGCAAAAACCCCACCGACAGCCGCCACGTGAAACCTGCCGTGCCCGGCGCCTTGAT
>CALBEV010000090.1 GCA_937891045.1 uncultured Burkholderiales bacterium | reverse complement strand
TGCTCATGCTGTTGCTCCTGCGTGAATGGGGATGAAGGTCGAGCCGTCTTTGCGGTGTTGAATCAGCGGCAAGCAGCGTTGGTCGTCTTGGTAAATGGACACGCAGTCCAGGCATTGGAAGCACTCGCTGTAGTTCACCTTGCCGGTGGGTTCAATGGCTTGGTATTCGCAGCGGTGGCGGCAGGTTTGGCAGGGTGTGCCACAGGCTTCGCGGCGTGGAATCCACGACCAGCGTTGCAACACATTGGTGGCGGCCAAGGCCGCGCCCAATGGGCAGATGTAGCGGCAGTAACCACGGTAAACAAACACGCTCAAGGCCACGCAGGCAACAGCCCACAACACATAAGGCCACTCGCGCACAAAGTACAAGCTGATGGCGGTTTTGAAGGGTTCGATTTCCACGGCCACTTCGGCGAACGAGGGGGACGCCCACACCGAGCCGACGACGACGGCCAGCACAACGTACTTGATCCATTTCAGCTTGGCATCGATGGCGGTTCTCAAGCGCCGCTGGCGAATGCCCACGGCTTGCGTGACCATGCTGATGAGTTCTTGCAGCGCCCCAAACGGACACAACCAGCCGCAAAACGTGCCACGCCCCCACACCAGCAAAGTGCCTGCTACGAACAACCACAGAATCACCGACATCGGATCGTTCATGAAAAAGCTCAGGTCACCACCGGCTAGCAATTCGTCCAGGGCCGCCGTGATGTTGACGATGGTGAGCTGCCCTTGTGCATACCAACCGATGAAGCCCAAGGTGAACAACAAGTACGCGGCACGCAACAACTTGAAGCGCTTGGTGTTGGCGCTCAGGCGTTTTTGCATGATGAGACCGGTGGTCAGCACCACCAAACCGGCCAGCAGTGCGACGATTTCCCAAATGCGGTCTTGCCAAGCTTGGTACCAACTCCAGCTGGACCAGTCCGTGTCCCACACATTCGACACAGCGGTGCGCCAGCCGTTGAACTCGTACTCGAGTGGAAACGCCACCTTCACCACCTGCGTGGGAAAACTGCCGTAGCGACGGCCCCAGGTCAGGTTCAATTCAAAGGCTTGTGTGGGGTCGAGCGGCGTAGCGTTGTTGATGATGAGGAAGTGCGCACGCCCGTTCACATCGGGGTAGCCCGGCATGGCCATGCCCTTGTCGTAAGACATGGCGCGAAAACTCAACTCTTGGCCGTTTTGCTTCAAGGTGAAGGGTGGCTGCCAAAGCTCTTGCACCATGCGCTGGCTTTCGTAAGTCATGCGTGCCATTGGGCCCGATTCGGTCACCATCACCGCATGTGCGGTGCGGCGATTGGTGCTGAGCAAACGCCAGCCTTCTTCATCCAACAGGTTGCGACCAATCACCGGCAAACTCACCAAAGCCACATGCACAGTGAGCGCGGTTTCGTTCGGTGCAGTGGCCGCGAGCTTGTCTGCGCCCTCGGCTTTGGTGCCTGCAAAGGGGCGCTCCAGGTCTGCACGTGTGAAGCTTTGTTCACTCACCATGCCGCGCGTCAACATCTGTTGCCAAGTGAGTTTGGCCGGGTGTTCGTTCACGCCTTTTTGCGCACCTTTGACGCCAGTGCTGGCCACTGCTCCGGCAATGCCACCGGTGGCCGCCGCCTCTTCATGCGCCAGGGCCACAGACGCCGCAGACAAGAGGATGGTTTTGTCGATCGCCTTGGCCGTCACCGTGCCCGCTTGGATGCCATGTAAATTGGCGGTTTTGTCATCGCGAAACGGCGTGGCCTGAAAGCCGTAAATTTGAATATTGTGTTTGGTGGTGAGGCCCGTGTATTGCTCTGCGAATTTGGTCAAGATGTCGGTGCGCACCTCGGAGCGAAACAAGGGCTCTTTGTGGTCCAACAACTTGGACGCTAAAAATTTGCCCTGCAAGTCCATCACCACCAACACATTGATGGGTTTGCCACCGTAGCCGCGCACCGGTTCGAAGTCGACGGTTTCGAAGGCGTAGCCCATGAGGATGGGTTTGGTGGCGGCGGGGTCGGTGGATTCAGGCGCTTCAACTGCTGGCGGGTTCTTGGCAAACAGCGGCCACAGCGGCATACCGGGCTGGATGTCGCCCACCACGAATTGTTCGCCGAACATTTTTTCCAAGTCCGGCTTGAGCATCATGCCCGCCATGGCTTGGTTGGCCAAAAAAAAGGCCAAAAAAAAGAGCCCGCAGGCTCTGAATATTTTTTTATGCATGAGAGATAACCTGTAACTGAACGGGGTTATAGCCTAGAAAACTACTTATCCATGACAGGGACTTCCCTGCAATGTTTGATTCATCACCGACTCACTTTCTTCGAGGTCTCTTGGCCCATTGTTTCTTCTGATCCTTTAACGCCGAATCCACCCTGGAACTCTGAATCGCACAATGGCCAAGTAGGCGTAAACGTAGGACACCACGAAGAGCAGTGCAAAAAGTTGCAGAACCCAAGTGTTGGCCCAAAAAAACATGGCGGGCACAACTGAAATAAGTGCAAAGGCTGCCAAATAGGGCGTGGTTTTGTTGTTGCGGGCCAGCAAACGGGCGGCTTCTTCAGGTTCTAGGACCTGCTTCACCAAGCGCCGGTATATCAACTGGTGAAGGTGCATGGCATCTGCCATTCCAGGTGAACAGCCCCTCGCCCATTTGCGGTACATCGAGAAAAACGTTTCCCAGACTGGATAAATCAGTAATAAAACGGGGAACCAGGGCGACACTTGGGGGTGTCGCTGTACCAGCGAAATACTTAACAGCGCCACCACCATGCCCCAAAGATAGGCCCCGCCATCACCGGCAAATACCAAACCGCGCGGGTAGTTCCAAATTAAAAACCCAGCGGTGGCGGAAGCCAAGCACAACGCAATCACTGCCAGCTCGCGGTCGCCCAGTTGCAAAGCTACATGCGCTATCGCCAAACAAACAAGCACTGCAACCGCACCCGCTAAGCCGTTGTAACCGTCAATGATGTTGAATGCATGTGGCAGACCCATGACCGCCAGCACAGTCAGGGTCATGCCCAACAAGGGCGTGGCTTGCCAATAGGTTTCAAGGAATGGGATGCCCAAAGCTGGCACATTCAAGCCCCAGTAGTTGACGGCCGATACACCCAATGCGCCAGTCAGCAACAAACGCCAACGCACCGATATACGTTGGGTTAAATCTTCCAGTGCGCCTGCAGCAGTGGCCATTGCACCCAACAAGGCAAACAAGCCAAAGTCATTCCAACTCAGGTTGATGCCATTGAAAATGCCAAGCATCGGCAACACTTTTGCAAATGCCAAGCCCAGCAACCAACCCAGCAAAATACCCAGTCCACCCAAGCGTGGAACAGAGCCGGCATGAAAGCGCTGGGGGGCGTCGAGGCTGTACGCTGCCGTATGATGCTTGAACCATCGGCGGACCCAAAGTGTGGCAACAGCCGAAAGAAAAAAACTACAGAAAATCAAAAACAGCACTTTATCTATTCTTTCTATGCGTGTGCTTCATTTGGGTAAATACTGGCGTCAAGATGGCGGCATTGAATCCCATGTCAAAACTTTGTGCAAAAGCTTGGCCACGGCGGGTGTTCATGTGGTCAACCTTGTGTCGTCCATGGACCTACAAGGCCATCAATTCGAAGTGGATGGCTACACCGTAGTTGAATCGTCCACGCTGGGAGTTTACTTCAGCACATCAATAGCGCCTGGCATGCTGCTTGACGCTAGGCGCTTGCAAGCTGAACAGGCGTTTGACTTGATCCATCTCCATTTCCCAGACCCCATGAGCCATTTGGTGTCGATGGCTTTGCCTGCACATATCCCCAGGCTGATTACTTGGCACAGCGACATCGTGAAACAACGCAAGCTTCTGAAGCTTTACAGGCCTTTTCAGCTGAGGGGCATCATGCAAGCCAAGGCACTTGTTGCAGCAACACCCTCACACTTTCAAAGCAGCACACAAATTCCTGCCCATTACCCCGCTTCACAAAAGCATGTCATTCCGTATGGAATCGACTTGGGATGGCTGAAAGCCACGCCCGCCATCACAGCCAAAGCCCATAGCCTCAAAGCGCAGGCGGGCGGGCGGTTCTTGGTTTTTGCTTTGGGCAGACATGTTGAATACAAGGGCTTTGATGTGCTGCTCAGGGCCTTGCAGCGGACAAACGCTTACCTGGTGCTGGGGAGCGAAGGGCCGCTTACAGCCATGCTTCAAAATTTGACCCAAGAATTGGGGCTGGTAGATCGGGTGTTTTTTGCAGGCAGACTTCTTGAAGAAGCGTTGGCCGCACACTACCATGCCTGCGATGTTTTTTGCCTTCCCTCTGTCACACCCAATGAGGCCTTTGGCATTGTGCAAATTGAAGCCATGGCCTGCGCCAAACCTGTTATTTGCACCCAACTGCACAATGGCGTGAACGACATCAATCCCCACATGGAAACGGGCCTGACTGTTCCCGCCTCCGATCCATTGGCGTTGGCCAAAGCTATTACACAGTTGGAACATGATGCGCCTTTGAGAAATCTGCTAGGCTGCCGTGCGCAAGAGCACGCATTCAAGTTCTCGGTTCAACACATGCTTACCCAACATTTGGCCTTGTACGCCAAGCTTGCAGGCGAAGCGCGAAATTAACCCAGCGCCAAACGGTATGTTTCGAATGTTTGCTGTGCGGTCTTGTGCCAACCAAAGTGCTTTGCACGCTCAAGCCCTTGCGCTGACAGCGTTGCCGCTAGTTCGTCGTCTGCCAACATCTGCAGCATCAAGGCTTTAAGCGCATCTGCATCCTGGGGGTCAAACAGCAAACCAGCGCCTTCCAAGACTTCCGGCAAACATGAAGCATTTGACGCTAACACAGGGGTGCCGCACTGCATGGCCTCAACCAGGGGCAGGCCAAAGCCTTCATAAACAGACGGGAAAATCAAGGCCTTGGCGCCCGCCACAACGGCGGCCAATTCATGCCTGCTCAAATATCCTAATTGAAGCAATTCACCCGCTTGTTGCATGGCTTTCATTTTATGAAGCAGGTCACCCACCTGCCACCCCACCATGCCTGCAAATACGAGGGGCGTTTTTTGTCTGTCGGCTGCTGGCAAGGCAGAAAAAGCTTCTAGTGCCAATTGCAAATTTTTCCTTGGCTCTAAGGTGCCCACCGCCAACCAATATTGGCAATGCCTTAGCCCCTTGGAACTTAAAAATGCAGCGGTTTCGCTGGATTCCATAGGTTTGAAGAGTGGCTCTGCTGCCAAATGAATGGGGTGAATCATGGCGGCGTCCACGCCAAATTCATCCATCAATTCTTGCTTTACAAAGAAAGAGTCGGTGATGATTTGGTTGGCTTTGGCCAAGCTTGGCTCAAAAAACTTGTGCATGGCTCTCACGCGCTCCGGTGGATGAGCCTGTGGAAATCGAATCCAAGACAAATCATGGACAGTGAGCACAGTTGGTCCATCAAAATCATATGCTAAAAAATTAGGTTCGTGGTAGATATCAGGTTTGAATTGGTTGATGCCCTTGCTGAACTGGTGTTGAAGCACCCATCGGCTTAGCTCATAAGACTTTGGTAAATACTGCCTGACTGCAATTTTTAGTCTGTTGGCATTGACTGACCAGGACTTCTGCTTTAGCTCCGTGCTCCAGCGATTCGCATAAAAATAGTTAGCCTCAATGCTGTGAGTCTCGATAAGCTCAATCATCAAAGATGTAAGATATTGCCCTATTCCTGTGCGTGGGGATAGCAAAGTTACTGCATTCACAGCAACCCTCAAAGGTGCACTGTTTAAATTAGTGTGG
>CALBEV010000089.1 GCA_937891045.1 uncultured Burkholderiales bacterium | reverse complement strand
CCAAGGTGTCGCCTTTGTAGACCCACACTTTGACACCAATGATGCCGTAAGTTGTTTTGGCTTCAGAGGTGGCGTAGTCGATGTCTGCACGCAAGGTGTGAAGTGGCACGCGACCTTCACGGTACCACTCGGTCCGTGCGATCTCGATGCCGTTCAAACGGCCTGCCGACATGATCTTGATGCCTTGGGCACCCAGACGCATGGCGTTTTGCATGGCGCGTTTCATGGCGCGGCGGAACATGATGCGTTTTTCGAGCTGTTGGGTGATGCTGTCGGCGATCAATTGGGCATCGATTTCAGGCTTGCGCACTTCTTCGATGTTGACGGCGACAGGCACGCCCAAACGCGCGGCCAATTCCTTCTTGAGGTTTTCAATGTCCTCGCCTTTTTTACCGATGACCACGCCTGGACGTGCGGAAAAAATGGTGATGCGGGCATTTTTGGCAGGGCGCTCGATCAAGATGCGCGACACAGCCGCATTCTTGAGTTTGACTTTCAGATACTCGCGCACCTTGATGTCTTTGGCCAGCATGCCAGCGAAGTCTTTGTTGGAGGCGTACCAACGGCTGGCCCAGTTGCGGCTGACCGACAGGCGGAACCCGGTGGGGTGGATTTTTTGTCCCATATCTTCCTAGACCTTTCAGTTGCCAACCGTCACGTACACATGGCACGTGGGCTTGCTGATGCTGTTGCCGCGGCCTTTGGCACGCGCTGTGAAACGCTTGAGGGTTGCGCCTTGTTCCACGTAAATGGTCTTGACGCGCAACTCGTCAATGTCCGCGCCATCGTTATGCTCGGCATTGGCAATGGCGGATTCAAGCACCTTCTTAACGATGCCCGCTGCTTTTTTCTGTGTGAAGGTCAGGATGTTTAAAGCCTGGTCCACTTTTTTGCCGCGAATCAAGTCTGCTACCAATCGGCCTTTGTCGACCGATAAGCGCACACCTCGCAGGACTGCACGTGTTTCCATAGCTACTCCTTACTTCTTCTGAACTTTTTTATCAGCCGGATGGCCTTTGAAGGTCCGAGTCAGTGCGAATTCGCCTAACTTGTGACCCACCATCTGGTCGGTGATATAGACCGGCACATGTTGCTTGCCGTTGTGGACCGCGATGGTCAAGCCGATGAAATCGGGCAACACCATGGAGCGGCGTGACCAGGTTTTGATGGGCTTTTTGTCTTTGGTGGCAACGGCTTTTTCCGTCTTGGCCAACAAGTGATGGTCAACAAACGGGCCTTTTTTGAGTGAGCGTGTCATGTGTTAACCCTTATTTCTTGCGACGCGAGACGATCATGACTTGCGTGCGCTTGTTGTTGCGGGTGCGGTAGCCTTTGGTCAGGTTGCCCCATGGGTCAACCGGAGCACGGCCTTCGCCAGTGCGACCTTCACCACCACCGTGCGGGTGATCGATGGGGTTCATGGCGACGCCTCGCACGGTTGGGCGGATACCCATCCAGCGCTTGACACCGGCCTTGCCCAATTGACGCAAGCTGTGTTCTTCGTTGGCCACTTCGCCAATGGTGGCGCGGCATTCGATGTGGATCTTGCGAACCTCACCAGAGCGCATGCGCACTTGAGCGTAGGTGCCTTCACGCGCCAACAAGGTGGCCGAGGTGCCCGCAGAACGCGCGATTTGAGCGCCTTTGCCAGGACGCAACTCGATGCAGTGGATGGTTGAACCCACGGGGATGTTGCGAATGGGCAAGGTGTTGCCTGCACGGATCGGAGCTTCTGCACCGCTGTGAATCGTGGCGCCAACTTCCAAACCGCGTGGCGCAATGATGTAGGTACGCTCGCCATCGGCGTAGCAAACCAGGGCAATGTGCGCGGTGCGGTTGGGGTCGTATTCAATGCGCTCAACTTTGGCAGGAATGCCATCTTTGACGCGACGGAAATCGACCACGCGGTAGTGGTGCTTGTGGCCACCGCCTTTGTGGCGGGTGGTGATGTGACCGTTGTTGTTGCGACCGGCTTTTTGGAACTGGGGTTCCAACAAGGGCGCATAACCTGGGCCTTTGAACAAATGGTCACGCGTGACCTTGACCACACCCCGTTGACCGGGTGAGGTTGGTTTCATTTTGATGACTGCCATGATTAAGCCACCTCTCCAGACAGGTTGAGCTCTTGACCGTCTTTCAACGTCACGTAAGCCTTACGCACGTGATCGCGGCGGCCCACAGAGCGGCCAAAACGCTTGGTTTTGCCTTTGATGTTGACCACGGACACGCCTTTGACCTCGACTTTGAACATCAGTTCAACTGCCGCTTTGATCTCGGGCTTGGTGGCGTTTTGCAGCACTTTGAAAGTGACTGCATTGGATTTTTCGGCGACCATGGTGGCTTTTTCAGACACGATGGGTTCAACCAACACGGCCATCAATCGGCCTTCGTCAAATTTGGGGGTGCTCATGCGAACATCTCCTTGAGTTTGTCGACAGCGCCTTTGGTGACCAGCACTTTTTTGTAGTGGACCAGTGACACAGGGTCGGCATAACGGGGTTCAACCACCAGCACATTGGCCAGGTTGCGCGCTGCGAAGTACAAGTTGTCATCCACTTCTTCGGAAATGACCAACACGGACTGCAGGTTCATGGCTTTCAATTTTGAAGCCAGCAACTTGGTTTTTGGTGCTTCGATTTTGATGGAGTCCACCACAGCCAAGCGGCCTTCACGCACCAACTGGGAGAAGATGGCGGCCATGCCAGCGCGGTACATCTTCTTGTTGATTTTCTGGGTGAAGTTTTCTTCAGGGCTGTTGGGGAAGGCACGACCGCCGCCACGCCAAATGGGCGAAGAAGTCATACCCGCACGGGCACGACCAGTGCCTTTTTGCTTGAACGGCTTCTTGGTGGAGTGCTTGACTTGTTCGCGGTCTTTTTGAGCGCGGGTGCCTTGACGTGCATTGGCTTGGTAAGCAACGACGATTTGGTGAACCAAGTCTTCGTTGTAGTCGCGGCCAAACAAGGTTTCAGGCGCTTCAAACTTGGCAGAAGCTTGGCCTTGATCGTTCAGGAGTTCGATTTGCATCAGTTGGCTCCCTTGGCTTTGATGGCATGACGCACGGTCACGAAGCCACCGGCTGATCCGGGCACAGCGCCTTTGATCAACAACAGTTGGCGCGCTTCGTCGATGCGAATCACGTCCAGGTTTTGCGTGGTGCAAGTCACGTCACCCAAGTGCCCTGACATTTTTTTGCCAGGGAACACACGGCCAGGATCCTGGGCCATGGAGATGGAACCGGGCACATTGTGCGAACGGCTGTTACCGTGAGAGGCACGCTGTGAGCGGAAATTGTGACGCTTGATGGTGCCCGCAAAACCTTTGCCGATGGAGGTGCCTTGCACGTCCACTTTTTCGCCAACGGTGAAGATGGCGGCAGCAGGCACGGAAGAACCAGCAGGGTATTGCGCTGCGGTTTCTTCGGTGACGCGGAATTCTTGGGTGATTTCGCCAGCTTCAACGCCAGCTTTGGCCATGTGACCAGCCTGAGGCTTGGTGACACGCGACGCTTTGCGGGCGCCGAAGGTGACCTGCAAGGCCACGTAGCCGTCATTTTCTTGGGTCTTGACCTGGGTTACACGGTTGTTAGAAACATCCACCACTGTGACAGGCACTGCGTCCCCATCATCAGTGAACAGACGCATCATGCCCACCTTGCGGCCCAGCAATCCCAAACGATTGCTTTGACTCATGTTGTTCTCCAAAACTTTCACCGCATCCACTTCAATTGGCAGTTGCGTTTGGTGTATGAAAGAAGGTTGATAATTTCTCCGCGCAAATCACGCGAAGCCTTGGATTGTAGCCGAAAACTGGCAGTACGCTAGCTTTCAGCCCCAACCCAACCAAGACACCCCACAAAGGATGCCTAATTTCTTACTGCAGCTTGATTTCGACGTCGACACCGGCAGGCAAGTCGAGCTTCATCAAAGCGTCGACCGTTTTATCGGTGGGGTCCACGATGTCCATCAGGCGTTGGTGCGTGCGAATTTCTAACTGGTCGCGGCTGGATTTGTTCACGTGAGGTGAACGCAGGATGTCGAAACGCTTCATGCGGGTGGGCAAAGGCACGGGGCCTTTGACAATCGCACCTGTGCGTTTGGCCGTGTCCACGATTTCAGCCGCAGATTGGTCAATCAGTTTGTAGTCGAACGCTTTGAGGCGGATGCGGATTTTTTGCTTAGAAGACATGTGGTTTCCTTAAGCAATGATTTTGGCAACGACACCGGCGCCAACAGTTTTGCCGCCCTCGCGGATGGCAAAGCGCAAGCCCTCTTCCATCGCAATCGGGTGGATCAACTTCACCGTGATCGACACGTTGTCACCAGGCATCACCATCTCTTTGCCTTCTGGCAATTCGATCGCGCCGGTCACGTCCGTCGTGCGGAAGTAGAACTGGGGACGGTAGTTGTTGAAGAAAGGCGTGTGGCGACCACCTTCGTCTTTGCTCAACACGTAAATCTCAGCTGTGAAATGGGTGTGCGGCTTGACCGAGCCGGGCTTGCACAGCACTTGGCCGCGCTGCACGTCTTCGCGCTTGGTGCCGCGCAACAAAATACCCACGTTGTCACCCGCTTGGCCTTGGTCCAGCAACTTGCGGAACATCTCAACGCCCGTGCAAGTGGTCTTCACTGTGTCCACAATGCCCACGATTTCGATCTCTTCGCCAACCTTGATGATGCCGCGCTCGACGCGACCTGTCACCACCGTACCGCGGCCAGAGATGGAGAACACGTCTTCCACAGGCATCAAGAACGCGCCGTCAATGGCACGCTCAGGTGTGGGGATGTAAGAGTCCAGAGCCGCCGCCAGTTTGAAGATGGCTTCTTCGCCCAAAGGACCTTTGTCGCCTTCCAAAGCCAACTTGGCTGAGCCATGGATGATGGGGGTCGCGTCGCCTGGGAAATCGTATTTGTCCAGCAACTCGCGCACTTCCATTTCCACCAACTCGAGCAACTCGGCGTCGTCCACCATGTCGCACTTGTTCAGGAACACGATGATGTAGGGCACACCCACTTGGCGGGCCAACAAAATGTGTTCGCGGGTTTGGGGCATGGGGCCGTCAGCGGCCGAGCACACCAAAATCGCGCCGTCCATTTGCGCCGCACCCGTGATCATGTTCTTCACATAGTCAGCGTGTCCGGGGCAGTCCACGTGCGCGTAGTGACGGTTCTCCGTCTCGTACTCCACGTGCGCCGTGTTGATCGTGATGCCGCGTGCCTTCTCTTCAGGCGCTGCATCAATTTGGTCGTAGGCCTTGGCCTCACCACCAAACTTCGCCGACAAAATCGTCGTGATCGCCGCTGTCAGCGTCGTCTTGCCATGGTCAACGTGGCCAATCGTGCCCACGTTCACGTGCGGTTTGGTCCGCTCAAACTTGCCTTTTGCCAT
>CALBEV010000088.1 GCA_937891045.1 uncultured Burkholderiales bacterium | reverse complement strand
GTGAGACCAAGCGCAAATCAGAAGCCACCACCAAGAAGCTTTGACCACCTAAATCTTGGCCTTTGATCACATCCCACAAACGGTACTTGACCTCAAAACGACCATCCGCAGTTTTTTGAATGCTGCCTGTGACCAAGGCATCGGTGTTGGTTTGGCGAATCGCTGCAAAATCGGGGCGGCTTGTGTCATCCAAAACCATGCCGGGATCCATGGTTTTGAATTGACCGCTGCGGTCCAAATCAGACGCAACGATCAGTGCGGGTTTTTGCGGCGCGGCATCTTGTCCCTTGAATGAAGCAATGCCAATTGGAATTTGGGTGATGCCTACACCTGAAACCTCAACACGAACTTCAGACCATGCCGAACTGACCAAGCCGACGGAGATGGCCATGGCAGTCAGAATTGGAAGGAAAAAGTTGATCATCGCTTCTATGAGTAGAAAAAGAACAATTCTAACCATGCTAAAGAGGACCAAGGCGATAATCAGAAGAACGAGTTCAAGCTGACCCCATGCCCGAGAAATCCAATATCTTTAAACGCTTGCAAAGAGCAGGCCGGTACTTTGTAGACCCGCCCTTGGCTTGGGTGACCGCATTGTTCTGTCTTTTGATTGTGGCCATCGCTGAACCCATGGTGCCAGCCTTGTTGCAACCGCTGCTTGACAAAGGCTTCAAACAAAACAGTTTTCCCATTTGGATGGTGCCCGTGGCCTTGATTGGTCTCTACACGATTCGTGGACTCAGCATGTTTGTTGGTCAGGTCTGCATCGCCAAGGCCACCAACCAAGGCCTGTTGAAATTGCGCGTGGCCATGTTCGAACGCTTGCAAGATGCCTCTTTGAACCTTTACAGGCAGCAAAATGCCAGCACCTTGGGCAACACCTTGGTCTACGAAGTTCAAACTGGCGCACAAATGCTGGTGGGTTCATGCATGAGTTTGTTTCGTGACAGCCTGACACTGATCGCACTGATTGGCTATTTGCTGTATTTGAATTGGCAACTCAGTTTGATCGTCGCCTTGTTGATTCCTTCAGTCGGTTTTTTAATGAAGGCCATGAGCAAACGTCTTTATGGTCTCACACGAAAAAACCAAGCGGCAACCGATGAACTGGCCTATGTGGTGGAAGAATCTGCGCTGGCTTACCGTGAAATTCGCTTGCATGCGGCTCAACATTTACAAGCCCGTCGCTTTGAATCTTTGGGTCGCACACTCGAGCGTCTCACCATGAAAATGGCGGTGGCCAGTTCTGGCATCACACCGCTGACCCAATTGTTTGCCGCCATCGCCTTGTCGGCTGTCATCAGCGTTGCGCTGTTGCAAAGTCAAGACAGCAATATGACAGTTGGCGGATTCGCGTCATTTGTGACCGCCATGTTGATGTTGGTCAACCCCATCAAGCATTTGTCTGAAATTGCAGGCCCCATCACCCGTGGTTTGGCGGCCCTAGAGCGCGGTTTGGAATTGATTGAAAACACTCCTCAGGAAACCGGCGGACAGCACCGGTCTGCACACGCCCGTGGGCACATTCAATGGGAAAACCTGGGTGTTCGTTATCAAGCAGACCATCCTTGGGCATTGCGTGACGTTCATTTAGACGTCTTACCTGGGGAAACCGTGGCACTGGTTGGCAGCTCAGGCTCTGGCAAAACCACCTTGGCCAATCTTTTGCCGCGTTTTGTGGATTGGACAGAGGGCGATTTAAAGCTGGACGGCGTCAGCGTGCGTGATTGGTACTTGCCCGATTTGCGTCGTCAATTTGCCATGGTCAGCCAGAATGTGGTGGTTTTGAATGACAGTTTGGCCATGAATGTGGCCTTGGGCCAAACTCCTGAACCGGAGAAAGTCCTTCGTTGTTTGGAAGCGGCTAATTTGGGTGACTATCTGCGCAGCCTGCCGCAAGGCATCGACACCGTGGTTGGGCACAACGCATCCAGCATGTCGGGCGGTCAAAGACAACGATTGGCGATTGCGCGAGCGCTTTACAAAGAGGCGCCCATTCTGATTTTGGACGAAGCCACTTCAGCGCTGGACAATGAATCTGAACGCATGGTGCAAGAAGCCCTGCTGCGCCTACAACAAGGAAAAACCACATTGATCATCGCGCATCGATTATCGACCATTGAGTCTGCAGACCGCATCGTGGTGATGGACTCAGGCCGCTTGATCGAGATGGGCAACCATGCCAGTTTGCTGGCGAAAAATGGGGCTTATGCTGCCATGTTCAAGCTCAAAAGCGTCAGCCATGAGCAAGCGCCGCTCAATCAAGGCTAAATCAGCACGATACTGAACTGTTCAGGACCCATGCCGAATTCGGCTTGCAATGAAATGGGCTTGCCAATGAAGTCACTCAGGCCTGCCAAGTGCAGGCTTTCTTCTTCTTGCAACAGATCCACCACAACAGGTGGCGCCAAGACTCGAAATTCCTTGGGGCTGAACTGTCGCGCTTCACGCAAAATTTCGCGCAAGATGTTGTAAGCCACACTGCGAGCGGTATTCACAATGCCCTTGCCTTGGCAATGTGCACAGGGCTCACACAATATTTGTGCCAAAGATTCTCTGGTTCGTTTGCGCGTCATTTCAACCAAGCCCAAGGATGAAAAACCACTCACGGTGGTTTTGACACGGTCTTTGGACAAATGTTTGCGCAGCTCCTGAATAACGACTTCGCGGTGATCTTCGCGTTGCATGTCAATGAAATCGGTGACGATCACCCCACCCAAATTACGCAATCGCAACTGCCGCGCAATCGCACCCGCAGCTTCCAGATTGGTTTTGAAAATCGTGTCGTCAAAATTGCGAGCGCCCACAAATCCACCCGTGTTCACGTCCACGGTGGTCAGCGCTTCCGTTTGGTCGATGATCAGGTAACCGCCAGACTTCAGCATCACTTTTCGGCCCAAGGCCAGTTGAATCTCATCGTCAATATTGAACAAATCGAAGATGGGGCGCTCACCTTTGTAGTGGGCTAACTTCGCCACAGAAGAGGGCATGAACTCTTTGCCAAACTGCTGCAACATGTTGTGCTGTTCAACTGAATCCAAGCGAATGGTTTGGGTGGTTTCCAAGACCATGTCCCGCAAAACTCTTTGCAATAAATTCAAATCTTGGTGCAGCAAGGACTTGGGCGGCAATTGCACACTCGCTGTTTTGATCTTGGCCCATGTTTTACGAAGATAGCTGATGTCTTCATCCAACTCGGCGTCGCTGGCTTCCTCACCATTGGTGCGCAAAATAAAGCCGCCTTTGTCGTCCCCTTTGTGCGCCAAATTGATCAAGCGTTTGCGCAGCTCGTCGCGCTGTTCTTGCGGTATTTTTTGGGACACGCCAATGTGGTTGTCTTGCGGCAAAAAAACCAACAAGCGACCAGCAATGCTGATTTGGGTGGACAGCCTTGCGCCCTTGCTGCCAATCGGATCCTTGATGACTTGGACCAACAAGGACTGACCTTCAAACACTTGTTTTTCAATCGGCAATACAGCGACAGTTTGGCCTTCCGCATCTGTTTGTCGCGGTGCGGTAGTGCTGAATACATCAGCCACGTGCAAAAACGCAGACCGGTCCATGCCGATGTCGATGAATGCCGATTGCATGCCAGGCAACACACGCGCCACTTTGCCCAAGTACACGTTGCCCACCAAGCCACGCTCCAATGAGCGCTCGATGTGGATTTCTTGAACAGCGCCGTTTTCCACCATCGCAACGCGTGTTTCTTGGGGGGACCAATTGATCAGAATGTCATGCTGCATCTTCAACCTTCAGCTACTTTGCGCAGCAACCGGGTGGTTTCAAACAAGGGAAGTCCCATGATGCCAGAGTAACTGCCCTGAATGCTCCGAATAAACCCGCTGGCCAAGCCTTGGATGCCATAGGCACCGGCTTTGCCCATGGGCTCTTGGCTAGCCACATAAGCCTCAATCTCCTGCGCACTCAATGTATCGAAGCGAACTTTAGAGCGACTGAGTGCTCGCAAGGTTTTTCGCCCATGCGCGATGGCAATGGCGGTGAACACCTGGTGGGTTTGGCCACTCAAACGTTGCAGCATGTCTTTGGCCTCTTCTGCATGTTGTGGTTTGCCCAAGATAAGGGCGCCCAAAGCCACGGTGGTGTCGGCACACAAAATGGGATGCGCAGGCCATGCCAGTCGCGTGCATTCAGTCTTGGCGTGTTGCAATTTCAATAAGGTGACGCGTTGGACATAGGCCAAGGGGGTTTCGCCTGGCAGAACGCGCTCCAATTCTTCGGCAGCTTCCACATCCTGAGGCAACAACACCTCAAAAGGCACACCGATTTGTGTTAACAACTGCTGCCGTCTGGGGCTTTGCGAAGCCAAATAAACAAAGGGCAAGGGGTTCATTCGCGGTGGTAGGGATGGTTGGCCAAAATCGACCAAGCGCGGTAGAGCTGCTCCACCAACAAGACCCGCACCATGGCGTGCGGCAAGGTCAGGTCAGACAAACTGATCAGGTCCTCACCAGACTGCCGAATGGCTGGGTCAAAGCCATCTGGCCCACCAATGATGAGCGCCACGTCTTGGGCATTGGCTTGCCAGCTCAACCAACGCTGCGACAAGGCGACCGTGGTCAGGCGTTGCCCTTTTTCGTCCAGCCAGACCTTGTGGCAGTCTTTGGGAATAGCGGAATCAATGCGGGCGCGTTCAGCCGCCCAAATTTGGGCGGTGGTGCGTGAGCCGCGCGGCTCTGTTTTGACGGTTTTCAAAGTGAGTTTGATGTCTGCAGGAAAGCGCTTGGCGTAATCGTCCCAAGCGGTTTGCGCCCAGTGGGGTACCCGAAGCCCTACGGCCACCACCCACAGCTTCATGCTTTGGACGGTTTGCGCGGGGACTTCTTCGCGGCAGGCTTGTTGACCGTGACTTTTTTCACGGTGGGTTTGACAGCGGGTTTGGCAACAGTTTTGGCTTTGGGGCTGCTCGAAGAAGCCGGTGTTTTACTGGTGGATGTCGCAACACGATGACTTGCAGGTGCAGACTTTTTAGCGGCTGTTTTGCCGCTGGTTTTTTTGGCGGCTTTCTTGGGCGGCTCGGGTTCGGGTTCTTTTTTCACCACTGCTTTGGGTTTGTCGGCACCGAGTTTGAGGCGAACCGGTTTGTCGCCCCAAATTTCTTCCAAGTGGTAGTACTGGCGAATGGAGGGCTGCATGATGTGAACCACCACCGAACCGCAATCGACAATGATCCATTCACCGTTTTCTTCGCCTTCCATGCGAGGTTTGCCAAAACCAGCTTCCCGCACTTCATCTCGCACACTGGCGGCCAAGGCCTTGGTTTGGCGGTTCGAGGTGCCACAGGCAATGATGACCCGTTCAAACAAAGCAGACAGGTGCTCGGTATTAAAGGCTTGAATGTCTTGCGCCTTGATGTCCTCCAAACTGTCAACGATCACACGTTGCAATTTTTGGACGTCTTTTTTTTCAGAAGCTTCGGTCATGGTTGTCCAGGTAAAGATGGTTGTTTTGAATGTATTGAATGACCGCGGGGCTGAGCAAAGAGCTCAAGTCCTCTCCAGTGCGGCAGCGCTGTCGTATATCGGTGGCACTGAGCGGCATCAAGGGCATGTTCAAGTGCAGATGCGCTCGATTGTGCCATTCAGGAGATGCCGCCTTTTCTTGACCCTCCAAGGATCGGTCGGCGATGGCCAATTGGGCCCAAGCCAAAATTTGATCACTTTGATGCCAATGAACGAACTGAGCCGCTTGATCCAAGCCCAGCACCACGAAAAATTCAGCGCCTGCGTAGCGTTCGCGCAAAACCGCCAACGTGTCCACCGTGTAACTTGGCCCTGGACGTTTCAGCTCCAGGTCATCCACCACCACGTTTGGAAAGGACTCGAAAGCCTGCTGGCACATGGCCAATCGGTGATGACCTGGCGTTAAGTCGCGGGGTTTGTGCCAGGCATCGCCGGTGGGCAGCACATGCAAGACGTTCAAGGACAACTGCGTCAAGGCCGCTTGGGCCAAGGCCACATGGGCGTTGTGCGGCGGGTCGAAAGCGCCCCCGAACAAGCCGATGCGCATGGGCTTTGTATCGGTGTTCAGACCCAGTCTCTCGCTTGCAAAAAATAGGAGGTGAGCCGCTCTTCTGGTGTGCCAGGCTCGGGTTGATGTTGGTAGGACCAGCTGACCAAGGACGGCATGGACAACAAAATGGATTCGGTGCGGCCACCGGATTGCAAACCAAAATGCGTCCCTCGGTCCCAGACCAGGTTGAACTCGACATAGCGACCACGCCGGTACAGCTGGTGCTCGCGCTCGCGTTCACCGTAAGCCATGTGCTGGCGTTTTTTCACGATGGGCAAATAGGCTTCCAAGAGATGGTCACCCACACTTTGCATCATGCCAAAACTTTTCTCAAAGCCCAGTTCTGAGAAATCATCGTAAAAAATACCCCCAATGCCACGCGGTTCGTTGCGGTGCTTCAAATAAAAATACTCATCGCACCATTTTTTAAAGCGCGGATAAAGCTGCGGGTCGAAACCCTCCAAAGACTGCTTGCACACCGTGTGAAAGTGAACAGCGTCTTCGTCAAAGCCGTAGTAAGGCGTCAAGTCCATGCCGCCGCCAAACCATGCCACCGGCTCGCCTTGTGCGGGTTTAGCTAACAAAGCCCGCACATTCATATGGACTGTGGGAACGTAAGGATTGCGAGGATGAAACACCAGTGACACGCCCATGGCTTCAAAGGCAGAGCCACTGAGCTCAGGACGATGCTGTGTGGCAGAAGGCGGCAACTTGGGGCCGGTCACGTGCGAAAAACCGCAACCAGCACGCTCAAACACAGCACCCTGCTCCATGATTTTGGTGATGCCATTGCCTTGCAACATCTCGCCCGGTGGCTTTTTCCAGGCATCTGAAATGAAACTGCCCTGCCCATCGAGCTCAGTCAAAGCCGAGGTGATGCGCTGCTGCAAATCAATCAAATAGTTGCGAACAGGTTCAAAGGCTGGCGTCATTCAGGCTCCCTTGTTTATTTGCGCACGGCGCGGTGGCCTATGTCTCGGCGGCACTGCATGCCGTCAAAGTGGATGGCGTCCACCACCTCATAAGCATGAACCTGAGCCTGGCGAACCGTGTCGCCCAAAGCCGTGACACACAAGACCCGCCCACCATGGGTGTGAATTTCTTTGTCCTTCATTTGGGTGGCTGCGTGAAAAACCATCAGCTCATCTTGATCAGCAGGCAATCCTTGAATGGCATCACCCTTGCGCGGTGTGCTGGGGTAGTTGGCAGCGGCCAACACCACACCGAGTGCGAATCGGCGATCCCAACTCAGTTCAACATGGGCCAAAGCCGCAGGGTCGTTGTCAGTGGCGCTCAAAAGTGCTTCCAACAAATCGCTTTTCAAACGCATCAAAATGGGCTGGGTTTCCGGGTCGCCCATGCGGCAGTTGAATTCCAACACCTTGAGCTGTCCTTGGGGGCCAATCATCAGGCCTGCATACAAAAAACCGGTGTATGGAATGCCATCGGCTTGCATGCCCTTGAGGGTGGGTTGAATCACCTCGCGCATGACCCGCGCATGCATTTCAGGTGTCACCACGGGTGCAGGCGAGTACGCGCCCATGCCACCGGTGTTGGGGCCTTGGTCGTTGTCCAACAAGCGCTTGTGGTCCTGCGAGGTGGCCAAGGGTACCGCCACCAAGCCATGGGCGATCACCATGAAACTGGCTTCTTCACCTTCTAAATATTCTTCAATCACCACCCGAGCGCGGCCTGCGTTGTGTTGCACACCCAAGGGGTTGTCAAGCAACATGTTGTCGATGGCGGCGTGGGCTTCCTCAAGCGTGGCGGCCACGACCACGCCCTTGCCCGCGGCCAAACCATCGGCTTTGACAACGATGGGTGCCCCATGCTGATTCACGTAGGCATGGGCCAGGCTTGCGTCTTCGAAAGTTTGGTACTTGGCGGTCGGGATGCCATGACGCTCCATGAAGGCTTTGGAAAACGCCTTGGAACTTTCAAGCTGAGCGGCTGCTCGGGTGGGGCCAAAGATGCGCAAACCGTGGGCCCGGAATTCATCGACCACCCCTGCCGCCAGAGGCGCTTCAGGACCCACCACGGTCAGGCCAATCTCGTTGTGCTGCGCCCATTCGCGCAAAGCCACCACGTCGGTGAGGTTCACCACTTGAAGGTTTTTATCTCGGGCCACACCTGCATTGCCTGGGGCCACGTAGACCATTTGCACTTGCGGCGATTGGGTCAGTTTCCAAGCCAAAGCGTGTTCGCGGCCGCCCGCACCAATGACCAGCACTTTCATAGCGCGGCGTTGTGGTAAACCTCTTGCACATCGTCGAGTTCTTCTAGTGCATCCAAGATTTTTTGCATCTTCACCTGATCGTCTTCACTCAACTCGATGGTGTTTTCTGCGCGGTACGTGACTTCAGCCATGCCAGCCACCAGCCCTGCTTTGTCCAAGGCGGTTTTCACGGCTTCGAAGTCAGTGGCTTGTGTCAGTACCTCAATGGCACCTTCGTCATCTGTCAGCACGTCTTCAGCACCAGCTTCCAAGGCCACTTCCATGACCTTGTCTTCGGAGGTGCCTGGCGCCAGGATGATTTGTCCGCAGTGCTTGAATTGAAAAGCGACCGAGCCTTCGGTGCCCATGTTGCCGCCGTTTTTGCTCAGGGCATGGCGCACCTCGGCCACGGTGCGCACTTTGTTATCGGTCATGGTGTCGACCATGATTGCCACGCCACCAACGCCATAACCTTCATATCGAATTTCTTCGTACTGAACGCCTTCCAAATTGCCTGTGGCTTTGTCGATGTTGCGCTTGATGGTGTCAGCGGGCATGTTGGCCGCTTTGGCTTTTTCCACCGCCATGCGCAAGCGCGGATTGGTGTCCAAGTCGCCACCACCCAAGCGGGCAGCCACCATGATTTCACGGATAACACGGGTCCAAACCTTGCCTCTTTTTTCGTCTTGGCGCCCTTTGCGGTGCTGGATATTCGCCCATTTGCTGTGTCCTGCCACGATCAACTGGCCTCTGCTTCTTCGGGTTCAGCAGGCTCGGACTTGGAGGAACGAGATTCTTTCTTGGGCAAAGGCTGGATATCGAGTTGAACCTCTTCTTTGTCGTCCAAACTCACTGTCAAACGACCGCCGTCGGTCAAGCGACCAAACAAGAGCTCATCGGCCAAGGCTTTGCGAATCGTGTCTTGGATCAGGCGTTGCATGGGACGAGCGCCCATGAGCGGATCGAAACCTTTTTTCGCCAGATGCTTGCGCAAATCGTCGGTGAAGGTGACCTCGACTTTTTTCTCGGCCAACTGGGTTTCGAGTTGCAGCAAGAATTTGTCGACCACGCGCATGATGACGATTTCATCCAAGGGCTTGAAGCTGACGGTAGCGTCCAAACGGTTGCGGAACTCGGGCGTGAACAAACGCTTGATGTCGGCCAGTTCGTCACCGGGTTCACGCGCATTGGTGAAGCCGATGGTGGACTTGTTCATGGTTTCCGCGCCCGCATTGGTGGTCATGATGATGATCACGTTGCGGAAGTCGGCTTTGCGCCCGTTGTTGTCGGTCAGCGTGCCGTGGTCCATCACTTGCAACAAGACGTTGAAGATGTCGGGATGGGCTTTTTCAATCTCGTCGAGCAACAACACAGAATGCGGTTTTTTGGTGACAGCTTCGGTCAGCAACCCCCCTTGGTCAAAGCCCACATAGCCGGGAGGCGCACCAATGAGTCGGCTGACGGCGTGGCGTTCCATGTACTCGGACATGTCAAACCGCAGCAGGTCAATGCCCAAGATGTAAGCAAGTTGTTTGGCGGCTTCGGTTTTGCCAACGCCAGTGGGGCCGCTGAACAAGAACGCACCAATCGGTTTGTCAGACTTGCCCAAGCCTGAACGGGCCATTTTCACAGCAGAGGCCAACACCTCCAGTGCTTTGTCTTGACCAAACACCACGCTCTTCAAATCACGTTCCAGGGTTTGTAATTTGCCACGGTCGTCATTGGAGACACTGGCGGGCGGAATGCGGGCGATCTTGGCCACGATGTCTTCAATTTCAGATTTGCTGATGGTTTTCTTGCGCTTGGAAGCGGGCAAGATGCGCTGCGCCGCGCCTGCTTCGTCAATCACGTCGATGGCTTTGTCGGGCAAGTGACGGTCGTTGATGTACTTGGCACTCAACTCTGCGGCCGCTTGCAAGGCCGCCACCGCGTATTTCACGCTGTGGTGTTCTTCGAAGCGGGACTTCAAGCCCTTCAAAATATCAACCGTTTGTTCAATGGTGGGTTCAACCACATCGACTTTTTGGAAGCGTCGGCTGAGGGCGGCGTCTTTTTCAAAGATGCCACGGTATTCGGTGAAAGTGGTGGCGCCAATGCACTTGAGCTGCCCGCTGGACAAAGCAGGCTTGAGCAAATTGGAGGCATCCAAGGTGCCGCCGGAAGCAGCACCCGCACCGATGAGGGTGTGGATTTCATCGATGAACAACACCGCATTGGGTTTGTCTTTCAAGGACTTCAAAACGCCTTTCAAGCGTTGCTCGAAGTCGCCTCGGTATTTGGTGCCAGCCAGCAAAGCACCCATATCGAGGGAATACACCACGGCTTCCGCCAGAATTTCGGGCACGTCTTTTTGGGTGATGCGCCAGGCCAAGCCCTCGGCGATGGCGGTTTTGCCGACACCCGCCTCCCCCACCAACAGCGGGTTGTTTTTGCGGCGACGGCACAGGATTTGGATGGTGCGCTCTACCTCGTATTCGCGGCCAATCAGCGGGTCGATCTTGCCGTCCTTGGCCAGTTGGTTCAGGTTTTGGGTGAACTGCTCTAGCGGCGAGGCTTTTTCCGATTTTTCAGTCGCTTCTTCGCTTTCTGGTGCAGAGGACTCGTTGTTCTTGACCGGTTCTTGGGGGTCGCTCTTTTTGATGCCGTGGGCGATGTAATTCACCACGTCCAAGCGGGTCACGCCTTGTTGGTGCAAATAGTAAACGGCGTGCGAGTCTTTTTCACCAAAGATGGCGACCAAGACATTGGCACCCGTGACTTCTTTTTTACCGTTGCCCGTGGACTGCACGTGCATGATGGCGCGCTGGATGACCCGCTGGAAACCCAAGGTCGGTTGGGTGTCTACTTCGTCACTGCCGGCCACTTGGGGCGTGTTGTCCTTGATGAAATTTGATAAAGATTTGCGTAAATCATCAATATTGGCAGAGCAGGCTCGCAATACTTCTGCGGCGCTGGGGTTGTCGAGCAGGGCCAACAACAGGTGTTCAACGGTGATGAATTCATGACGCTGCTGTCTGGCCTCGACAAAGGCCATGTGCAAGCTGACTTCGAGTTCTTGGGCAATCATGATTTCTTCCTTGGGGCGTGCTTGGGGTCAACTGTATATGGAAACGATGGGGGTTTATTCAACCGGCTCACTCAAACATTGCAGCGGGTGGCCTGCCTCGTGAGCGGCGTCTTGCACTTGGTCAACTTTGGTGGCTGCAACGTCTTTGGAGTAAACGCCGCAGACCCCTTTGCCGTCCAGGTGGATCTTCAACATGATTTGGGTGGCCGCTTCGCGGTCTTTGTTGAAAAACTCTTGCAACACCCGCACCACGAACTCCATGGGCGTGAAGTCGTCATTGAGCATCACGACCTGGTACATCTGCGGGGGCTGGGTCCGCTGGGTGCGACGCTCTAAAACAACTGAATCACCGTCGGAAATCTGGGTTGGTGGGACTACAGGCTGGGGTGATTTGCTGGGCATGGGGCCATTCTATCGAGCAGTTTCCAAACACATCTTCAAATGATGGATTGTCAGGAAAAGTTTAAAAATAAGTAATTAAATAGTACTTTACAAAAGATAGAATCTATATTTTAATTTATAAACATTCTTTTTTAAATTAAAAGTATGTATTTATTACCAATGGAGAACAAGACATGGCTTTCGGTATTGTGAAATGGTTCAACAACCACAAGGGGTTTGGTTTCATTGAGTCGTCTGAAATAGGACAAGACGTTTTTGCGCATTTCAGCGAAGTCGAAATGATCGGATTTAAAACCTTGCAACAAGGAGCCAGCGTGGTTTATGAACCGATGGAAGGGCCACGGGGATGGATGGCCAAAAAAATCAAGGTGATTGCTGCACCTGCCGCAGAACAAGTGGAATCAGACGTCCAAACACAACGGGGTTCTCGTTTGAGAACCCCGCAATTTCGAGCCAACCTGCTGGCCCAAGGCGCATGAAACACGCCCTTTTCTGAGGCTGATCACATGTTGTCGATCATCACCTGACCAAAACCCGAGCAGCTCACTTGGGTGGCGCCATCCATCAGTCTGGCAAAGTCGTATGTGACTTTGCGGCTGAGGATGGATTTCTCCATCGATGAAATGATCAAGTCGGCGGCCTCGATCCAGCCCATGTGGCGCAGCATCATTTCCGCTGACAAGATTTCGGAACCGGGGTTCACATAGTCTTTGCCTGCATATTTCGGGGCTGTGCCGTGGGTCGCCTCAAAGCAAGCCACGGAATCGGACAAATTGGCGCCTGGTGCGATACCAATGCCACCCACTTGCGCGGCCAATGCATCAGACACATAGTCGCCATTCAGGTTCAGCGTGGCAATCACGCTGTACTCGGCGGGACGCAACAAAATTTGCTGCAAGAAGGCATCGGCGATGCTGTCTTTGACGATGATTTCTTTGCCAGTGCGGGGATTGTTGAATTTGCACCAAGGTCCGCCATCAATCAGTTGGGCGCCAAATTCTTTTTGCGCCAAGGCGTAAGCCCAATCACGGAAGCCACCTTCGGTGTACTTCATGATGTTGCCTTTGTGCACGATGGTCACATTGGGTTTGTCGTTGTCGATGGCGTATTGGATGGCTTTGCGCACCAACCGCTCGGTGCCTTCGCGCGACACAGGCTTGATGCCAATGCCGGACGTATTGGGGAAACGGATTTTGGTAACGCCCATTTCCTCCATCAAGAATTTGATGAGCTTTTTGGCTTTGTCGCTTTCGGCTTCGTACTCGATGCCCGCATAAATGTCTTCCGAGTTTTCACGGAAGATGACCATGTTGGTTTTTTCAGGTTCTTTCAAGGGGGAAGGTACGCCTTTGAAATACTGCACTGGGCGCAAGCACACGTACAAATCGAGTTCTTGGCGCAGCGCCACGTTCAAAGAACGGATACCACCGCCCACGGGCGTGGTGAGCGGGCCTTTGATGGAGACAACGTATTCTTTCAAAGCGGCCAAGGTTTCCTCGGGCAACCACACGTCGGGGCCATAAATTTGGGTGGATTTTTCACCCGCATAAACCTCCATCCAGTGGATTTGGCGCTTGCCGCCATAGGCTTTGGCCACCGCAGCATCAACCACTTTGAGCATGACGGGCGTGATATCTAAACCGGTGCCATCACCTTCAATGTAAGGAATGATGGGCTGATCGGGCACGGTCAACGACATGTCTTTGTTGACGACGATTTTTTCGCCCTGTGCGGGCACCTTGATATGCTGGTACAAGTGAGAATCTCCAGAAAAAATGTGCAGGGGCCTTGAACAGCCCTTTGTTTTCATTCTAACCATCGACCCTGACCCGACCATGACCCGAATCGCGCTGAGCTTTTGTCTCGTTTTCTTGTCTTTTGCTGCGTGGCCTCAGCAGGCGCAAACGAATTTGCCCCGTGTTCAATTGCAAGCAGGCATGTTTCAAATTGATGCCCAAGTCGCTGCCACCCCGAAGCAGCGTGAAATTGGCCTCATGTTTCGCCAGGACATGGCCACCCACGAAGGCATGTTGTTTGTCTTTGAGCAGCCTCAACAACAGTGCTTTTGGATGAAGAACACCCTGTTGCCGCTGACGGCGGCCTTTGTCGATGACGACGGCACCATTGTGAATTTGGCAGACATGAAACCGCAGTCGACCCAATCTCATTGTTCAGAGAAACCGGTGCGGTTCGTGCTGGAGATGAACCAAGGTTGGTTTGCCAAAAGAAACATCAAGAAGGGCTTCAAGCTCAAGGGACCCTTGTTCAAAGCTTAGCCTCAGAGGCTCAGTGGACAAATCTTTCAGCCATGGCAAAACCTCAAGGCTTGGATTTGGCTTGAACCTTCATCCACACCTCGCCATCGGCCAACTTGGCTTGCACCGATTGCCCGGGCGACAAATCCTGAACCGAGCTGAGCGCTCGTCCGTCTTCGTTTTGCAGCCAAGCATAGCCACGCTTTAGCACCAAGGCTGGATCGAGCGATCTCAGCAGCCCTTCAAACCTGTCCAGCCGATGCTGCTGCTTGAAAGGCACGTCGGCAACGGCCCGATCAAAGCTGGGACCCAAGGGCTGCAAGGTCAAGCGTTTGCGATGCAGACTTTGAGTGATGCCGCGCCCCAAGCGACTGGCCAAGCTGTTGCACTCGGTTTGCTGTTGATGCAACCAGCCCGAAGGCCGTCCCAAATGCCGCTCGACACGGTCCAAGGCTTGAGCGGCTTGGTCCAAGCGCCAGTGCACGGTCTGGGTGAGCGGCTCTTGCAATTTTTGCAGGTGTCTCAAGTCTGTCGCCATGTCGATGGCGCACATCTCAGCGGCAGCAGTGGGTGTGGGCGCCCGCAGATCGGCACAAAAATCGGCGATGGTGAAGTCGGTTTCATGGCCCACACCGCAGATGACCGGCAACTTGCAAGCCACCAGCGCACGCGCCAAAGATTCGTCATTGAACGCCCACAGGTCTTCCAATGAACCGCCACCGCGCACCAGCAAAATCACATCCACGTCGGGCAGCGTCTGCAAAGCCTGCAAAGCTGCCACCAATTGCGCTGGGGCATCTGCACCTTGCACCAGGCTGGGCGCGATGCGCACAGGGATGTGCGGTACGCGTCGTTGCAACGCCGTGGCCACATCATGCAAAGCCGCCGCACCCAAGGAGGTGACCACGCCAATGGCACGGGGCCGTTTGGGAATGTCACGCTTTCGCGCAGCATCAAACAAACCCTCAGCCTCTAGCTTGGCTTTGAGTCGAGTAAAGGCTTCATGCAGTTGACCGGCTCCGGCTGGGCGCATGGCCTCGACCACCAGTTGCAGTTCACCACGGGGTTCGTACAAGCCGACCCGGCCCTGGACTTCCACCAAATCGCCATCACGAGGGGCAAAGTTCAGGTGGTCGGCAGAACGGCGAAACATGGCGCAACGCATCTGCCCCGCGTCGTCCTTCAATGAAAAATAGCAATGCCCGCTGCTTGCGCGGGTGAAGCCTGATAGTTCGCCTTGCACCGACACCGGGTTGAACCGCGACTTCAAGATGTCGCTGATGGCATGGCATAAGCCGCTGACCGTCCAGACGCGGCTCGCCTTAGATGTCTGAAGGAAAGAGGACATGACGATTTAAAAAGTTGATGGAAAACAAACGGGCTGGGCCATAATCCGCGCAAACCTGACAGGAGAACAACTTTGCTAGGCATCATACAAGCGGCTGGTTGGCCGATTTGGCCCCTATTGCTTTGTTCCATCATCGCCTTGGCCTTGATATTCGAGCGGTTTTATAAGCTTAGACCGCAGTTGGTGATTCCGGACAAATTGCTGGAAGAAGTTCTGCACCTGTCGCAGCGCAGCATGCCCAGTTTGGAGTCGATTGAAAAACTCAAAGCCCATTCAGCTTTGGGAGAAATCATTGGCACGGGTTTGGCCGAGCTGCAAAAGCATCCCCAGTGCAGTGAATCAGAATTTCGTGGTCATGTCGAAGCCGCTGGTCGACGCGCCGCGGCCAACCTCGAACGATATTTGAGTGCCCTGGGATCGATTGCTTCTGCGGCCCCGTTGCTTGGCCTGTTTGGCACGGTGGTCGGCATGATTGAAATATTCGGCTCGCAAGCCCCTGGAACCGGTAACCCCGCGCAATTGGCTCATGGGATTTCGGTGGCCCTCTACAACACGGCGTTTGGTTTGGTGATCGCCATCCCCAGTTTGGTGGCGTGGCGTTATTTTCGAGCCCGCGTCGACTACTTTGTGCTGGAAATGGAAATCGACAGCGAGCGCCTGGTTCGACATTTTTTCAGTTCTAAAAAGGGCGACTGAGATGCGTTTTGGCCGCCCTGCCTCTCAAGAACCTGAAATCAACCTGATTGCGTTCATTGATGTTCTGTTGGTGGTGCTCATTTTTTTGATGATGACCACGACTTATGGTCGCCTGACCCAGCTTGATTTGAGCCTGCCGCAAGCCGACAGCACGCCGCAACAAGAACGCCCGCGAGAAATTCGCATCACCGTGAGCAGCGACGGCCTGTTTGCTGTTCAAAAAACGGTGGTGCCCGCCAACATCGCTGCCTTGTCGCAAGCCCTGACGCTTGCTGCAAAGGATCTGAACAGTCCCTTGGTGGTGATCAGCGCCGACGCCCGTGCCAGCCATCAGTCGGTGATGTTGGTCTTGGAAGCTGCGCAAAACAGCGGTTTGCAGCAAATCACGTTTTCGGCGCAGTCCCGCAGTCAAACCAAGACCTTGCCCTGAAGCGTGCTCGAGCCGACGCCACTTGCAGCCGATTGATGACCATCCGCGACTGAACCGATGCCCAACAAAGCTGATTTTTTGCGACAAGCTTGGCAATCCAAGGGCTGGTTGGCCTGCTTGTTGTGGCCAACGACCCTGCTCAGCCGCATCTGGTTGTCACTGAACCAACAAGCCTACCGACACGGATGGCGTGTTGTCACCCACATGCCCATTCCGGTCTTGGTGGTTGGCAATGTGACGGTGGGTGGTTCGGGCAAAACGCCCATCGTCATCAGTTTGTCCGCTTTTTTTCAAAGCTTGGGTTGGCAAGTGGGCGTGATTGCCCGTGGTCATGGCGTTGACAACCTGCAGGTGAAAGAAGTGCGATTGGACAGCCATGCCGCTGACGTTGGCGATGAAGCTTTGCTGGTCAAGCAACGTTGCAAACTGCCGGTCTTTGTCGGTCGCCAACGTGCGATGGCAGCCCAAGCGTTGCTCAAAGCCTATCCCCGCACACAGCTGATCATCAGCGACGATGGGCTCCAACACCACGCGCTTGGGCATGACATCGCCTTGTGCGTGTTTGACGATCGGGGCTTGGGCAACGGCTGGTTGCTGCCCGCAGGCCCGTTGCGTGAAGCTTGGCCGCGCCGCGACATTTCGCACCTCGTCGACCCGACAAAATCAACGAAACAGTATCTGGTGCACACCGGACAATTGCAGTTTGAAAACAGCTTCAAAGCCGATCGCCAACTGGCCGCACAAGCCGTGAACGGCAAAGGCCAAACCAGAACCCTGGAGAGTTTTCAAGGCCAAGCCGTGCAGGCTTTGGCGGCCATCGCCCAGCCCGAGTTGTTTTTCCAAGCCCTGCAAGCACAAGGTTTGCAACTGGCCACCACCCATGTCCTGCCCGACCATGCGCCTTTGCAGCACTGGACACCTTCGCGCCCTGAACAACTGCTGTGCACCGAAAAAGATGCGGTCAAACTCTGGCCACATTTACCGCAAGCTTGGGCCGTACCGCTGGATTGCCAATTGCCCGATGCATTACTGGCTCAGCTGCACAAAGATGTGCAAGCACTATCATCCGGCCATGGACAAAAAACTGCTTGAACTGCTGGTCTGCCCGGTCACCAAAGGGCCGCTGATCTACCACCCTGAAAAGGAAGAACTCGTTTCGCGCAGCGCTCGATTGGCTTACCCCATCCGTGACGGTATTCCGGTGCTGCTGGAAGTGGAAGCCCGCACCCTGACAGACGAGGAATTGGAACGCTGAATGGCGAACACGCCCTTTGTGGTGCTGATTCCAGCCCGTCTCGCTTCCAGCCGTTTGCCCAACAAACCTCTGGCCGACTTGGCCGGATTGCCGATGGTGGTGCGGGTGGCCCAACGCGCCCTGCTCTCCAAGGCCCGTCAAGTGGTGGTGGCCGCCGATGACGACAGCATCCTGCAAGCCTGCGCAGCGCATGGCATCCAAGCAGTGCTGACACGATCCGACCATGTGAGTGGCAGCGACCGACTGGCTGAAGCCGCTGGCCTGTTGGGCTTGCGCGAAGACAGCATTGTGGTGAATGTGCAAGGCGACGAGCCGTTGATTGAACCCACCCTGATTGACGCGGTGGCCGATTTGCTGGCCGCCTCCCCCGACTGCAGCATGAGCACCTTGGCCCACGCCATCGACAACCCCGCCGATTGGCGCAGCCCGCATGTGGTCAAAGTGGTCTTGAATGCGGCCAACCGCGCCAGTTACTTCAGCCGGGCCAGCATTCCAGTGTGGCGAGATGGCCCCGTCGACCAGTTGCCGCCCTACCCGGTGTGGCGCCATGTTGGCCTGTACGCTTACCGCGTGGGTTTTTTGCAGGCCTTTCCAAATTTAAGCCCAGCACCCACCGAGCAGGCTGAGTCTTTGGAGCAACTGCGGGCCCTGTGGCATGGCCATCACATCGTTGTTCATGTCTCAGACCAAGTGAGTGCCTCAGGCGTCGATACCCCGGAGGATTTGACGCGTATTCGATCACTGCTTGAATCCAAGATGCAAAAGTAGGGCATCCTGACCGCGTGCTATTCTCGGCACAACTGATGAAAAACACCCCGCGAAGATGGGGCTGAACCACCAAGGACGACAATGAGATTGATTCTGTTGGGCGCACCCGGCGCCGGCAAAGGCACCCAAGCCACCTTCATTTGCCAAGAATATGGCATCCCCCAAATTTCCACTGGCGACATGTTGCGCGCTGCCGTCAAGGCTGGCACCGAGATGGGCCTGGCCGCTAAAAAAGTCATGGATGCTGGCGGTTTGGTCGGTGACGACATCATCATCGGCCTGGTGAAAGAACGCATCGCCAACCCCGATTGCGCCAAGGGCTTTTTGTTTGACGGCTTCCCCCGCACCATTCCCCAAGCCGACGCTTTGAAAGAAGCCGGTGTCAAGCTTGATTGCGTGCTTGAAATTGATGTGCCATTTGAGGCCATCATCGAACGCATGAGCGGTCGTCGTGCCCATGTGGCCAGTGGTCGCACTTACCACGTGAAATTCAATCCCCCCAAGGTGGAAGGCATCGACGACGTCACTGGCGAACCGCTGATTCAGCGAGACGACGACAAAGAAGACACCGTGAAAAAACGCCTTGAGGTGTACAGCGCACAAACCCGTCCGCTGGTCGAATACTACGCACAGTGGGCCAAAACAGATGCCGCCGCTGCACCCAAATACCGCGCCATCAGTGGTCAGGGCAGCGTGGAAGAAATCAAAAACCGCGCTTTGCAGGCCCTGGCTTCTTGACTTTCAGCCCGGCGGGGCTGATGAACAAAAGGTCCTGCGGGGCTCATACACAAGGCCCTTCGGGGCTTTTTTTGATATTCAGCGTGTGCCTGCTAACAGCGACAAACTCAGCGCCACCATGGCTTTAGCGGGGTTCAATGAGGTGGCTACACCGTAAGGCTTGTCATCATAAAACCGCGCCTGCCCCCAAACGCAGCGGCTGCTCACCCAAACTTCAATACCAACCGCGCGGGCTTGAATCAGCGCGTTTTCCATGCCCACACTGATCGTGCCAGAGCCAGTGGCAGCCACCACCAAACCGCGCAGTGGTCGCTTGGCCTTGGACGAACCGGCCAACAAGGACATCACCATCTCACCATCTGCACTGGCGTGGTTGCTGACCCATTCCACGCGAGGCCAATCGGCGGTGTTCAAAAGGGTCTGCAAGTCAGGCGTTCGCCCATTGCGAGGAAGCTGATCCGCTGGTTCTCTCAAAAGCCATTGCCCCTTGTGCATCTGGGCCAATGGCTGGCTCAAACCACTGGAAAAAGCGTCGTCTTGGTCGGTTCTGATTTTTTGCAAATGCTGCGGGTGATGCGCCTTGCCCGCACACACCACGGCCACACCTTTGAAAGCGGGGTGTTGCGCCAACAACAAGGCGTCGCGCAGGTTGCCCGGGCCGTCAGCGGTGGGGGAATCTGCCGGTTGCATGGCGCAAGTCAGGACCACAGGTTTTGGCCAAGGCCCCATCACCTCCAATAAAAAAGCGGTTTCTTCGATGGTGTCGGTGCCGTGCGTGATGATCACGGCTTGTACATCGGAGCGTTCTTGAGCCTGCGAAATGGCTTGCAAAAGGGGCCGCCAAACCGCTGGACCCATGTCTTTGCTGTCAATTCGGGCCACATCTTGCATTTCCAGACCTGCGGTTTGAATACCGGCCTGCTGCAGAATGTCAGTCAATCCTAACTGGGAAGCTTTGTAATTACTTGGATTTGAAGGATCCGCAGCCAATCCAGCAATGGTGCCACCGGTGCCCAAAACCACGGTTTTTAAATTTATTTGCGGGTGCATGCTTGCCAAAGCTTAAAAACTGGTTAAAAATACAGTTACTGGATATCCAAACAGCTTGTTTGAATATTTTTCTGAACCCCAAGCATAGTGCAGGAGCCCCCATGGACCACATCAAGCTCACAGCCCGTCAGCAGCAAATTTTGGAACTCATCCAAACCGCCATCCACAACACGGGCGCCCCGCCCACCCGCGCCGAAATCGCCTCCGAGTTGGGTTTCAAATCCCCCAACGCCGCCGAGGAGCACTTGCAGGCCTTGGCCCGCAAAGGCGTCATCCAGTTGGTCAGCGGCACTTCTCGCGGCATCCGCCTCAAAGCCAACCCCGAGCCCGTCTTGGGCGGCAGCGGTTTCAAGCAATTCACTTTGCCAGGTTTGGGGCAGCTCATGTTGCCGCTGGTGGGTCGTGTCGCCGCCGGTTCGCCCATCTTGGCGCAAGAACACATCGAACAAACCTACCAAGTCGAGGCGTCCATGTTTGTGCAGCAACCCGACTACCTGCTGAAGGTCAAAGGCCTGTCCATGCGCGACATCGGCATCATGGACGGCGACTTGCTGGCGGTCAAAACCACCCAGGAAGCCCGCAACGGCCAAATCGTGGTGGCCCGCTTGGGTGAAGAAGTCACCGTCAAGCGCTTCCAAAAGTCCCCCCAAGGCATTGCCCTGCACCCCGAAAACCCCGATTTCGACACCATCCATGTTCGCGCTGGCGAGCCCTTCCAAATTGAAGGCTTGGCCGTCGGCCTCATCCGCAACCAGTTTTAAGCTCAGGAGATCACCATGAACACAGCCGTTTGGAGCAAGCAACCTGTTTTTCAACGTGTGGACGCCGCCTACCGCGCCCTCATGTCCAACATCATGGCCAAAACACCCGTGGCCGCCATGCCCAGCATGGCTTGTCAGCGTCCTTTGCGCGTGGTGCGCATTGCTGAAGACCAGCGCCCGCCCAAGCACACAGCGGGTCGCATGGTCATCTCTGGCCGCATGGCCGATGTTTGCGCCGAACTCGACCGCCTGATTGCGCTGGAAAACCAACGCGCCTCGTTCAGCAACTGAAACCCACTAGCGCTTGGCTCATCAGCCAAGCCCTTGGCTTGCCGGGTCCTTGAGTCAAGCTGGTTTTTTCTTGCTCAGCAAATTCATCATCAGCTCGCTGTTGGCTTTGCGGGCGGCCAACACCCCAGCCATGTGCGGGTTCTGCGCCATTTGTTGGGTGTAGGCTTTCACAGGCAGCTCTGCCAGCAGGTCTTCTCCCAGTACCAGCTTGCATGCAGACACGGCAATCGGCAAATGAAATGCCGCCGCGCAGTCCGCCAAAGTGAATTGCTCCCCCGCCACATAGGGCGAAAACTTGGCCAAAGCTGCGAACGCAGGCACATTTCTGGCCAATTGCTGGCGCACTTTCTCTTTGGTGCCGTCACTGACTTGGCCACCAAAAAAGGCTTGGGGGTACAAGGCCCTCACCACCAACTCGATGTGCAACTCCAAGTACACAATCAGTTCACGCACCTTGGCCGCTTGAAACGGGTCTGCAGGCACCAGCGGTTTGTCAGGGTAAGCAGCTTCGATGTAATCCGCACACACCAAGGATTCCGAGAGATAGCCGTCTGGCGTTTCAATGAATGGCACCTTGCCCATGGGAGAGCGCGACACCAATTTGGGATGGTTGTTACCCGTCCAAACCAACTCTTCTTCAAAAGGCACACCTTTTTCCAGCAGTTGCAGTTTGATCTTGTTGTAGTAGTTGCTGGCGGCAAAACCGCAGAGCTTGAGTGTCATGGTGTCCCCTTGGGCGTGGTTGTTTGATCTGATTCAATTCTGTCACAGGCCCATCAGCCATCACGCATAGACACTGGGACATAATCATTTGCTATGAATCAGAAAACGCAACACATTGGGGTGGTCGGCGCCGGTGCCATGGGACAAGGCATTGCGCAAGTGGCCACCCAAGCGCAAGCCCAGGTGCTGGTGTTCGATGTTGTCGCAGGTGCTGCCGACAAAGCCTGTGCCGCGGTACGTGGGCAGTGGCAAAAACTGCAAGAAAAAGGTCGCCTCACTGCTGAGCAAGTTCAAGATTTCAGCAGTCGCCTGAAAGCCGCCGAACACCTCCACGACCTGGCTCCATGCCATGTCGTGATTGAAGCCGTGGTGGAAAACCTCACGGTCAAAAAAGCACTCATCGCCCAACTCGAAAACCTGTTGGCCGAGACCGCCATCATGGCCAGCAACACATCGTCTTTGTCTGTCACAGCGCTGGCCGCCGACATGAAGCACCCGCAGCGCTTCGCGGGCTTTCATTTTTTCAACCCTGTGCCGCTGATGAAAGTGGTGGAAGTTGTGGCCGGTCTGGCCACCAGCGAAACCACTTGCCAAAGCCTCATGTCCTTGGCCCAAGCCATGGGTCACCAAGGGGTGCGGGCCAAAGACACCCCCGGTTTCATCGTCAACCACGCGGGGCGCGGTTACATCACCGAGGCCTTGCGCACCGCGTCTGAGGGCATTGCCGATTTCGCCACGATCGACCGGATTTTGAAAGACCAAGTCGGCTTCAAACTCGGCCCGTTTGAATTGTTGGATCTGACGGCCTTGGACGTCTCACACCCCGTGATGGAATCCATTTACCACCAGTATTTTGAAGAACCACGCTACCGCCCCAACGTCATCACCAGCCAGCGCTTGGCAGGAGGCTGGCTCGGCCGCAAAACCGGCCAAGGCTTCTACACCTACACCGATGGAAAAGCGCAAGTTGCGCCAGAACCATCAGCGCCACGCGTGGCCGATTTACCGCCTGTGTGGGTGTCGTCGCGTGCCGCCCGCCGTGCGGAACTCTTGCAACTCTTGAAAGACCTGGGCGCCAAAATCGAAACCGGGTCCGCACCCTCGCCTCAAGCCTTGTGTTTGGTGGCTCCTTTGGGTTTTGATGTCACCACCTGCGCCATTGTTGAGAGGCTCGACCCCGCCCGCACCTTGGGACTGGACATGCTGATGCCCGACACAGCCACCAAACGCCGTGTTTTGGCCACCAACCCGGCCACGCGAAGCGACATGCGGGACGCGGCCCATGCCTTGATGGCGAGTGATGGCAAAGCCGTCAGCGTCATCGAAGACAGCGGTGGCTTCGTGACCCAGCGGGTGCTGGCCCAAATCGTCAACATCGCCAGCGACATTTGCCAACAAGGCATCTGCACCCCACAAGACCTCGACACCGCCGTCACTCTGGGCTTGGGCTACCCCAAAGGCCCACTGGCCTTGGGAGACAGCTTGGGGGCCGACAACCTGTTGGAAGTGTTGTTCAACCTGCAAACCGTGTATGGCGACCCGCGCTACCGCCCCAGCCCTTGGCTGCGTCGCCGTGGCGCTTTGGGCTTGAGCCTGTTGCACACCAGCCATTGACACCATGACCGCCCAACTCAAAAGCCACAGCCAAGGTCAAACCTTGGTCTTGACGATTTCCAACCCTGAGCACCGCAATGCCTTGGGCCCCGAGATGTACAGCGCTGGTGTTGAAACCCTGAACGTGGCCGAAAGCAACCCGGATGTGCGCAGTGTCGTCATCACCGGCGAAGGCGCCCATTTCAGCGCGGGCGGCAACTTGAACCGATTGCTCTCCAACCGTGATCTGCCCCCAGAACATCAAGCGCAAAGCATTGAAGGCTTGCACAACTGGATCGAAGCCATTCGGACCTTTCCCAAACCCGTCATTTCGGCGGTGGAAGGGGCGGCTGCAGGCGCTGGGTTTTCGTTGGCACTGGCCTGCGATTTCTTGGTGGCCGCGCAAGACAGCGTGTTTGTCATGGCCTACAGCTCGGTGGGTCTGTCGCCCGATGGCGGTGGCAGCTGGCACCTGGGGCGTGCCTTGCCACGCGCATTGGTCAGTCAGTGGTTGATGCTGGGCGACAAAATCAGCGCCGCCGATTTGCACCGCTGGGGTTTGGTGAACCAACTCAGCCCGCCAGGCGAAGCATTGACACAAGCCTTGGCCTTGGCCGAACGGCTGAATCAACGCGCACCCAACGCCTTGGCCAGCATCAAAGAGTTGCTGTCATCGGCCCAGCAGCAAGACCTGTATGCCCAGTTGCCCCTGGAAAAAAAGCACTTCGTGAATAATCTGCACCATCCCAACGCGGGGATTGGCATCCAGGCTTTTTTGAACAAAGAAACGCCACACTACAAACCCTGACATTTCATCAACCAGCCCCGAGTGGTCCCGCCGGTGACAGCTTGGGGCTTTATGGTCACCCACACGACAGACGATGGACGATCCAATCCTTACCATTGAAGAACGCGAGGCAGTCAATGCCGGGCGCTGGTTTTCTTCCCTTTCACCTTCCCTCAGACACGACATCCTCCGATGCGCTTATGTCAAACGACTCAAAGACGGCGAATTGATTGCCGCCCGGGGCGACTCGCCCGAAGAGTGGATGGCCTGCGCCAAGGGCGCGGTGCGTGTCAGCAGCACAGCTTTGTCGGGCAAGCAAATCACCTTCACTTATGTGGAGCCGGGCATCTGGTTCGGCGATGTGGCGATTCTGGACGGCGACAGCCGCACCCACGATGTGTATGCCCACGGCGAGACCACCGTCCTGTGCGTGGCCAAGGCCGATTTCCAAAAGATTTTGGCCACGCATGTTGAGTTCTACGACGCGATGCTGCGTTTGCAAGCCCGGCGCATTCGCCAGCTGTTTGGCTTGTTGGAAGACCTCAACACCCTGCCCCTGCGTTCACGCTTGGCCAAGCAGTTGTTGCATTTGGCCCGCAGTTACGGCGTCCCCTCCTTGAACCACGGCGACGAGATTCGGATCGGCTTGCATCTGGCGCAAGAAGAATTGGCGCAATTGCTGGGCGCGTCACGCCAGCGGGTCAACCAAGAACTGAAGGCGATGGAGCGCGAAGAGGCGCTGCGCATCGAGCCGGGTGGTCTGGTGATACGCAACCAGCAGGCGCTGATGAAAATCAGCGCCACGGAGTAAGGCCATGAGCAACTTTGACAATTTCGTTGGCACCAAACAGGTGAGTGACGCGCACCGCTTCGACACAGCCGCCTTGGAAGACTGGCTGGGCCAACACATGCCGGGCTTTGAAGGCCCTTTGCAAGTGGAGATGTTCAAGGGCGGCCAGTCCAACCCCACCTACAAACTCAACACGCCCAACGCCAGCTATGTGATGCGGGCCAAGCCCGGACCTGTGGCCAAGTTGCTGCCCTCGGCCCATGCCATTGAACGCGAGTTCAAGGTGATGCACGGTTTGCACGGCACTGGTGTGCCAGTGGCGCAAATGCATGTCTTGTGCGAAGACGAATCCATCATTGGTCGCGCGTTTTACGTCATGGAGTTCGTGCAAGGCCGTGTTCTGTGGGACCAAGCCTTGCCCGGCATGTCCACCACTGAGCGCCGCGACATTTATTTAGAAATGAACCGCGTCATCGCTGCTTTGCACGCCGTTGATTACAAGGCCCAAGGCCTTGAAAGTTTCGGCAAACCTGGCAATTACTTCGACCGCCAAATTGGCCGCTGGAGCAAGCAATACGTGGCCTCCGTCACCCAGCCCATTGCTGAGATGGACCAACTGATGGCTTGGTTGCCTGCCAACATGCCCCAGAGTGCCCGGGCCGATATCACTTGGATCGTGCACGGCGACTTCCGCTTGGACAACCTGATCTTCCACCCCACCGAGCCGCGTGTGTTGGCGGTGCTCGATTGGGAACTCTCCACCTTGGGCCACCCGCTGGCCGACTTCAGCTACCACTGCATGTCTTGGCACATTCCGCCGGGCAGTTTTCGGGGCATTGGCGGCCTGGACCACGCAGCTTTGGGCATTCCCTTGGAAGACGAATACGTCGATTTGTACTGCCAGCGTTCGGGCATCACCACACTGGCAGCACTGAAAAAAGACTGGAATTTCTACCTGGCCTACAACATGTTCCGCATCGCGGCGATCTTGCAAGGCATTGCCAAACGGGTGGAAGACGGCACCGCGTCCAGCGCCGAGGCCAAGGCCTCGGGCGCAGGTGCCCGACCCATGGCCGAACTGGCCTGGTTGTTCGCCCAACGCAGTTCTCACTGACAAACACCAACTGGAGCAACGCATGAACTTCGATTACACCGACAAGGTCAAAACCCTGCAAGCGCGCTTGATCGCTTTCATGGACGAGCACATCTACCCGAACGAAAAACGCTTCTTTCAAGAGATTGCCGACAACCGTGCCAAAGGCAACGCTTGGGTGCCCACCAAACTGATTGAAGAACTCAAGCCCCTGGCCCGCAAAGCCGGTTTGTGGAATTTGTTTTTGCCGCACAGCAAACGCGCACCCGAGGGTTTGAGCAACCTCGAATACGCGCCCTTGTGCGAAATCATGGGCCGTGTGCCCTTCGCCGCCGAGGTGTTCAACTGCTCGGCACCCGACACCGGCAACATGGAAACTTTCGAGCGCTACGCCAGCGAAGCACTGAAAGACCAGTGGTTGGAACCCCTGCTGCGCGGTGAAATCCGCTCGGCCTTTCTGATGACCGAGCCCGAAGTGGCTTCGTCAGACGCCACCAACATCCAAACCCGCATCGAGCGCGATGGCGACCATTACGTCATCAATGGCCGCAAATGGTGGTCTTCTGGTGCTGGCGACCCCCGCTGCGCGGTGTACATCGTCATGGGCAAAACCGACCCCGAAGCACCAAGACATTCACAACAAAGCATGATCATCGTGCCCGCCAATTCACCTGGCGTGACCGTCATGCGCCCACTCTCGGTGTTTGGCTACGACGATGCACCTCACGGCCACATGGAAGTGGACCTGAAAAACGTGCGCGTTCCTGTGGGCAACCTGCTGCTGGGCGAAGGCCGTGGTTTCGAGATCGCCCAAGGCCGCTTGGGCCCAGGCCGGATTCACCATTGCATGCGCACCATCGGTGCCGCTGAACGCGCCATGGAACTGATGGTCAAGCGCTTGAACAGCCGCGTGGCTTTTGGCAAACCGGTGTCCGCCCAAGGCGTCTGGCACGAGCGCTTGGCCGATGGCCGCATCATGATCGAGCAAGCCCGCTTGCTGACCCTGAAAGCCGCTTACATGATGGACACCGTGGGCAACAAAATCGCTCGCACTGAAATCGCCATGATCAAGGTGATTGCCCCGAACATGGCTTGCCAAATCATCGACTGGGCCATCCAAGCGCACGGCGGTGGTGGTGTCAGCGACGATTTTCCCTTGGCTTATGCCTACGCCAACCAACGCACCTTGCGCTTGGCCGATGGTCCAGATGAAGTGCACCGCAACGCGATTGCCAAACTCGAGTTGGCCAGGCACATCAGCACAGCACCCCAAGACGTGGAAATGCCCGTGACTCGAGGCAGCTGAGCATGATCGATGTCTACAGCTGGCCCACGCCGAATGGCCACAAAGTCCACATCATGTTGGAGGAATGTGGCATGCGGCTGGGCCGCGACTGGCTGGCGCACCCTATCCATATTGGCGAAGGCGAACAGTTCACGCCCGAGTTTTTAACCATCAGCCCGAACAACAAGATTCCAGCCTTGGTAGACCCGAACGGCCCCGATGGTCAGCCCATCAGCTTGTTCGAGTCGGGCGCGATTCTGATTTACCTGGCCGCCAAGTTTGGCAAGTTCATGCCCAAAAGCGACCGCGCCAAATATGACGTGCTGCAGTGGTTGATGTTTCAAATGGGTGGCGTCGGGCCCATGCTGGGTCAAGCGCACCATTTCAGGATTTATGCGCCTGAAAAGGTTCAGTACGGCATCGACCGCTACACCAATGAAGCCCGGCGTTTGTATGGCGTGATGGACAAACAACTCGCCCTTCACCCGTATATCGCTGGCAAAACCTACAGCATCGCTGACATGGCCATCTTCCCTTGGCTGCGCAGTTGGAAAAACCAAGGTATCGATTGGGCCGATTACCCGCGCTTGAAAGAATGGTTTGACATGATCAGCGCACGCCCTGCTGTTGTTCGCGGCTGCGAGGTGTTGGCTGATTTACGAAAGCCCTTGCAAAACGACAAGAAGGCGATGGAAACCTTGTTTGGCAAGGCGCAGTATCAGAAGCGGTGATGGATTCTTCAGTGGAAGAATTTCACGATGGTGTTTTTGTTGCTGGTTGTTGTGTTTGGAATGGTGCCGCATGACGTAATTGGATTTCCATTCATGTCCTTACTGCCGTTGCTGACATAGATGTAATTGCCCCTGACTGCAATACCAGCGCTGGCGCATAACCAATTGATATCTTTTTTGAATTCAGTCATTGTGGTTTCGTTGGTTATTTTTGCAATCCAACTGCCAGTGCCTGTACTAGGTCCGAAATTAACCACATACATATCATCGCCGTCAAAGGCAATACCATTTGGCGACTCCAGAGCAAGGCCAGTTAAAACAAGTGGCGTTGGAGAAAAGGGTGTGATTGTGGTATCTATTTTATAAATGCGATTTTGTTGGGTTGAAATGTATACAAACTGACCTTTTCGAACAAAGGAAAGTGGCGTTTCAGTGATGTTCACTGCTGTGGAGTTGGTGTAACTACTGGCACTGGTATTGACAGAAACTGTCATTGGCGGCGAATTTTGAATAGCAGAAATCAAATCGTCATTAGCCAGAAACGCAAGCCCGTAGTAACTACCGATACTGGTAATTAATGGAGATCCAGAAGTTGCTTTCAGTACTGCTGCAATATTAGAACTTGGTTTGCCGGTTACATACAACTCTCTATTGCTGTTAAACGCCACACCATAAACTTCATAAAACCCGGGGTACCCGGCAGTATCCAATGATTCAATTTGACTGATTCTCAACACGCTGTTTATGCCAGTGTTTCCCTGATTGGCAAAGTAAATATCGGTCCCGTCAACCGTCATCAATTTCGGCGACATGATTCTTGAATCCGCAGAAACCAAATGCGGATTACCAGTTGGCTCGCCCACACTGTTATTGCCTCCCCCACACCCCACCATGGTCAGCGCCATGGCAGCAGCCAAAGTAGGTATAAAGGATTGAATTGAAATAGTCATGGTTGCTTCTAGATCGACCTGGCCAAGCGGTCCTTAAGTTGATAATACCCCGCATGCCATTTCCAATGTTGACCATGCTCAAAACTTCTCACATCCGATCGCTTGCATTTCTCATGCTTGTGGGATTGACAGCTTGTTCTGATGACAAGCCTGCCACTGAACCCAAGTTCAAACCCATCCCTGAAAAGCGTTCGGCCACCCCACAAGAAGAAGAGAATTTTTCACGCCGGGTGCAAGCTGTTTTGAATGAAGGCGTAGAGAGTCAAGAAGGCAAAGATGAAGCGCCTCGTGCTTCACAAGTACGCCCGCCTAATTCGGGCAAGGACCCGATGCTGCGCTTGTCCAAGGACAACAAGCCATTGGGCGAGGTGGTTTACAACAATGACAAGATCGACTATTACGAATGTTCAGGCATCGTGGCGCCCTGGTTTCTTGAATTGGTGGTCGCTGAAATGAACTATTTCAATGAATTGATTGAATTGCCTTTTGTCGATCCAAAAACCTGCATCGTGACCTATGGCACAGAGCGCAGCCTCACCCCCGGGCGCATCGGCATTCAGTTGTTTGAAAGCCCACGCCAGTTTGACCGATGCATTCGGCATGAACAGTGCCCCATTTTTCGCACTGTCAATTTCGTCCCCAACCGCACAGCCATCATGCGGTCTTACTTTTTTTCAGATGTCAGCCGACAACTCATTCAACACCACTGCGTCACAGACACCGGCAAATGGCACCGGGACCAAACCTGCTACACCGTTGAGAACCCTTGATGCGTTGCTGGCTCAAGACCGCCCTTCATGTGCCGATACATTGACACGACCTCTTCTCATGCCATGAAAACATATTCTTACTTTTTGCGTTTATTGCCAATGCTGATGGCCCTGGCATGCCTGAACTTGGCCCGGGCAGAAGACCCCAAGCCCAAACCTGAACCGGCCAAGCAAGAGAAAAAAGCGGATGACGCCGCTAAGAAGCCTGAGCCCAAAAAAGAAGAGAAAGCCCCTGCAGGTAAAGACGCCCCGGCAGCGGTTGAACGGCCCAAACGCACTTTTGAAGGCCAGGAACCCCTGTTCTATTTCGATGCCAATCGCCGCCCCTATATCGAACCTTTTCACAAAACCGATACAGAAGAGTACTTTATTTGTCGTGGCGTGATTGGCGAGTGGTACCGCCAATTGTTGGCGCAAGAAGCCAATATGCTGGCCGAAAAAGACGGTCTTGACAAAGTCACTGGATCCACTTGTGCTGTGCGCTTGGTGGCCACCCAATCTGGCAAAAAACTACCCGTGGTGTCGATCGAGCTCTACACCAGCTCGAACGTGATGCGCTCATGTATTTTGGGCGACGGCTGTCCCAAGTCGCGCACCGCCATCATGTATGTATTGGATAAAACCCTCTACCGCAGTTGGTTCGTCACCGACCGTGAGAAAAAAATTCGCCGCTTCTACTGCTTGGACAATAAGAGCAATGTCTTGGCCAAGCAAGAATGCTGGTACCACTTCTTTGACAAAGCGGCCAAAGAAAAACCACCACCCTCTGGGGGCGCTCACTGAGCCCCATGTGGCCTGCCCGGAGGGGATCGAACCCCCGACCCACAGCTTAGAAGGCTGTTGCT
>CALBEV010000087.1 GCA_937891045.1 uncultured Burkholderiales bacterium | reverse complement strand
GAAGGAGTTCCGCGACCTGCTCCTCGTCATCTGGCCGGGCATGCCGCGCAAGGAGGCCGCGGTGTAACCGCCGATGGTCGTGGTCATGGCGGCGCTGTTGACCACCATGGACATGATGGGTAAGTTGTGCAAAACATCGACCATGTTGCTGGCCCCAGACCGCCGGATGTCTTCGCGTGTGATCAGCTGCACTGGCAAAGCTTTGGTTTGTTCCTTGCGAACAATCGATGACCCCGTGATCTCCACTTTTTCAAACTGGCGGTATTCCAGAGGCTTTTCCACCACCTCGACCAAAGGGTAGGTCTTTGGGGCTGGATCGCTGGCTTGAGCCCATGTGTGGGACATGGCGCACGCCGCGCCCAGAAACAACGAGGCGTGTTGCAGTTGAATCAATGACAAGGTTTTTTTCATGGCCAACTTCCTTGGCGCTGGTGCGCTCTGAAGGGTTGGATTTTGTCATTGGTATAACTTTAGTGCTTATAAAAAAATATTATCAATCTTTAAGTGTTGGTTATTAGGCAATTTTGGCGGTTACCTTGCTGTTTTCTGACTGATTTTCACGTTTTGCCATACCGCAGCCCCAGGCTGGGCCGAAGGCAGGGGCGCTCAGCCCATCACCCCGCGCCAGAGCGCCAGCACCACATCGCGCTCGCTGGCCAAAGTGGCCATCGGCACGTCGGTGGGCTCTTCGTTCAGGCGGGCGTGGTGTTGCACGCGACGCAGCTCGCGGTAGGCGTTGGCGGTGGCTTGGCCGATGCCCTGGGGCAGCAAACCCACGGCTTCAGCGCGAATCAGCAAGGCGATGTTGCCCACGTTGTCGGCCAGTTCCGGGTGGGCGGCGGTGTGCAGCAGCACCAGATATTGCACGGCAAACTCGGCGTCCACCATGCCGCCGGGGCTGTGTTTCACATCAAAGCGCTCGGCCTTGACCGGGTGGCCCTGGCGCACTTTGTCGCGCATGGCCACAATTTCGGCTTTCAGGCTGGCCGCGTCACGCGGGGCGCCGATGACGGCGTGGCGCACGGCGTCAAATCGAGGCGCCAGGCTGGGCAGGCCCATGACAAAGCGGGCGCGGGTCATGGCTTGGTGTTCCCAAGTCCAAGCGGCGTTGCTGCCGCGCTGCTCTTGGTAGTCGGCATAGGCTTCAAAGCGGGTCACGAGCAGGCCCGAGTTGCCGTTGGGGCGCAGGGCGGTGTCGATCTCGTACAAATCACCTTCGGCGGTTTTGACCGTCATCCAGTTGATCATTTTGCGCACGTAGCTGGCGTAGATTTCCTGAGCACGTTCATCTTCATCGTCGTACACAAAAACGATGTCCAGGTCGCTGCCGTAACCCAACTCTTTGCCGCCCAATTTGCCGTAGCCAATGATGGCAATCGCCGGTTCGTCGCGGTGGCGGTTTTTCAGGCGGTCCCAGCACCAGCGGGCCGTCACGCGCAGCACGGCATCGGCCAGAGCGCTCAAGTCGTCGGCCACTTGCTCCACGGTGAGCACGCCTTCGACGTCACGGGCCAGTGTGCGGAACTGCTCCGCGTGGTGGGCGCGGCGCAGCAAATTGAGCAGGCTTTCTTCGTCGTCCTCTCCGGTGCGTTGCAGGGCTGCACGCCGCGCTTGCAGTTCGCCTTCAAACTCTGACGCGTCAAAGCGGCTGTCAAACAGGTTGCCACCGGCCAACTCGTCGATCACGCCGGGGTGCTGCAGCAAGTAGCGGGCAGGCCATTTGGCCGCGCCCAGCAAGCGCAGAAGGCGTTCGTGCACCGAAGGACGCTCCAACATGAGGGCCAAATAACTTTCGCGACGCAGCAGGGGCTCGATCCAGTCGGCCATGCGCAGCACGGCTTCGTCGCTGACGCGCCCCTCGTCCAGCCATTGGGCAGTGCGCTGAAGCAAACGCATCAGGCGCCCACGGGCATCGTCACGCAGGGCCAACACGCGTGGGTTATCGGCCCACAAGGCCAGACGGGTGCGCACCGCGCCACTGAAATCGCCCAGCACGGCCTCGAGCTCGGCGTGCTCACGGCCGGTTTTGCCATTTTTGCCATGGCAGGTTTTGCAGTCGCGGTCACCACCGAGCAGCGTGTCAAATTCTTGCGCCACCACTTCGCGGTGTGCGTCCAGCGCGCTCAAGAAACTGCAGGTGCTGGCGTGCCCCAACGTCTGCGCGATCCAGTCCAGGTCATCGTCGCGAGTAGGCAGCACATGGGTTTGCTGGTCGTCCAGGTACTGTATGCGGTGCTCCACCTGGCGCAAAAACACATAGGCCGCGCTCAAAGCGTCGGCCGTGGCCTGCGGCATGAGCCCAGCTTTGGCCACGCGCTGCAGGGCGTCCAGCGTAGGGCGGGTGCGCAGCTCGGGAAACTGGCCGCCACGCACCACCTGCAGCAGCTGCACCGTGAATTCGATCTCACGGATGCCACCGCGCGAGAGCTTCACATCATTGGCGCGTTCGGGGTGGCCCGCGCTGCGTTTGGCCGCGTGGTCGCGGATTTGTTGGTGCAGTGTGCGCAACGATTCGAAAACGTTGTAGTCGAGGTAGCGGCGAAACACAAAGGGCAGCACCACGCCGCGCAGCGCCTCGGCCGATGCGTTGACCACCGCACTGCGGGGCGCGACCACACGGCTTTTCATCCAGGCAAAACGCTCCCACTCGCGGCCTTGCACCAGGAAATATTCCTCCAAGGCGTCCAAGGACATCACGCTGGGGCCAGAGTTGCCATTGGGCCGCAGGGCCAAATCAACGCGGAACACAAATCCGTGCTCGGTGGTGTCACCAATCAGGGCGTACATGCGCTTGACGGCGCGGGTGAAGTATTCCTGGCACGAGACCTTGTTGCGCCCTTCGCTGTTGCCCCGGGTCTGGCCGTCTTCGTCGTACACATAAATCAGGTCGATGTCGCTCGACACATTCAGCTCGCGGGCCCCGAGCTTGCCCATGCCGATGATCCACATCTCGGCCCGCTCGCCGCTGGCCTTGATGGGCGCACCGTGCAGCGCGTCCAGGTCTGCCGAGACTTGCTGCCAAGCGATGTCGAGCGTGACTTCGGCCAACCAAGTCATGCCGTGGGTGACCACCGCCAAGTCAGCCTGGCGGCTGCAGTCAAGACTGGCCAAGCGCTCCAATGTGAGCTGGCGCAGCACACGCAGAGCAGCGCTGGTGTCCAGGCCTTGGGCTTGCAAGGCGGCGTAGGCCGCATTCAGGCTGTCTCGGCTCGGGGGGCCGGGGGGCAGCAGCGGCAATTCAGAGGCGTAGCGGCGGTGCAAGCGCTGCACAAAGCGCGAATACAAGGACAAATCAAGGGGCAATTGCGCAGGGCAGGGCGCACCGGGGGGTGAAACAATTGAGGAAGCGGGGTCAGAACGTTCGTCCGTGGACTGGCTGCGGGTCATAATTCCTGCTGACTTTCTAATTCATATGTTTGTGCCGTCTTCACCCACCTGGCCCCCCACCGAAGCCCCGCTGCGCCCCTGGCTGGCGAGGCTGGTTCGGCTTGTTTTGTGGGGCCTGCTGGTCGCCGGGCTGGTGTTGGGCCTGGCCTGGGCGACGCTTCATTTTTGGATTGTGCCGCGAATCGCCGAATTTCGCCCTGCCCTGGAAAGCCTGGCCCGCCAATCGCTGGGTGTTCCTGTGCGCATCGGTGGGGTGTCAGCCCAAAGCACCGGCTGGGTCCCGTCTTTTGAACTGCGCGACATCGAACTGCTGGACGCGCACGGCCGCCCCGGGCTGCGCCTGCCCCGGGTGCTGGTGGCGCTCAGCCTGCGCTCAGCCGTGCTGGGGCAGCTGGAGCAGCTGGTGCTGGACGCGCCCGAGCTGGAAGTACAGCTGACCGCAGACGGCCAATGGCGCATAGCGGGCATGACGTGGGGGGCCACGCCGCAAGGAGATTCGGCCGCCGGTGACTGGTTGTTCTCGCAACGCGAAGTGGTTGTGCGCAGTGGGCGTGTGCACTGGCATGGGCCAGGGTCAACACCCGGTGCCCAAGCCCCCTTGACGCTGCGGGATGTGGATCTGGTGATCCGCAATTCGGCACGCCAGCACGCGCTGCGCCTGGATGCCACCCCACCAGCCCTTTTGGGCAAGCGCTTTGTCCTGATGGGCCAGTTCAAACGGTCTTTGCTGTCGGTGCATGCCGCACGCTTGGCCGACTGGTCGGGCCAGGGCTACGCCCTGCTGCCACAAGTGGACCTGGCGCAACTGCAAGCGCAGGTGCCCGCCCAGCTGATCGCCGAAAAGATACCTGTGCCCACCCAGACCCAAGGCCAGGGGAGTTTGCGACTTTGGGCCGACATCGTCCAAGGCCAGTGGCGCGGCGGCGTGGCCGATGTGGACCTGAAGGGACTGCGCGCCCAGCTGACCCCCAAGGGACCACCGCTGGGATTCAAGCAACTGTCGGGGCGGCTGGGCCTGCAGCTGCACGCCGAAGGCTTTGTGGCCGAAACCCACAACCTGGCTTTTGTCAACGATCAGGGTCTGCACGGGCCAGGGGGCCATGTGTCCTTGGAGGTCACGCACGCACAGGCCAGCCGTCCTGCCAAAGGCCTGCTCAAGGCCAGTCAGCTGGACTTGCAAGCCCTGCAAACACTGGCCTTGGGGTGGCCGCTGGATGCATCGCTGAGCCAGACGCTGCGGCCCGCCTTGCAAGAGCGCAGCGTGTCAGGCCGCGTGTTGGATTTGCAAATGCGCTGGCAAGGGCCTTGGCGGCAGCCTGAAACTTACGAGGCACAAGCCTCGGTTCAAGGCCTGAGCTGGTACCCGAAAACGGCCACGGCACAGGCCTCGAAGGCTGCCACCAAGTCCGCATCGCAGAGCCCCACTTGGCCGGGCCTGCGGGGCATGGACCTGAAACTGACGATGAACCCAACCGGTGGGCACATGGCGCTGAACGCAGGGGCGGGCAGTGCGGTGTGGTTGCCCGGTGTGTTGTCGCCTGCCATGGTGCCGTTGCAAACACTGCAAGCCAGCGCACGCTGGGAACGCCAAGGGGCCTCCGCCCCAGGCGCCCAAAGGTGGCATGTGCCGCAATGGCAGCTCAAACTGGCCAATGCCGACCTGCAAGGGGCCTGGCAAGGCCAATGGCAACCCGCGCCCAACGGCCAAGGCCCCGGTGTGTTGGCCCTGAAAGGCGAAATCACCCGAGCCCAAGTCTCGGCGGCCCACCGTTACTTGCCGCTGAGCCTGCCGCAATCGCTGCGCGATTACCTGCGCGAAGCCTTGGTCAAGGGCCGATACGACAAGGTGCAAATGCAACTCAACGGCGATTTGGCCAAACTGCCCTTTGCCACACCACAAGAAGGCACGCTGCGTTTTTCTGGCCAATTGAAAGACGCTGTCTTTGACATGGTGCCCACCACCCCGCGTAACGCGGACGATGCTGCTTGGCCACGGCTGCAGGCCCTGAAAGGCCAATTGACTTTTGATGGCTTGGGCATGCAGCTGAGCGATGCCAGCGCCCGCTGGGGCGAAGGCGACGCGGCGGTCACGCTGCAGGCCTCTTTGGTGGACATGGCCAACATGCACGACGCGCCCGTGCTGCGCGTGCAAGCTGAAAGCCAAAGCAACGCCGCGCCTTGGCTGCGCTTGGTGCAGCAATCGCCCCTCGACAAACTGCTCTCAGGTGCGTTGCGCCACGCCCAAGGCGAGGGGCCCCTCAAAACCCGCGTTGATCTGCGCTTGCCACTGCTGGCGTTGCAAAAAACTCAGGTGCAAGGCAGCGTGCAATTCAGTGACACCCGTTTGCGCGTTTTGCCCGGCACACCGTGGCTAGAGAAACTGCAGGGCACGCTGCAGTTTCACCAAACCGGTTTTGGAGTGGCCGCCTTGAAGGCACAGCTGTTGGGTGGGCCTGTGCGCATCGATGGCGGGCTGCGGCCATCTGGCACTGGAAACAAGCCACCCGCGTTGCAGTTTCAGGCCAAAGGCCGGGTGAGTGCCGAGGGTTTGCAGGGCGCGCAGGCGTTTTATCCTTTGAACCTGCTGACACAAAACGCCAGCGGGGCAACCGACTACAGCGCAGAACTGGCTTGGCAACAAGGGCAGCCCACGCTTTCGGTGCGCAGCCGTCTGGCTGGCTTGGCATTGCCATGGCCCGCCCCTTTGGGCAAAACAGCGGACAGTGAACGCAACTTGTCGGTCCAAATCCAATCCCGGACGTCTGCACAAGGGCCGCAAGACGAAATCCAAGTGGCGCTGGGCAATGAGGCACGGCTCACGTATGTGCGTGATCTGAGCGGGGCCGAGCCCCAAGTTGTGCGCGGCATCATGGGCCTGGGTGTCACGCCGCAGCAAATGCCCACACTGCCCGACTCCGGTGTCATTGCCAACATGGCCATAGACCGCTTGGACGTGGACGAGTGGTTGGCCCTGGTGCCAAGGGCCAACACACAGCCCAACAAGCTGCAACAAAACGCACCACCAGCATGGCAAAGTTATCTGCCCACCCGCATCGGCCTGCGGGTCAACACCTTGGTGGCCAATGACCGCCGATTGCACCAAGTGGTGGCGGGCGGCACGCGTGAGGGCGCGCACTGGCAAGCGAACATCGACGCCACCGAACTCAATGGCCATGTGGCGTTTCGCCAATCTTTCGGCGGACAACCCGGTCAGTTGTTTGCCCGCCTGAACCGCCTGAACCTGCCGCCGTCCTCGGCCACTGCGGTCGAGTCTTTGCTTGAGGCGCCGCCCGACAGCCT
>CALBEV010000086.1 GCA_937891045.1 uncultured Burkholderiales bacterium | reverse complement strand
TGTGAATTCATCACCTGCCCAGAAAAATCATTGTCAATCAATGCATCAATTTGAAGTGCCAATTGAAAGTCTTTCAAGGTCAACCCCTTGGCGTCATGCGTACTCAATTCAATCCGCATTTTGGTGTAGTTGGATATGAAGGCCGGGTGATGATCGGCGCGTTCTGCCAGCTCACCGACGGCAGCGAAAAAACCCATGGCTGCTCTGAAGTTGCCAAAGGTCCATTCTTTGAAGATCAAGGATTGGGCATCGTCAACATGCCAATGGTTGAGGCTTTTCAAGTGTTCTGAAATGTCATGACTGGAGAGCAACATGCCGTGTTCCTTTCTGCGGAGGCATTCGTTTTGAAACACACCATTACACAATAATGTCTCATGAATGCGGTAAAACATTTTCTTCTTTCAGTCCTGACGACCACATCAACCATGAAAATCACTTTTATTCAATTGTTTCTACCCTTCATCCTCATGATGCCTGTTTTTTCAGCAGCGCAAGCGTTGAATGTGCAGGTGGGTCCCAGACCGTATTTTTTGATCTCTCAAATGAAGTCCTCGGCCTTGAAGACCAAGCTTGAAAGTTGTAGCAACAAGCCGCTTGAAAAAACTGATTTTTCGATTGGCCACCGAGGTGCAGCGCTGATGTTTCCAGAGCACGCCAAGGAGTCGTACGAGGCGGCGGCCAGAATGGGTGCCGGGGTCATTGAATGCGACGTGACCTTCACCAAAGACAAGGCACTGGTGTGTCGCCACGCCCAAAACGATTTGCACACCACCACCAATATTTTGCTAACCCCATTGGCAGAGAAGTGCACAAAAGCCTTCAAGCCCTATGACCCTTCAAGCAAAACGTCTGCATCCGCAGAATGCAGAACCACCGACATCACACTTGCTGAATTCAAATCCTTGCGCGGCAAGATGGATGGATTCAACCCCACGGCGTTGACTCCAGCTGAGTTTGTGAAGGGCACCCCCAAGTGGCGCTCCGATTTGTACAGCGGCCCCAGCAGCGGAACGTTGATGACCCATCAAGAATCCATCGCCCTGTTCAAAAAATTGGGCGTCAAAATGACCCCGGAGTTGAAAGAAGCGGTGGTGCCCATGCCGTTTGACGGCTTCAGTCAGGCGGACTTCGCGCAAAAAATGTTGAACGAGTACAAGGCGGCGAACGTCAACCCGTCTCATGTGTTCCCACAGTCATTTCATCAAGCGGACATCCTGTATTGGATTGCACATGAACCGGAGTTCGCCAAGCAGGCGGTTTTTTTGGATGCAGCCCTCAAGCCGGATGATTTGCCCAGTCTTGAACAACTTCAACAATACAAGGCCAAAGGTATTCAGTGGGTGGGGCCGCCCCTTTTTGCCTTGCTTGATGTTCACCAGCAAGCCATGGTGCCTTCCAGGTATGCCCAGAATGCCAAGGATGCTGGATTGAGCATCATCGCTTGGTCTTTAGAGCGTTCGGGCATCATGGCCGAGAGCAAAGGTGGGTGGTATTACCAGTCAGTGCGCGACGTCGTTCAAAACGAAGGCGACATCATGGAAGCCGTGCATGTACTGGCTCAGGATGTGGGCGTGCGGGGTATTTTTTCAGATTGGCCAGGCACCACCACTTACTACGCCAACTGCATGGGGCTGCGCTCATTTTGAAAATAATTTTCACTTAAGGTCACCACCAAAGTATCTCGATAGCCGAATGCATTCAATGGCTGAATGGGCGTGCTCTCATGAATCATGCGCGTGTCATCCAATAGCAACAACGACCAAGGCTCGGTGAGGGTGAATCGTTCGCCATGCGGTCCATTGGCATCAAAGACGCGGGTTTCGCCGCCCTTGATATCTTTACGGCACACCATAAAGACGGCTACAAAATGAACGCCATCGCGATGGGCACCCTCCGGCGTGGGTCTACCGATGCCATCGGTTGTATCAATGCGAAATTGATGCGTCTCGATACACCATTTTTTCCCCACTGGATGGCTGATCTGGTTCGCGGTCAAGGCCAATGTGTTCAAAATTTTTGTCCACGCAGACTTCTCGATGGTGCTGTCTGTCACGGGTTCAAACAATCGCTCCATGCCGCCATGAAGCGCGTTGTAATCGAGAGATTGCCAATGCGCCCTGTGGGGTACTTTTGACAGTTTGTTGTCTTCAAATACAAAACTGCTGTGACGTCGGCGGCGGTAACGACCACCGTCTTTCAAGTATTTGTCATGTGGCATGTTGTCCCAATCCAATGACAAATTCTTTAACTCTTGTGTCGAGCAGTTCATCCACTGAGCGACATTGGCGGCGTTGATGACACAGAAACCATTTTTTTTCAATGAAGAAACAATGTCTGTGGTTTCAGCGTAATGGGGTTTAAGTTCGTGCATACGCTATCGTAATCAATGACAAATTCACTAAAAAGCGAGCGCGGATTTGAATTTTTTCAAGCATGGTCCGTGTGTTTCTTCACCGCCATCAGTGCCAACACACTGATGCTGGCCATGCCCGACAGGTAGTAGCCCACGTATTGCAGGCCATGGTTGGTGGCCAGCCAGGTGGCGATGTAGGGCGCAAACGAAGCGCCCAAGATGGCCGATAAATTGAAGCTCAACGAAGCGCCGGTGTAACGAACTTCGGTGGGAAACAACTCGGCCATCAGAAAGCCCAAGGGGCCAAAGCACATGCCCATGAGCGCCATGCCAATAGACAAAGCCAACACCGTGGTGAAGCTGCCCGCTTGCAACATCGGGCCCAAGAACAAGCCCAACACCACAATGCCCACCGCGCCCCAAGTGAGGGCCGTGGTGCGACCGCGCTTGTCTGACATTTTGGCGGCAATGGGAATGAAGATAGCGAAGAAAACCACCGCAATGAGTTGCAGCACCAAGAAATCTTGCCGTTGGTAGCCCAAGGAGCTGGTGGCCCAGCTGAGGGTGAACACCGTGATCAGGTAGAACAACACGAATTGCCCCAAGCCTGTCAGCATGCCCAAGATCAAAGAGCGTGTGTGCTTGGTGAATACCGTGACGATGGGGACATTGACACGTGCTTTTTGATCCATGACTTTTTGGAACTGGGGCGTTTCAGAAATGTTCAAGCGCACATACAAGCCCACCAACACCAACAAAGCGCTGGCCACGAAGGGAATGCGCCAACCCCATGCCAGAAAATCGGCCTCAGTCATTTGGGTGGTGAGCACCAGGAACACACTGCCTGACAAAAAGAAGCCAATTGGCCCGCCCAGTTGGGGCACGCTGCCATACAAAGCGCGTTTGTTCGCTGGTGCGTTTTCAGTGGCCAGCAAAATCGCGCCGCCCCATTCACCACCCAAACCCAAACCCTGGCCAAAGCGGCACACTGCCAGCAAGATGGGTGCGGCAATGCCGATGGCGGCATAAGAGGGCAGCAAACCAATGGCAACGGTTGAAACCCCCATGGTGAGTAACGACGCCACCAGCGTGGCCTTTCGACCGATGCGATCCCCAAAGTGGCCGAACAAAGCCGAGCCCACAGGCCGTGCCACAAAAGCCAAACCAAAGGTGGCCAGCGACTGCAAGATGGCCACACTGGGATCGGAAGCTGCAAAAAACAAATGCGGAAACACCAACACTGCCGCCGTGCCAAAGATATAGAAATCGAAATACTCGATGGTGGTGCCAATCAAGCTTGCCATCAAAATCTTGCGTGGCGAATTCAGCACAACGGGTTTGTCATCGCTGGCAGTGGACATGGCTTGGCTCCTGTTGGGCGGTCGCTTTGGAGACACGCCATGGGCAGATGTTTGAAAGTGTGCGGGATGATAAATCCACTGCCTAGAATGCCGCATCGCATTCGTGACACCTCCATTTGCACAAGGAAACACCCCCATGAGCGTTCAGCCCAGCACCCCCGACAGCCCCAAGCGTCCAGCGATGACCCTGCACAGCTTGATGAAGATGTACAGCGAAGGCGAAAAAATCACCATGCTCACCGCCTATGACGCCAGCTTTGCAGCCGTGGCCGATTTGGCCGGTGTGGAAATTGTGTTGGTGGGCGATTCGCTGGGCATGGTGTGCCAAGGCCACAACAGCACCTTGCCGGTGACGCTTGAAGCCATGCGCTATCACACCGAATGCGTGGCGCGTGGTTTGCAAAAACAAAATGGCCGCCCCATCATTTTGGGTGACATGCCGTTCGCCAGCTATGCCTCTCCCGAGCAAGCCTTTGAGAGCGCGTCGGTGCTGATGAAGGCCGGTGCCCACATGGTGAAGTTGGAAGGCGGTGCGTGGTTGGCACCCACGGTGTCGTATTTGGTGACCCGTGGTATTCCGGTGTGTGGCCATTTGGGCCTGACCCCGCAAAGCGTGAACACCTTGGGCGGCTACCGGGTGCAAGGCCGCACCGACAGCGGCGCCGAACAACTCATGCAAGACGCGCTGCAATTGCAAAACGCGGGTGCGCAAGCCTTGGTGCTGGAGATGGTGCCTGCGGTGTTGTCAGCCAAGATCACCAAGGCCCTGACCAGCTGCGCCACCATCGGCATTGGTGCGGGCGTGGACACGGCAGGCCAGATTTTGGTGCTGCACGACATGCTGGGCGTGACCCAAGGCAAGGTGCCCAAGTTTGCGCACAACTTCATGAACGAGTCCGGCACCATCTTGGGGGCCATGACAGCCTTTGTGGATGCGGTGAAAGAAAACCGGTTTCCTGTGAATGAGTTGCATGCTTGGTAAGCCATTGAAACAGGGGCGGCATGCATGAAAAAAACACCAGCTGACTTCAAAGGCAACAAGCAAAGCCTGCCCAGCAAACCTTGCAAAACCTGTGGCCGTGAGATGACCTGGCGCAAGTCTTGGGCGAAAAACTGGGAGCAGGTTTTGTATTGCTCTGACAAATGCAGGGCGGGCAAAGCGAACCCTTCAAGCCTGGCTTAGTGCCGCCTTCATCGCCTCGGTCGCCATGTCTTCCAACTGGCCAAAGTCCATGTGCTGATGCGCCTCGCAAACAAACCATGGTTCGCGTGAATCGGGTTCCAGCATGAAACCGCGGTCGATCAAGCCCCAGGCAAAGCGGTTGTAGAGCGCACTGTTGGTCTTGCGCCAGTCGCGGTAGTTGGTAGGCACCGACGCACTGAAGTGGATGCCAAACATGGCCGGTGGTCCGGCGAATGCGTGTTCCACACCCGCTGCGGTGAAGACCCGGCCCAGCAAGGCTTGCAAGCGTTCGCCTGTGTGGTTGATGGTTTGCAGCGCATCGGTGTGGCTCAAGAGGTCCAAGGTTTTGTGGGCTGCACTCAAGCCTACCAAATTGCCAGTGTAGGTGCCGCCGTGCACCACAGCACCTGGTCCCGAGCCCACCACGTCCATCACCTCGGCGCGGCCACCAAAGGCAGCTACGGGGTAGCCATTGCCCATGGCTTTGGCATAGGTGCTCAAGTCGCCATAGATGCCGTACAAAGATTGGGCACCGCCTTTGGCCACGCGAAAGCCCGACTTCACCTCGTCGATGATCAACAGCGTGCCGTGCTGGGTGCACAGGTCGCGCAAGCGTTGCAACCAAGCTTGGCTGGCCGACACACTGCCTGCATTGCCAATGATGGGTTCCAACACCACGCAGGCCAATTGCTCGCCTTGGGTGTTGAACAGGTTCTCTAATGCCTCAAAGTCGTTGTGGCTGATGATGCTGAGCAACTCTCTGCTGCGGGCGGGGACACCGACGCCAAAAGGAATCACTTGCGGCGGGCTGCTGCCCCTGGGGTCCCAATGTTCGATGTCCGACTTCCACATCATCTCGTCATACAGGCCATGGAACGAACCTTCGACGATGGCGATGCGGTCGCGCTTGGTAAAGCCACGGGCAGTGCGCACCGCACCCATCACGGCTTCGGTGCCCGAGTTGGCGAAACGCATTTTGT
>CALBEV010000085.1 GCA_937891045.1 uncultured Burkholderiales bacterium | reverse complement strand
CTCTTCAATCGACTTGGTGGTGGTGGACAGCCAGCGGATGCTGGACCGGCGCATCATGGCTTCTGCCTCTGACACTTCCATGCGGCAGTTTTCAAGGCTGGCGTAACGGGAGTTGGGCCGGCGCTCGGCGCGTATTTCGGCCAGCCGATCGGGGTGAATGCTCAATCCAAAAATTTTTTGCCGGTGAGGCACCAGGGCAGGGGGCAGCTGTTTGCGGTCAAAGTCTTCTGGAATCAAAGGGTAGTTGGCGGCTTTCAATCCGTGCTGCATGGCCAAGTACAAGCTGGTTGGGGTTTTGCCGCTGCGGCTGACGCCTACCAAAATCACATCGGCCGACTCCAGGTCTCGGTTGGACTGGCCATCGTCATGGGCCAGCGAGAAGTTGATGGCTTCGATCCGGTCGTGGTATTCCTGGCTTTTGCTCACATCCGAGAAACGGCCGATGCGGTGGTGTGATTTGATGCCCAATTCGCTTTCCAGGGGGTTCACAAAGGTGCCAAACATGTCCAGCAGCATGCCTTGGCAGTTTTCTTGCAGCACTTTGAGGACATCCATGTTCACCAAGGTGGTGAACACGATCGGTTTGTTGCCCTCGGCGTCGCCAGTGTGGTTGATTTGCCGAACCGCTTGGTGTGCTTTGTCGATGGTGTCGGTGAAGGGCAGTCGCACATGCCGGGTTTTCATGTCGAACTGGGCCAGTATGGCGTTGCCGAAAGTTTCGGCGGTGATGCCGGTGCCGTCTGAGACGAAAAAAACGGTGCGGTTTGACATGGTTGAGGTAATTTCAAATGGCGGAGTCAACAAGACCCCTAAAATCAGTCGATTATCCATTGCTGTCTATTCGGGGTTCCATTCAAAGAACAACAAAAACCCCGGTTGCGCCTTGGAGCCGGGTTTTAACTTTGGAGCTTTGTATGTCTGAACTTTTCAATGAGACCGCCTTGGTTGTTCCCTTTGAACAATTGCGCATGACCGACGTCGAGTCGGTTGGGGGCAAAAACGCGAGTTTGGGGGAAATGATTTCCCAGTTGCCTTCTGGCGTTCGCGTGCCCACGGGTTTTGCCACCACCGCCCACGCTTTTCGTCAGTTTTTGGCGTTTGGGGGCCTGACCGAGCGCATCAATGCGCGTTTGGACGCTTTGGATACCGAGGACGTGCGCGCCTTGGCCGCAGCGGGTGCTGAAATTCGCGCCATGGTCGAAGCCCAGCCTTTCCCGGCCGACTTGGCGCAAGCGATTCGCGAAGCTTTTGTGCGTTTGCAGGGCGACAACCCTGAGGCTTCGTTTGCGGTGCGCTCTTCGGCCACCGCCGAAGATTTGCCCGATGCGTCGTTCGCAGGCCAACAAGAAACCTTCCTGAACGTGGTCGGCATCGAGGACGTGCTGCACAAGATGAAAGAGGTGTTCGCCTCCTTGTACAACGACCGCGCCATCAGCTACCGCGTGCACAAGGGTTTTGCCCACGCGGACGTGGCCTTGTCGGCGGGTGTGCAGCGCATGGTGCGCTCCGATTTGGGTGCGGCCGGTGTCATGTTCACCATCGACACCGAGTCGGGCTTCGAAGACGTGGTGTTCATCACCTCCAGCTATGGCTTGGGAGAGACGGTGGTGCAGGGTGCCGTCAATCCAGACGAGTTCTATGTCTACAAGCCGATGTTGGCCGCGGGCAATCGCAGCGTGATCCGCCGTAACCTGGGCTCCAAGCTGATCGAGATGGTGTTTGCCACCCCCGCTGAAAAAGCCGCTTCGGGCAAGTTGGTCAAAACCACCGACGTGCCCACCGAACTGCGCAACCGCTACAGCCTGACCGATGTTGAGGTCGAGCAATTGGCCCGCTACGCGGTGGTCATCGAGCAGCATTACGGCCGCGCCATGGACATTGAGTGGGGCAAAGACGGCACCGATGGCTTGCTCTACATCTTGCAAGCGCGACCAGAAACGGTGAAGAGCCAAGCCAAAGGCACGCCAGAGCTGCGTTACAAGCTCAAAGGCAAAAGTGCCATCCTGGCCGAGGGCAGGGCGATTGGCCAAAAAATCGGCACGGGCCCCGTGCGCTTGGTGCACAACATCAGCGAGATGGACCAAGTCCAGCCCGGTGATGTGTTGGTGACCGACATGACCGACCCTAATTGGGAGCCCGTCATGAAGCGCGCCAGCGCCATTGTGACCAACCGGGGTGGTCGCACTTGCCACGCCGCCATCATTGCCCGAGAACTGGGAATTCCTGCGGTGGTCGGTTGCGGAAACGCCACCGAGCAACTTGCCGAAGGCACGCTGGTCACCGTCAGCTGCGCCGAGGGCGATACCGGCCACATTTACGACGGCTTGCTGGAAACCGAGATCAGCGAGATCCAGCGCGGTGTGCTGCCCGAGATCAAAACCAAGATCATGATGAACGTGGGTAACCCCCAGCTGGCCTTTGATTTTGCTCAGCTGCCCAATGCCGGTGTAGGCCTGGCCCGTCTGGAGTTCATCATCAACAACAACATTGGCGTGCATCCCAAGGCCATCCTGGATTACCCCGCCATCGACGCTGACCTGAAAAAAGCCGTGGAATCCGTTGCCCGTGGCCATGCGTCCCCCCGTGCTTTTTATGTGGACAAAGTCACCGAAGGCGTGGCCAGCATCGCCGCCGCTTTCTGGCCCAAGCCGGTCATCGTTCGTTTGTCGGACTTCAAGAGCAACGAATACCGCAAACTCATTGGCGGCAGCCGTTACGAGCCGGAAGAAGAAAACCCGATGTTGGGTTTCCGCGGCGCAGCGCGTTACATCAGCCGCGATTTTGGCGAAGCTTTTGCCATGGAGTGCGAAGCCCTCAAGCGCGTGCGCGGTGAGATGGGCCTGACCAACGTGCAGATCATGGTGCCCTTTGTGCGCACCCTGGGGCAA